>JAZQAE010000153.1:0-1893 GCA_045544995.1 Eubacteriales bacterium
GAATTCTTGGGTGCTGCAAAGATGGTCACCAACAATAAAATTCCAAGATATGCCAGGATGCCGTAGACCTTATTCTCTTTTGCATCCTGCTCCAAATTGCTCTGGACGGTTGCCCCTTTTTCTTGCCCGCAATTAGGGCAGAAGCGGGTATCCTCCGCCAGTTCAGCGCCACATTTCGTACAAAAAGCCATAATAATACCTCCTTATTTTCCTAAAACTGTCTGCAGGATCTCCTGTTTGCAGGGAACCATCGAAGTCTTCATATAGTCTGCAATAAAGGGAGTGAGAATATCATAACCGGAAGAACTGGGATGGATATAGTCGGTGGTATTGATCAAGGTATCCATCTTTAATTGCTTGGTGATCTCCTCATGGTTATACATATCGAAATAGGTGATCCCCCATTTATCACAGATCTGTTTTGCCAATTCATTATATTCCGTCATGTTTGCAACGGTGCCCTTTTGGCAGGCCGGCGCTTTAAAGTTCACCAGATAGCCGATGGAAGCGTTATCGCCGTAATGAAGGATGGCGTTATAGATCAGCAGTTCCAATCCGCCGCCGAAGGTGGCAGGATCGAAGGTCTTGGGATCGAAGCCATCCGT
This sequence comes from Eubacteriales bacterium, assembly GCA_045544995.1. Lineage (GTDB taxonomy): Bacteria > Bacillota > Clostridia > Oscillospirales > QAKW01 > QAKW01. The sequence continues at coordinate 606 of JAZQAE010000153.1, forward strand.
CATGATCCCCACGTCCACCAAGGACCAAGCATCATTGACACCGCCGTGCAATACCACGTAGTCGTACTGCTCGGTCTTTTTCTCCAGAAGCTGGGTCAACACGGTGCCCTGGGAACGTTTATTGGAGACGGAAACACCGCTCTTGCCGTTATTGACGGCATTCATGCCGTAGGTATCGGCGATCCGACGGGGCCAACCTCTCATCCCGTCCATCTTTTCGTCCCGGGTGGCGATACAGATGGAGTCCCCCACGAACAAGCCTTTTTTATTCTTCAAGGCGTCGTCCACAAAGTCTGCCAAGATCCCGCTCAGCTGAGAATATTCCTTGAGATCAAATTCATTGTTCCGTGCCACTACGAAATCGCTCTTGCTATTGTTATGCACGTTAAATTTGACAGTGGCACCATTGGCCGGCACCGTATAGGTATAGAGCTTCATTCCGCCTGCAAAGACAGCGCTCTCTTTCACATAGTGGGCGTTCATCAACTGGATAGGCTTTCCGTTGGCGTCATAAACGTAGCCCATTACCACCTGCGCCGCCGCCATGGGGCCAAAGGTCAGGGTGTCCCCTTCTTTGACGTCGATGGGCTTAGAGACGGAAAAGTCTGCATTTTTCGTATTCTTTCCGGTATAGCTGATACAGGTGGAGGCAACACTGCTCTGATAGAGATTGGCCAGTTCTTCCTCCTTAGGAGTGGTCACTGTATTTTCTTCCGGTTGCTCTGCCGGCTTCTCCTCCGGTTTTTCCTCCGGTTGTTTCTCCGGCTCTTCCTCCGGTTTCTCTACCGGCTTTTCTTCTTCCTTGGAAGGTTCATCCTTCGGTTGCTCGGTAGGCTTTTGGGGCTCCTCTTCTTTTTCCGGGGTGGTGGAAGGGGTTTCGTCCTGCCCTTCCTCAAAGGTTCCGGCAAAGGCTTCCTCTTCCGGCACGTCGGTTCCGCATCCAGTCAAAAGACTCAATGCCATCACCAAGATCAACAGAATCGCGGTTATTCTTTTCATCGTATTCTTCCTCACTTGATTTTATTCAGATCGTAGGGCGTCGTCTGGTAAACAAAGTAATTCAGCCAATTGCTATACAGCAGGTTCGCACAGGAGCGCCAGGTCACCAAGGGTTTCTTTCTGGGATCGTCGCCGGGGAAGTAGTTCACCGGGATCTTGATGGGTTTCCCTTGGGACAGATCACGCTGATACTCATTATTCAGCGTCATGGCGTCATATTCGGAATGCCCGGTATTAAAGATCTGTTTGCCTTTTTTGGTGGTCACCGCATAGACGCCTGCCTCTTGGG
>JAZQAE010000154.1:0-5193 GCA_045544995.1 Eubacteriales bacterium
ATTCGTTTTATCATCCACGAAAAGACCGATCAGGGAACCGAGTTCCCCAAGGAAGGCGTGTATATCGTTCCCGGAGACGTGGTTTCCAAGCAAGTGAGCATCGAGAGCGATTGCGAGCATCCCTTCTATCTGCGGGTCAAAGTGGTTTACGGTATCGATTCCAAGGAACTGTCCGCAGAGGATTGCTTCAAACTCAATATCAACGAGGAAAAGTGGCAATGGAAGGACGGCTGGTATTACTATACGGGAATTGTAGAGCCCGGCCAGACCACCCCCAACGTCTTTTCCCACGTGGAGATCGTGGGATCCAAGATGGATAATAGCTATCTCGGTAAAACCCTTCAGCTGACGGTGGTTGCCGAGGCCGTACAGAGCGAGAATAATCCCATCACTGACGGCAATCCCTATACCGCCTCCGGCTGGCCGAAGGAGGAGGCGTAAATGAAGAGAATCATTACTTTGTTGATTTCCGCCCTGTTGCTTCTTTCTTCTGTTGTCCCCGCCTTTGCCGAAGAGGGAACGGTAACCTATAGCGGAAACGCAGGAAACTTTGTGTTTGAACCGGGCAGCGAAGAGTCTCCGACTGATTTGTTTCCGAATTTCAAGGGCGTCATGCCCGGCGACACCTTGACCCAAAAGATCACCGTAAAAAACGAAGCAGATCAAAAGGTAAAGGTTAAAATTTATCTGCGTGCACTGGGCGCCCATGAGGAGTCGGCGGAATTCCTTTCCAAACTGGGACTGCAGGTGCAAAAGAGCGAAGAAAATAAAATGGCATATATGTTCGATGCCGCAGCCAATGAAACGGCACAACTCACCGATTGGGTCTGCCTCGGCACCCTTTATTCCGGCGGAGCGGTCGATCTGGACGTAACGCTGACCGTCCCCGTAGAGCTGGACAACGAATTTCAAAATAAGATCGGCTATCTCGATTGGGAATTCAAGATCGAAGAACTTCCCATCGAAGAAACCGACCCCAAACCGCCCTATACCGGCGATAATTCCCGGATAGGATGGTGGATCGCCTTAATGATCGGCGCCCTGGCCATGATCGTGGTTCTCTTGGTGTGGCGCAAAAAAGAAAATCCAGAAAAATGATGAAAAGGAGGGATAAGGCATGAAAGCCCCCGCAAAAATCAAATATAAGAAAATAGCCTTAGCCCTCAGTCTGTGTGCACTCATTCTCTGGGGCATTCTCGGCACCGGTGCATCGCTGGCATGGTTTGCGGACACCTCCCCGGAGATCAATAATATCTTCCACTTTGCCGATTTCAAACTGGAAGTGTCCCATCAATTGGCGGACGGCACCTGGGAAAAGGTAGATAGTCAGACCGAGATCTTTGATAAAGAAGCCTTGTACGAGCCCGGATACGTCCAGGTCGTCTATCTAAAGGTGAAAAATAATGGCACCGTCCCCTTTAACTTCTATACCGCCGTCAATGTGAACGGCACCGGCCCCACCCCCGCAATTAATGCCTTTGGGCAACCCATCGTGTTGCAGGAGCATTTGCGGTTCGGCGTTATCCATGCCGACTCCGAAGCGGAACTGAAAAATGGGGTTCTGGATCGAGAAAAAGCGATTCGTGCGGCGGATATGCCGTTGCACAATTATTCCAACCTGGGTGTATTTGAACTGACCGCAGATGCGACGAAGTATATTGCCCTGATCGTTCGTATGCCTGAAGAGATCGGCAACGTAGCCAACTACCGTGGCGAAATCATGCCGCAGATCGAACTGGGCATTACCGTTAAGGCGGATCAAATTGTAAAATGAGCGCAAAATAAATCTTGAAAGGAGGTGCGCAAATGAGAAAATTGCATGACGAACTTTTTCGTATTCCTAAAGGCGGGAAGATCAACGAAAAAGTAATGCTGACACGGTTGGTATCGTTCATCGTCATTGTTTTATTGTGTCTGGCAGCGATGAGCATCACCGCATTTGCCTATTTTACTCATAGCGTCACCTCCGGTTGCACCACACTCAAGGCGGCAACCTTTGAAGCCAAGATCACGATCGTGGATAAAAACGAACAACCGGTCCCCGTCACCAAAGAAGGCGATGCACAAATCGCTTCTTTGGATGCCGGAACCCATACGATAACGCTCGCCAAGGGAGACAGTTCTGCAAAAACCGGCTATTGTCTCGTCAAGATAGACGGTACCGACTATTATACGGCGCAGATTGGTGCCGATATGAAACAGGATAAAACCGATGCGACCGTAAAATTCACCTTAGATGTGCCGTCCGCCATGACGATAAAATTCTTTTCTTATTGGGGAACCTCTGCACTCTATGGAGATGACGATGTAAGCGATAACCCTCTTTATATTGAGGATCAGGATGCGATCGTGATAACACCTCCGCCTCCTGCAAATAATCAGACCCTCTCCACGGAGCCCGAGAAAGAGCCGACCCCTGAACCGGAGACGACTCCTGAGCCGGAAACCACTCCGTCTACAGAGACCACACCTGACCCGGAGACAACTCCGTCTACTGAGACCACACCCGAGCCGGAAACAACTCCGTCCACAGAGACCACTCCCGAGCCAGAGACGACACCCGAAACAGAAACAACGCCATCTCCTGACGTTGAGTCTACCCCGGAGACTGAAACACCCTCGTCTCCCGACGTCGAGTCCACCCCGGAGACAGAAACACCCTCGTCTGCCCCCGAAACAACGGACGAACCATCGACTGAAACAAATTAAAAAGAGACCACAATGTGGTCTCTTTTTTAATGGTCGGAGTGAGGCGACTCGAACGCCCGGACTAACGGGCAAAATATAGTCGCTTTTCGGCTTTCGGTTAGGCTCTGCAAAAATGGAATTGGATCGCGAGCCGAATAAGCTCGTTATTTTACCCCACCTGCAGCCTCGCTGCATCCGCCCCCGGCGGCGCTCGGCTTCGGTACTTGGTCCCGAATTGGTTCGGAACAAACAAGAGGCACGGGCGCTTCTTCAAATATAAAAAGAAGGTAGGAATAAATCCTACCTTCTTTTTATGGTCGGAGTGAGGCGACTCGAACGCCCGGCCTCTTGGTCCCGAACCAAGCACGCTACCAACTGCGCTACACCCCGAATTGTTGCCGTATTGATGTCGGCACATATCTATTATATAGATTTTTTTATTTTTGGCAAGAGGTTTTTAAAATATTTTTCATTTTCAATCTATTTTTCTTCAAAATTGGGGAATTGATTTTTTTCTTCCTATCTATTATAATAAAAGTTACCCCACTTTTAAGCAAATACGAATAATCTGAACTTGCCTGAAATGGCAGAATTTCGGCGCTTTTTGATTTGTCGTCATTTGAAGGCGTCAGCCTTACAAATTCCTTCGCACCCAAAATCATCAAAAATTCTGCTCATTTTAAGGTCGAAGAATTTTTAGGGAGAAGATTTTCGGATTTGCAAGGCATAAAACGCAGTTAATCCTGTCGGATTAACGAGTATTTTAACACAGCAAAGGCGAAAACGCTTTCCCTAAAAATCAGGTTGAGATGATTCGTATTTGCTTAAGGAGGTTCCAATGAAACGAGTTTTTACTTTTATAATAATGTTGGTTTTACTGGTGTCTTGTGTGCCGATGGCATCCGCCATTGAAGATGCCCCCAAGGTCAAGGCGGAAAACGTCATGCTGATCAGCATGAACACCGGTGCCACCATCTACGAGAAAAATGCGGACGAGCAGATCTATCCTGCCTCCACCACCAAACTGATGACCATGGCGGTGGCGATCGACCTGATCCCCGACCTGAGGGCCACTCTGACCTTTGATAAAAAAGAGGCCTATGCAGATTTGGTGATCGGCAGTTCCAATATGGGACTGAAGGATGAAGAAGAGGTGGTGCTGGAAGACATTCTGTACGGCATTGCCGTCTCCAGCGCCAATGAGGGCACCAACGCTCTGGCGATTCACCTTTGCGGAAGCATCTCTGCCTTTGTGGAGAAGATGAACGAAAAGGCTGCCGAATGGGGCATGAAGGACACCCACTTCGTCAACACCCACGGCCTGACCGACGAGAATCACTATACTACCGTGCGGGATATGTCCATCATGGCAAAAAAGGTGTTTGCCGACGATCGGCTGTTGCCGTACCTCAGCGCCAGCAGTTATCGCCTGCCGGCTACCAATAAGAATGAGGCCCGGACGCTGATCTCTACCAACCAATTGATCCGGATGAACTCCGGCAATTATTATAAATATGCGGTAGCCGGCAAGACCGGCAGTACCACCGCCGCCGGTTATAACCTGATTTCTACCGCCAAGTATAAGGGAATGGAATATCTCTGCCTGATGATGAATGCGGATTATGATTTGAAGCCCAATCCGGTCTTCGAGGATTCTGTTGCGCTGTTCAAATGGGCGTATAGCAATTTTGGCATCCAGACCCTTTTGAAGGAAAGCACTTCCGTTTGCGAGATCAACGTAGAACTCTGCGCAAAAAGCGATTACGTGGTGCTGATCCCGGAGAAACCGGTGGAGGCCGTGGTGGCAGATGACGTGGACATCGAGAGCTTCGAGCGTGTTATCCAGACAGAAGAGGTGGCGTATGCCCCCATCGCCGTAGGCGACGTGCTGGGAACCGTGACCCTTAAAAAGGACGGCGTCGAGTACGGCACCGTCAATCTGGTGGCCAGTACCGCCCTGGAGCGGAGCAACATTCTGTATTATCTGCATCTGATCCGCCAATTCTTCAGCAATACCATCGTCCGGATCATCGCCTTGATCCTTGTGGTGTTGGTAATTGTCTACATTATATTTATGATCTGGCAAAATAATAATCGCCGTCGGCGCAGACTGGCCAGAAGAATTCGGTTTTGATGCATAAAAACGGCAGATTTTGGCAAGGATAATAATACTCTGAAAAAAATTGAAAAAAGTGTTGACAAATGCATTTCGGAGTGGTATTATATATGGGCGCCCGAAAAAAGGGGCCGGTCCAAGAGGGTCGGAAAACCTTGAAAAATCGGGATAGCAGCGGACTTTGAAAATTAAACAGCATCATTTAAGAAGGACCCGTTAATTGTAAAGACCATTCGGTCAAAGACCGGATGGCGAAAGCGATTAACAAAACTTAGAAGCCAGAATTTTGAGATTTGTTATGAGCTGGATAAAAACTTGATTTAATTTTTTTTTAGAGAGTTTGATCCTGGCTCAGGACGAACGCTGGCGGCGTGCCTAACACATGCAAG
>JAZQAE010000155.1:0-1736 GCA_045544995.1 Eubacteriales bacterium
TTTTTAGTCTAACAGATTGACGTAGCCGTAGACCAGGTTATGATCGCTGGCGCCGTTATGGGGGATCACGTAATAACCGTTCTGGACTTCTTCGTCGTACCAGGACATGGTATCCTTGGTGACCACGATATGGTCGATCACTTGGTTTCCTTTTTTATTGCGGTAGGGATTTTCCATCTCTTCGCCAAATGCGAAGCTATAGAATTTCTCGTAATCAAACTGCAAGAACATCTCGTCCATGGTCTCATTAAAATCGCCGACACAGATGGCATACTGATCCTTGGACATATACCGGTCCTGCACCTCTTCGTATTGGAATCGGCCTTTATCAAAATCCAGATGGCAGTTATAGAAGGCGACGGTTTTACCGTTGATATCGATTTCGTGACGAGCAAAATTACGCAGTCCGAAATCGCCTTGATCGGACGGCCAGATCACCTCTGACGTCAAGATCGGATGTTTACTGATAATGGCTTGACCGGCGGCATTGTCTGTCCCGGTATATTTGGTATGGTTATCCCCAATTTGAATGCACGGGGTAAAGTAATAATAGGGATAGCCGGCTTTTTCAGCAATGGTCTGCACTTGATTTCCGCCGGAAACCTTCGGATTATTACAGTACACTTCCTGCAGACCGATCAAATCGGCATCCAACTCCTTCAGCATCGTTGCGATTTGGTCGATGGTTTTTCCGCCCATGGCATTTTTGATATTAAAGGTCGCCACCTTAATAGCCTTATCCATGGAAAAAGGTTTTTTCGTCTCTTCTTCCTCGTCGACCTCAGGCTCAGCCGGCTTCTCCGCAGGGGTATCCTGAGACGGTGTTTCAATAGTTTTTTCCTCGTCAGGAGCATCTTGAGACGGCGTCTCAGAGGGTTCTTCCTCCGCCGGCGTATCTTCCGGTTTCTCCTCCGGCTGTTTTTCGGGTACCGGTTTTTCCTCCGGCACTTGATCGGTCGGCTTTTTCTCCTCGCTCTCTACATACTCCCCAAGGAAGGCAGAGTCTTCCTGCGGTTTTTCTGCGCATCCGCAGAAAAGGCAGAGCAATAAAGCAAGAAGGGTGCAAACAGCGACAGAATATCTAAAGTTCTTTCCCATGGTCATTCCCCTTTAACAAACATTTTCTTTTATAAGTATAACATGAATATAGGAAAATGTGGAGTATTATTTATGATATATTTTTTTATGAATTGCCCAAGTGAGAACCATACTGACGGTGCAGATGGCGAAATAAGCCACGGAATAGACTGCCGGAAAAGCCGGTTGATAGGCCAGGCAAGAGAAAATCCAAAACAGTCCCGCCACCGCGATCGGTGACGCCCAAAAGAATTTGATCTCTTTGCCTGCAAGGATGCCCACAACGACGGAAACCACCGGATGTACAACAAAAAACAGCAGCAACGTCACCAGCATACCCGCCTCCGCCCGTACCGTGTGAACGGTGATCACCGGAAGGATCAACATGGCAGTCAATATAAGTGCCAAGATCAATATTCCACGTTTCAGCTTATTCATTTACCAGTCCTTCCTTCCAATCCAAATTCGGTTTTACCGTATAGAAACTATAACGGACCGTACCGCTGAATTTCTCATAGCTGCTCCAGGTGGCAATCACCTCATAAACATAGTTTCCGTCTTTTAATTGAAAAAACAAATTGCCGTTGACTGGGTTTAGACTGACATCTTCGCTTTTGCCATCCGTCTTTCCCCAATATTTTTCTTCCCAACACCGGATT
>JAZQAE010000156.1:0-3816 GCA_045544995.1 Eubacteriales bacterium
GGCAATATGGGTCATGAGATCATTCCGCCCGATGAACTGAGAATCATGCGGATCGGGGAAGCTCAGCGTGCCGGTAAGTTGGCCGGCATCGAGGTGGTTACCTTGGATCTCGGCGATCTTTTACCCAACGGGGCGGACTTCCGCCAACGGGATCAGATCATCGAACTGATCCGTAAGGTACAACCGGATTTCATCATCACCCATAGCCCCACCGACTATATGCCCGACCATCGGGAAGTTTCAAAAATGGTCTTTGATGCTTCCTTCGGCGCCAGTGTCCCCCATTACGGCGCCGGCGGAAAAGCCGCCGTTACTCCTATTTTTTATATGGATAATCTGGCCGTCATGAATTTCAACCCCACAGAATACGTAGACATCACCGACGAGATCGACCTGAAACTGGAGATGCTGGAATGCCATGAAAGCCAGCTCAAATGGATGCGGGATCACGACCATATCGACTTTGCCGAGTTCGTGAAGACCTGCTCCCGGTTCCGTGGGCTCCAATGCGGTGTCCAGTATGCCGAGGCCTTCTGCCAGGAACTGGTCTGGCCCAAGGTGGCGCCTAAGAGGTTCCTGCCATGAAAAAGATCGCTTGCGTTGGAATTTTAGTAGCGGACGTAATGACCGTTCCGGTGGAAAAAACGCCGGAAAAGGGTCAGCTCATGCAAGTCGACGGCATTACCGTCCATAACGGCGGCAACGCTATGACTGCCGCTTTGAATCTCAATACCATGGGGGTTCCCTCCTTTATGATCGGCAAGGTGGGCGACGACCTCTTCGGCCGGTTTCTCCGGGAAAAGTTGGAGACTTCCGGCGTGGACACCCGGGGCTTAAAGGCGGATCCCCAGCATCAGACCTCCGCCTCGGTGGTTCTTTCGGATCCCTCGGGAGAACGGTCTTTTCTTCACTGCGTGGGTGCCAACGGAACCTTTGGACTGGCAGACATTGACTGGTCCGTTTTGGAGGAAGTGGATGCCGTCTTTGTGACCGGTTCTTTTCTGATGGATCGGTTTGACGGCGAAGAGACCGCCCAATTCCTTAAAAAATGTCGGGAAATGGGCAAGACCACCTTCTTAGACGTCTGCTGGGATGCCAAAGGGAACTGGGGCAAGACCTTGAACTGCTGTCTGCCCTATCTGGATTACTTCATGCCCAGTATCGACGAAGCCGTCCGCATCGCCGAAAAAGACGAGCCGGAAGAGATCGCCCAGGTCTTTATGGCAAACGGCGTGAAAAACGTCATCATTAAACTGGGAAGCCGTGGCAGTTATCTGCGTCTGGCCGGCTGGGAAAAGGGAAAGGTCTTCCCCTCGGTACAAGGCATTACCGCCGTCGATACCACCGGCGCCGGAGACAGCTTTTGCTCCGGGTTTTTAGCCGCCTTTGCCCGCGGCGAGACCCCGGAACGGTGCATGGAAGTGGCCAACGCCACCGGCGCACTCTGCGTTACGGCACGGGGCGCCACTACCGGCATCCGTCCCTATGACCAAACAATCAAATTTATGGAGGAACATCAATGTTAGTAACTTTAAATGAAATTTTAAAGGACGCTGAGGAAAAGAAATACGGCGTCGGTCTCTTCAATATGCTGAATCTGGAGATGGCACGGGGCATCATCGAGGCGGCAGAAGAGGAAAACAGCCCCTTGATTTTAGGTGTGGCAGAAGTACATTTTCCCCTCATCCCCTTTGAATACGCCGCTCCCATCATGCGCCAGATCGCAGAAAATGCAAAGGTTCCCGTTTGCCTGCATCTGGATCACGGTACCGACTATAAAAAGATCATGGCCGCTATTAAAGCCGGCTTCTCTTCGGTGATGTATGACGGAAGTGCTCTTCCCTATGAAGAGAATATCGCCAACACCAAAGAGATCAGCAAAGTCGCTCACGCCTTAGGACTCACCGTGGAAGCGGAATTGGGTCACGTAGGGATGGGCAGTAATGAAAACGACTTCAACTGCGAAGATCTCTACACCAAGCCGGAGCAGGTCAACGACTTTATCCGTCGGGCAGACGTAGATGCTCTGGCGGTGGCCATCGGTACGGCGCACGGCCCCTACGTCAAGAAGCCGGTACTGGACATCGGCAGACTGAAAGAACTTTATGAAGTTTCCGAAAAACCGCTGGTACTCCATGGCGGCAGCGGTCTGACCGACGAAGATTTCCGCAACGTCATCGACAACGGTATCCGCAAGGTCAACATCTGCACCGAGCTTTGCATCGCCTGCAGAAACGCTTATCTCAACAGCGCCAACCACGAGATCCTCTTTGACGATGCTAAAAACGCCGTCAAAGAAGTCACCAAACAAAGAATGCAATTATTCGGTAGTTCTAACCGTTATTAAGGAGGAAAAAACAATGGATTTTTTGAGTACTGTTAAAGGAAGTATGTGCGAAGATTTCTTCCCCAAGGGATGGGATCTTGCAAAATTTGACGCCTGCTGTGAAAAGGGCGTTGCCCGGGAAGACTTTTGGCATAAGGACTTCAATCCGGTGGAATGTGAAAATATCTATGAATTCGATACCCTGATGGGGCATGAGATCGCCATGCAGATCAAAACTGCACGGGAAAAGGGCGAAAAACTGGCAATGATCCTGCCGGTAGGCCCCATGGGGATGTACAAATGGGCGGTTTATTTCCTCAATGAATGGGATATCGACTGCAGTCACGTCTATACCTTCAATATGGACGAGTGGTGCGATGCCGAAGGCAACACCCTTGCCAACGATAACCCTGCCTCCTTTGAATACAGCATGAAGGAAGCCTTCTTCAATAAACTGCGCCATACCATCCCCGAAGATCAGCGCAACTTTGCCACCAAGGAAAATCTGCCCACCTATCCGGAAAAGATTGGCGCACTCAAGGCAGAGGGCGTGAAATTGGTCTTAGTCTTCGGCATCGGCCGTGCCTGCCACATCGCTTTCTGGGAGCCTCACTTTGCCGCAGAGTTTAATTCCGAGGAAGAATGGAAGCAGCAATGCTATCGCATCGCTGCCAAACTCCATCCCCTGACCATCGAGCAGAATGCCATCACCAGCTTCAAGAGCCGTACCACTCTGGTTCCCTGCCGTGCCAATACCGTTGGCCCCGGCCTCTTCCTGCAGGCGGACTACATCATCGGCGGTTGTGACGGCGCTTTGAACCGTGGCATGGGCTGGCAGGGCATGAGTTTCCTCGCCACCCTCCACTACGGACCGGACATCAACGTAACGTCCAGCTTTATGCCCACCCTCCCCGGCAAGCTCTTCTATCTGAAAGAACTGGCCGGTCCCTTGGTTGCTGAATGTAACTAAAAGAACCGCAAAATCGGCTTCATTCGTGAGGCCGATTTTTATTTTAGCCGGAAACAATTTTGGCAGTCTTAAAAAATTTTTTTATTTTTTTGTCACATTTTCCCTCTCTCAAACGATTTACTTAATGAAGGGATTGCAGAGCCATCCCATTTGCATTATAATTTAAAGTAGAAAGGGGGGAACTGCCGTGCTATGGATGCCCATGAGTCTTTCGGATACGCCGGAGGCGCAGAAAAAGGTAGAAGAGATCTATTACACCTACCGGAAATTGATCTACCATACGGCAATCAAACGGCTATTGAAACCTCATTTGGCAGAAGACGCCGTTCACGAAGTCCTGTTGGCCGTCATCCGCCATCTCCCAAAATTAGAAGACCGTACCCATGAAGAACTCCGTTCCTTCCTCCTTTTGGTCACCCGCAACGTCTGCAACGACCTGCTGCGCAAGGAACTGCGCCGATCGGCAGAACCTTTGGAAAACGTCTGGCATCTGCCCGGCGGCGGAGACCCTCAGGATCGG
>JAZQAE010000157.1:0-2235 GCA_045544995.1 Eubacteriales bacterium
GCCTGCCTGCATTTTCTCGGCGGTACCTTACGCCGGGGAATTGATGAAGTGTTACGATTGTATCGTTTTGAGGAGCTTTTGGCGGATTGCCGTCTTTTGATTTCCGGCGAGGGGTGCTTTGATGCCCAGTCTGCCATGGGAAAGGCGGTGGGTACTTTGATCCGCCGGGCGGATCCTATTCCGGTGGCGGTGTTTGCCGGAATGGTCAAGCCCTTTGATGACGCATTGTATCCCAATCTGAAGTTGGTCTGTCCCATCAGTGAAGGGTTGCCCCTTGAGACGGCACTTAAAACGGCTGGGAAGAATTTAAGGAGATGCTTAAATGAAAGCCAATTACCATACGCACACGTATAGATGCCATCATGCCTTTGGCAGCGAATGGGAATACGTGGAAAAAGCAATTGAGGCCGGAATGGAAATTCTTGGCTTTGCCGACCATACCCCCTATCCCTTTCCGGATGGGTATCGTTCCCGGGTACGGATGCTGCCGGAGCAGTTGCCTCATTACATAGAAACCATTGAAAAACTGAGAAGTCTTTACGGAGATCGGATCGAGATTTTATGCGGATTGGAAACGGAATACTATCCGGATCTTTTTGAAGATTATCTGGAGATGCTTCGGGCTAATCCCGGGGTGCAGTACCTGATCCTCAGTCAGCATTTTTACGGCAATGAGTACGATACCGGATTGCATATGCGGATGCCGGTAGAAGAGGAAGCACTTCTGGCACGGTACGTGGATCAGTTGATCGCCGGCATGGAGACCGGTCGATTTCTCTACGTGGGACATCCGGATCTAAGATGCTTTGCCGGGGACGTGGAACTTTATAAAAAGCATATGCGCCGTCTTTGCCGTCGGGCGAAGGAATTGAATATGCCTTTGGAACTCAATCTTTTGGGGTATCGGGACGGTTTGTGGTATCCCAGAGACGAGTTCTGGCAGGTAGCCGGAGAGGAAGGCTGTACCGCCATTCTCGGTTCCGATGCCCATCGTCCGGAGCATATTTATATTGCGAAGGATGCAGAGGATCTGAAAGAATTGGCAAAAAAATATGGGTTACATTTGGCGGAAACGCTCCCCATGAAGCAGGAGTTTTTGAAATAATGAAGATGATGAACGCCAACTACCATACGCACACATATAGATGCCACCATGCCTATGGGTGCGAATGGGAATACGTGGAAGAGGCAATCAAAGCCGGTATTAAAATTTTAGGTTTTGCCGACCATGCACCCCACTTTTATCCCGAAGGATTTAAAAGTTCCCGGATGCTGACGGAGCAGTTGGCGGAATATACCGCCCATATCGGCAAACTGAAAAAGATCTATCAGGATCAGATCCAAATCCTGTGCGGATTGGAAATGGAGTACTATCCGGCTCTTTGGGAAAAGGATCTGGATCTCTTTCGAAAAACACCGGGGTTAGATTATATGATCCTGGGTCAGCATTATTGCTTTAATGAGTATGACACCGACTATCACGTCTCAAGGGTGACGACGGTGGATCAGGAGGATCTGATTACTCAGTACGTCAATCAGGTGATCGAAGCCATGGAGACCGGCCGGTTTCTTTACGTGGCCCATCCGGACAACGTGAACTATAGCGGAGAGATGGAGCATTACCGCCGGGAGATGCGCCGGTTGTGCGAGAGAGCCAAGGAATTGGATGTGCCGTTGGAACTTAATCTGGCCGGCTTTTATCGCAAAAACTGCTATCCGTCTCCGGAATTCTGGAAGATTGCCGGAGAGCTTCAATGCAGGGCTGTAGTAGGCTGTGATTGCCATCGTCCGAAATTAATCAATCTTCCGGAGCATTATGCCGGAATCTTGGAATTCGCCGCTCAATACGGCGTAACGGTGGAAGATGGCTTGCCTTTGAAGGAGGACTTTTTGAAATGATCGGAATTATTGGTGCCATGAGCCTGGAAACCGAAGCCATCATTCGGGAACTGAAAGACCCGGTGGAGGAGCAGATCAGCGGAGTGCGGTTCGTCCGGGGGACTTGGTATGGAAAAGACGTGGTAGTAGCCACCTCCGGCGTGGGAAAGGTCTTTGCCTCTCTTTGCGCTGAGGCGATGATCCTGAAATATCAGCCGGATTGTATTGTGAATACCGGTGTGGCCGGTGCCTTGGCGCCTCAGTTACATCTTTTGAACGTGGTGATCGGGGAGGACGTGGTCCAGCATGATATGGATACCACCCCCGTCGGGGATCCCAGAGGACTTCTCTCCGGGA
>JAZQAE010000158.1:0-1731 GCA_045544995.1 Eubacteriales bacterium
CTTTGACGGCTGCACCACCACCTTACCGAGACGGTTGGGAGTTCTGATGAAGCGGTTAGGGGTGCCGGTGGTTACTGTCATTACAGAGGGTGCGTTCCATCGGGATCCGCTCTATAATATGCTTCAGGTGCGGGACGTGAAGGTCTGCGCTCACGTAATATGCATCGCCACGGCAGAAGAGGTGAAAGAAAAATCCGTGGAGGAATTGGATGCCTTACTGGATGAGGCCTGTTCCTTTGGCAACTTTGCCTGGCAGAGAGACAACAAGATCTCCATCGACGTTCCCTATCGGGCAGACGGACTTCACAGAATTCTCTATAAATGCCCCCACTGCGGAGCAGAAAACCAGATGGAGGGCAAGGGAATCCACCTGACCTGCCACGCCTGCAACAAACAATGGACCATGGATCAATACGGGCAGTTATCTGCCAACGTGGGCGAGACGGAATATCCCCATATTCCGGACTGGTACAACTGGCAACGGGAATGTGTCCGTACCGAATTGGAAGACGGCACCTACCGGTTAGATACTGAGGTAGAGATCTCCGTTCAGGTCAATCTGGATGGCGTTTGCCGGATCGGCAAAGGTCGTCTGACCCACTCAGAAGAGGGCTTCTGCCTGGTGGGGGCAGAGGGGAAATTGGATTATCGGCAATCCCCTATTTTTTCCCATACGCTGTATTCGGATTATTATTGGTATGAGATCGGCGACGTCATCGGCATTGGAAACAATGAGTTTTCTTACTTCTGTTTCCCCCCGAAGGAGGTCTCGGTTACCAAAGTCCGCCTGGCCACGGAAGAACTCTACAAGATGAAAAAACAAGCCCGAAAAAGCAGGTCGTAAGCCAAGTGTCCTAAGGACACTTGGCAGCGATATAAATTCCTTTGGAATTTTCGATATGCAAAGGGTCAGCGGATTTCTCTGCTGACCCTTTACTCGATATGTTTTGTAAAAGCAAAACTCGATATGTTGCTTCGCAACGAGGAAAAAGGAATTTATATCATATCGAAATTTTGCTTGCAAAATTATATCGAATTTGCGGAACGCAAATATATCGAGTCGGCAGTATGCCGACATATCGACTGAAATAGAAAAATCTCTCAACTCAGCCTTCCAAGTTAAGTTGAGAGATTTCGTTTTTTCTATTAAGCTTTTTAAGACAACGAAAAAAGAGTTGCGGTAAAAGACCAAACTATGATATACTTTTCTTATAAAATTCTAATAGGAAAGGATTTTTTTGATGAACAAAATGGATGAAAAATACCAGGCGTTATTTACCCCCTGGAAGATCGGAAACGTAGAGATCAAAAACCGCATCGTGATGTGTCCCATGGGCGGAACCTCTCTCTTTGGTTGGTTTGAGTTGACGGGATGCCACTTCGATAAAGAAGCGGCGAAGCTCTTTTTGGAGCGCGCCAACAACAACGTCGGCCTCATCATCCCCGGCATCGCTCCCTTGCGGGACACCTTCTGGGGCAAATGGCTCTGGCAGAACCCCAAGATGTTTGAGGAACTCAAAGAGTTTATGGACGAGATCCATAAGACCGGTGCCAAGCTTTTCATTCAGTTGACCGCCGGTATGGGTCGTTCCTGGGCCATTACCGAACTGGTGGCGCCGTTACATAAAAATAAATTCACTCGGGCGCTCATCAAGCCCATCATTGACACTTCTCATGAATTGGCCAGCCCCAGCCCCCAGAAATCCCGCTGGGCTCACGACATTGAGTGTC
>JAZQAE010000159.1:0-18311 GCA_045544995.1 Eubacteriales bacterium
AAGGAGGTCAATAACTGCAAAAACTCACTCATGCAAGACCACCTCCCAGCAGATACACCGCCACGATATAGCCGGCAGCGATAGCAAAAGCTAACAGCACAGCCTCAATGGAACGCAGAATTCCGGTAATCACGTCGCCGGTAAAGAGATCCCGAAGTGCATTGGTCAGACCGATCCCCGGAATAAGGGACATGATGTTGCCGATAATGATCTTATCTCCGGCCTCTGCAAGCCCCAGATGCAAGGCAAAAAAGGTCAGCATACAGGCGATGAAGGAACAGATGCACCGCTCCAGTGCTTTATTCAAATTCAACCGCATACTGATCTGCGCCACCACGCCAACGATACCGCCGATCAGAAAAGAGATCACCAGTTCCTGCCAGGTTCGCCCTCCGAAAAAGACAGTAAAGGCGCCGGCAATGGCCGCATAGGACAACACCTGGAGCCACCGGGGATAGGTCTTCATCCTTTGAATGCGATCCAGTTCCCGAAGCAGATCCTCCTCTGCCGGAGGATTTTGCGCCGCTCGGCGGAATAGATCGTTGAGTTCATGCAGCCGAGTGATATCGGTTCCGGTGCTCTGGATCCGGCAGGTCTGAGTAAGATACCGTCCCTCCTCCGTCTCCACCGTGATGATCATATTGGAGATGGTGGTATAGACGTCCGCCCGGACAGCGCCGTAGGCGCGGCAGAGACGTTGCACGCTTTCCTCTACCCGATGAACCTCGGCACCGCTGACCAGCATCCGCTCCCCCAGCATCATTATGCAATGTAAGATCCGATCTGTCATAAATTATTTCTTTCTCCGACCGGTATTCTCTAAGAACTGACGGCAGTTATAGATAAAGTCGGTCTGGATGATATCGAAGCCACGGTCAGCCAACCAGCCCCAACCCTTTTCGGGGTCTTCCAGAACTGAGACGTCGTCGTTATGATAAGCAGCCAGAACCGTGCGATAGCTATAAACCAGAGCGTTGACCCAAGCGATCTTGCCATCCTTATGGAGCATATCAATATACTCCTTGCTGGCCACGGGCGCATCTTCCCGATCGAAGAGAACCTCCGTACCCACGAAATTAATGTTCCGGCTCTTCATCTCCTCATAGGTGGTATCGGTATCCCGCACGATGCTCATGTAGTAGAGATCGGGAGCGTAGGTTTCCACCGCATCCAGATATTCAGGCTTATTCAGAGACTTGACCAAGATCTGATCTTCCATCCCCAGTTTGCGGATCATTTCGGAGATCTCCTTGGGATGGTCCCAGAATTTATCAATATTAATGATGCACTTGCCCTTCAGCATCCGCAAAGCATCCTCCAGACGGGGAATACACCACTCGGTACGGGTCAGATCACAGTTCGAAAGACGGAACTGCTCCACCATAGAAGCAGGGAACGCCTTGATACGGTCGCTCATTCTCAGATGAACCTTTTCCATACGGGGATGCTGAATAAAGAGTTCTCCATCGGCACTGGCATCCACGTCCAGTTCAATAATATCAGCACCATAGTTCAGTGCCAACTGAAAAGCCTGCAAAGAGTTGGGGGGGATATTACCGCCGAATGAGCCACGGTGCGCCACCAACAAGACGTTTTTTTCTTTTGCCATTTTTAAGAGATCCATACTGTTTCCTCCATCGCTTTTTTCAATATTTTAATACTCTGCTCTGCCGCTTTGGCAGCGAAAGCAGGATAATCCATTTTTGCGTCGTCGGCGGCACCGTCAGAGATGGCACGCAACACGGCGAAAGGAACTTGATTCACATAGCAGACCTGACCGATGGCCGCCCCTTCCATTTCACAGCAGGCGGCATCAAAGGTTTGACGAATAAAGGTCCGTTTATCATCGTCGGCAATAAACTGGTCCCCGGAAGCGACCCTGCCTCTTAGCGTGGGAATTCCCAAGGAATTTGCGGCGGTTTCAAAGAGGTTCTGCAACCGAGGGTCTGCCGGCAATTCGATCTTATTGATCCCGGAGAGAAGTCCTCTGGGATCCCCGACGGGGGTGGTATCCATATCATGCTGGACCACGTCCTCCCCGATCACCACGTTCAAAAGATGCAACTGGGGTGCCAAGGCACCGGCCACACCGGTATTCACAATACAATCCGGCTGATATTTCAGGATCATCGCCTCAGCGCAAAGGGAGGCAAAGACCTTTCCCACGCCGGAGGTGGCTACCACCACGTCTTTTCCATACCAAGTCCCCCGGACGAACCGCACTCCGCTGATCTGCTCCTCCACCGGGTCTTTCAGTTCCCGAATGATGGCTTCGGTTTCCAGGCTCATGGCACCAATAATTCCGATCATTTCAAAAAATCCTCCTTCAAAGGCAAGCCATCTTCCACCGTTACGCCGTATTGAGCGGCGAATTCCAAGATTCCGGCATAATGCTCCGGAAGATTGATTAATTTCGGACGATGGCAATCACAGCCTACTACAGCTCTGCATTGAAGCTCTCCGGCAATCTTCCAAAATTCCGGAGACGGATAGCAGTTTTTGCGGTAAAAGCCGGCCAGATTGAGTTCCAACGGCACATCCAATTCCTTGGCTCTCACACACAAACGGCGCATCTCCCGGCGGTAATGCTCCATCTCTCCACTGTAGTTCACGTTGTCCGGATGAGCCACGTAAAGAAACCGACCGGTCTCCATGGCTTCGATCACCTGATTGACGTACTGAGTAATCAGATCCTCCTGATCCACCGTCGTCACCCTTGAGACGTGACAGTCGGTGTCATACTCATTAAAGCAATAATGCTGACCCAGGATCATATAATCCAATCCCGGTGATTTTCGAAAGAGTTCCAGGTCCTTTTCCCAAAGGGCCGGATAGTATTCCATTTCCAATCCGCACAGGATTTGGATCTGATCCTGATAGATCTTTTTCAGTTTGCCGATATGGGCGGTATATTCCGCCAATTGCTCCGTCAGCATCCGGGAACTCTTATATCCTTCGGGATAACAGTGCGGCGCATGGTCGGCAAAGCCCAAAATTTTAATACCGGCTTTGATGGCCTCTTCCACGTATTCCCAATCGCACCCATAGGCATGGTGGCATCTATACGTGTGCGTATGGTAATTGGCTTTCATTTAAGCATCTCCTTAAATTCTCCTCAGCCGTTTTAAGTGCCGTCTCAAGGGGCAACCCTTCGCTGATGGGACAGACTAACTTCAGATTGGGATACAATGCGTCATCAAAGGGCTTGACCATTCCGGCAAACACCGCCACCGGAACAGGATCCGCCCGGCGGATCAAAGTACCCACCGCCTTGCCCATGGCAGACTGGGCATCAAAGCACCCCTCGCCGGAAATCAAAAGACGGCAATCCGCCAAAAGCTCCTCAAAACGATACAATCGTAACACTTCATCAATTCCCCGGCGTAAGGTACCGCCGAGAAAATGCAGGCAGGCATAACCCAGTCCCCCTGCGGCGCCGGCACCCGGACGATTCGGATCTTTTCCGGACAGAGCCACAAAATGAGAAGCCCCCTCTTCCAGAAGCGCCACTCCCTGCGGATCGGCGCCTTTTTGCGGTGCAAAGACCCGGGCGGCACCCGCCTCTCCCAAAAGAGGATTTTCCACATCGCACATAGCGGAAAATTCAAGGTCTTCATAGGGAGCAAACTCCGCCGTCTTTTCCAACCGGCAGATCTTTCCCATGGTTCCGCCGGCAGGAATAAAGGCTTCCCCCTCGGCATCATAAAACTTCCACCCCAAGGCCGCCAGCATCCCCAAGCCCAAATCATTGGTGGCGCTGCCGCCCAACGTCAAAGTGATTCTTTTCGCCCCGTCCCGAACGGCCTGGCGGATAAGAATTCCTAAGCCGTAGGTATTGGCTGCCAGTGGATTTTCACGCCCCCTCAGCTGAGGCAGTCCGATGACCGTGGCCACTTCAATGACGGCGGTACCATCCGGCAGAAAGCCCACCGGTGCCACGATCTCCTCTCCCAATGCATTGACGGTCGCATATTCCTTTTTATTACCTCCGGTGGCCGATAGGATACAGGGAAGTGTCCCTTCTCCTCCGTCTGCCAACGGCAGGGTAACGATAGACTCCTCGGGATACTTTTCACGGCAGACCTCCACCGCAATTTCGCAGAATTTTTCTGCGCTCATACTCCCCTTAAAAGAGTCCGGAGCGATGATGATACTCATGGCATTTCCTCTTTTATCGTACTTTGGCTTTATTTTAACATTATTAAATAAAAAAAACAAGAAAAAACCAGGCAAAAAGCCTGGTTTTTTCTATTATTCCTCTTCCGGCTGTTCGGCAGGGGTTTCCTCTGCAGAAACTTCTTCTGCAGGCTCTTCCGCCTTAGGCTCGAAGATGGCGTTGAATTCTGCGCCGGTGAGATGCTCCTTCTCCAGCAACAGTTCGGCGGTGATCCGCACTTCCTCTGCATGCTCGGAAAGGATCTGTTCTGCCTTGGCATAGGCCTCGTCAATAATATGCTTGATCTCCTCGTCAATCTTGGCAGCTACCTGCTCGGAATAATCCCGATGGGTCGCAAAATCACGGCCAAGAAAGACTTCATCATTCTCGCTGCCATACAGAATAGGACCGATCCGATCGCTCATACCGTACTTCGTCACCATCTGACGGGCGATACCGGTGGCACGCTGAATATCGTTGGACGCACCGGTGGAAATATCATCCAGATAGAGTTTTTCGCTGACCCGACCGCCGAGGAGGCTGACGATCTCTTCAAACATCACGTTCTTTGTGGCATAAGAGAGATCTTCCTGGGGCAGAGAAAGGGTATAACCGCCGGCTCTTCCACGGGGAACGATGGAAATATCGTGCACCGGATCGGCAGTCTCCAAAAACTTGGAAACGACCGCATGACCGGCTTCGTGGAAGGCAGTCAGACGACGCTCTTTTTCCACCACTTTCCGGCTCTTCTTCTCCGGTCCTGCCACCACCTTCATGATGGACTCTTCGATCTCTTTTTGACCGATCATGGTCTTTGCCCGACGGGCAGCCAGCAAGGCCGCTTCATTCAAGAGATTTTCAATATCCGCACCGGTAAAGCCAATGGTTCCCTTGGCAATATCAGCGAAGTTGATGTCCGGCTCAAAGCTCTTGCCCTTGGCGTGAACTTTCAGAATGGCTTCCCGTCCGTTCTGGTCGGGATAGCCCACGTAGACCTGACGGTCAAACCGGCCGGGACGCAGGAGCGCAGGATCCAGAATATCCGCCCGGTTGGTGGCAGCGATGACGATAATTCCGGCATTGGCACCGAACCCGTCCATCTCTACCAGCAACTGGTTGAGGGTTTGCTCTCTCTCGTCATGTCCGCCGCCGAGACCGGCGCCTCTGCGACGGCCCACAGCGTCGATCTCATCAATAAAGATGATGCAAGGATTATTTTTCTTTGCTTCGTCAAAGAGTTCACGAACACGGGACGCACCCACACCCACGTAAAGCTCCACGAAATCGGAGCCGGAAATGGAGAAGAAGGGTACGCCGGCCTCTCCGGCCACCGCTTTGGCCAAAAGAGTCTTACCGGTTCCAGGAGGGCCCACCAAAAGGACGCCCTTGGGAATTCTGGCGCCCAGTTCCAGATACTTCCGGGGAGATTTCAGGAAGTCCACGATCTCCACCAGTTCCTCTTTTTCTTCGTCAGCACCGGCCACGTCGTCAAAGGTCTTTTTCTCTTTCTGATCTGCGCCGGTCTTGACCCGAACCCGGGCAAAGCCGGGAGCTTTTCCGCCGTTCATCTGACGGCTGGTCATCACAAAGAAGAAGATAAAGAGACCGATCATAATCAGATACGGCAGGAAGCTGACCCACCACGGCAGGGTAAAGCCCTCTTTAAAGTCATAGTCGTTGGTGATGATTCCGGCCTTCTGTTGCTCCAATACCATGGGCATTACGTCCTGATAGAACATTCCCAGATCCAAAAGTTCATGGATGACCTTTGTGTCATCCTGCAACAGACAAGTCAGTTCACTTCCCTCTAATTGGAACGATTTGACCTTCTGATCGTTAAAATAACTGACCATCTCACCATAGGTGATCTTTTTCGGCTCCGGTCCCTTATTGAAAAGGGAAAAAGCAGAAAATGCCAAAAGGGCGATGATAATCAGCCAAAGGACTCCTCGAAAGCCCTGCTTTTTATTGCGGTTCAAGTTCTCGCTCACTCCTTACTACTTATTGATAAACTTCCTCTTTCAGAACACCTACATAAGGAAGATTTCTGTATTTTTCTGAAAAATCCAGTCCGTAACCGACGATAAAGGCATCGGGGATATCGAACCCGATATATTTAGCATTCACTTCCACCTGACGGCGGGAAGGCTTGGAAAAGAGGGTGCAGATCTCAATGGATGCCGGCTCTCTCTGCTCCAAAAGATTGATGAGATTATGAAGGGTCACACCGCTATCCAGAATGTCCTCCACGATCACCACGTCTTTGCCTTTAATGTCCACGTCCAGATCCTTGAGGATCTTGACAGAGCCCTTGGTAGCGGTACCGGCGCCGTAGCTGGAAACGTTCATAAAGTCGATCTGCAACGGCAGATCCACCGCACGCATCAGATCTGCCATCACCATGACGCTTCCCTTCAGGATGGAAACGAGAAGCAGATCTTTTCCGGCATAGTCCTGCGTGATGGTTGCGCCGATCTCTTGGATTTTTTCTTTCAACTGTTCCTCAGAAAAAAGAACCTCTTTAATATCTTTGTCTTGTACTGTCATTTTATTATCCCCTTAATCTCTATGCAATACACACGTTTGGTGGAACTATCACAGCAAAATTCTTCTGCGACGCCGTAATCCTCCACCCAGACGACCCGTTCCGAACCGTCCGTCAATACCCAAAGGGCATCCCGCTTACTGCGGGGAACACGGTCGTTTTTCAATCTTTTTTGCAATCGGGACGTTCCGCTCTTTCCGGCCGGTTTAAAAATATCCCCCGGCCGTTTATGACGAAAGATCAGATTGCCCCTTATTTTATCACAGTCTGCCAAAGAATGTGTAAACGGACTGTTAATTTCTTCCGAACGAACCAAAAACTCCCAATTTTCAAAACGAACGGGCAGGTTCGGCTGTACCGAGATCTGCACCTCTTCCGCCTCTTCCGTAAAGACACATTCCCCATATTCCAGGCGGAAATACCGGTTTCCCGGCAATTGAATCTGCCCGGCAGGAGGCATCCTGCGGATTAGATCTGCGATCTCACAGAAATGCACCCGATCCAAAAGAGCACCGTTCCTGCGGTCCAGTACCCGTTTGAGTACCGCATCGGGGAGCTTTGCTAAGGTTTTGGCGTCGGCGGCCTCCACCGCATCCGCCCATTGGTTCAAAGCGGTATCCTCTTCCCGCAAGCACTCCATGGCTGAGGAAAGCCCTTTGGCGAAATCCCCTTCCGCTCGGCTTTGCAATAGCGGCAACACCTCATGGCGGAGAAAGTTTCGAAGAAAGGCGGTATCCGTATTGGTCTCATCCGTGACGTAAGCAAGCCCTTTTTCCTTAGCATAGGCGGTAATTTCCGCCTTTTCCATCGTCAGCATCGGTCGTAAATACCCTTCTCGCCGAGGAGCGATCCCGGATAATCCCCGACTGCCGCTTCCCCGGTAAAGATTGATAAAAAAGGTCTCCAGCTGATCCTCCCGATGGTGGGCAGTGGCCACGAAATTCACCTTTCCATCCGCTAAAGGATCCAGAAAGCCGTACCGCAGAGCACGTGCGCCCTCTTCCGGGCTCATCCCCCGTGCCTCTCCGTAGGCTTTGGCATCTCCCCGAAAGACCTGCAAGGGAATTTCCCACTCCCGGCAAAGCTTTTCGCAAAACCGTAAGTCGTCCTCCGCTGCTCTGCGCAGTCCATGATGGACGTGAGCCGCCTCCAGACGAAAGGTTCTGCCCGGCAGATGCTTCAAAAGATACAGCAAGGTAACCGAATCCATCCCGCCGCTGAGCGCAACCGTCACCCGACAGTCTTCCGGCAGATCCAAAAGGGACCAGGCCTTTTGAAACTCCTCGTTCATCATACGGGCGGAGCCTCATCCGGCAACGGAATGGCGTCTTTCTTCGCCTTATAGTTACCGAACTTCGTCAAGGTATTATTCCAAGCCAGATAGATCGTCTCGGTAGGACCGTGACGGTTCTTGGCGATGATCAGTTCGATCTTATTGGGATTGGCGGTTTCTTTGTTGTAGATCGCATCGTTATACAGGAAGAGAATTGCATCTGCATCCTGCTCAATAGATCCGGACTCACGCAAGTCGGAAGGCATGGGACGATGATCCCCTTCCCGCTTTTCCGAAGCACGGGAAAGCTGGGAAAGACAGAGAACCGGCACGTCGAATTCCTTTGCCATCATCTTCATGGATCTGGAAATTTCCGATACCGCCTCCTGACGGCTGGCGGTCTTGGTTCCGGAACTCATCAACTGCATATAGTCGACGATGACCAGATCCAATGCAGGCAGACGGCGCAGTTTTGCTTTCATCTGCGCCACCGTCATATCCGGCGTATCGTCTAAGTAAACGTTAGCCTTGGCCAAGATGGACGAAGACTGTCCCAGACGAACCCACTCATTGGAGCTGAGTTCACCGGTTCTGAATTTTTTGTTGTCCACGCCGGAGTGGCTGGCCAAAAGACGGTTTGCCAACTGCTCGTTGCTCATTTCCAGGGAAAAGATGGCAACGGTCTTGCCCTGCAGACCGACGTTTTGAGCAATATTCAGCGCCAGAGAGGTCTTACCGAGACCGGGACGGGCCGCCAAGAGGATCAAGTCGCTCTTGCCGAAACCGGAAAGAACCCGGTCCAGATCCCGGAAGTTGGTCTGCAGTCCTGCATAGGCCGCCCGATCCTGAGCGATCTTGGAGACGTTATCAAAACTCTGCAAGATGGCCGTCCGCAGTTCCACCATAGCGGTATTGCTCTGCTGATCCCGAATTTCAAAGATCTTAGCCTCCGCCATATCCAGGATCTCCTGCACGTCCTCACCGCCGGCATAACAAGCGTCGGTGATCTCTCCGCAGATGTTGATGAGTCGGCGGAGATTGGCCTTTTCCACCACGATCTTGGCATAGGCCGCCACGTTCTTGGTACTGGGAACTGCCGCCGCCATGTCATAAAGCAGCTGCTTGGCCTCCGCCTCTTCATAGATCCCGGCGGCCACCACTTGATTCAGCACCGTCACAAAGTCGATCTTGGCGCTGGTCATATACATTTCTAAGATCTCACTAAAGACTCTGCCGTATTTTTCCACGTAGAAGTGCTCCGGCCGTAAAATCGCCGCCAGTTCTTCCATGCACTGAAAATCCACAATGAGCGAGCCGATAATGCTCTGCTCCGCCTCCAGGCTGTGGGGCATTCTCTTCAAATCTTCAAATTCCACGCTTAATCCTCTTTCTCAATCGAAATATTGATCTTCGCCGCGATTCCGGTGTAAAGCTTGACGGTGCAAGCGTAGGTACCGAAATTCTTAATGGTGTCCACCACCAGTTTTTTCTTATCCACGGTAATGCCGGTCTCTTTTTCGATCAGGGTTGCGATCTCCTTGCCGGTGATGGCGCCGAAGAGCTTTCCGCTCTCTCCGCCCTTCGCCTTCAATACAAAGGTCTTCCCGTCCAATTTGGTTTTATTCTCCTGCGCATTGGCAGTATCTACGTCGATCTTATGCTGAGCCGCAGCCGCCTTGCCGGCAAAGTCATTCTGCACCTGGGCGTTCACGGGAGTTGCCAGACCTTTGGCGATGAGGAAGTTCCGTCCGTATCCGTCGGACACGTTGACGGTATCGCCTTTTTTCCCCTGTCCTTTTACGTCTGCTAATAAAATTACCTTCATTGTTCTTCTCCTTCCTTCCGGATGATCCCGATGAGTTTTTCCAAGACCTCCGGCAGTTCCATATCCTTAATCTGTGCGCCGGCAGAAGCCCGATGGCCGCCGCCGCCAAACTGTTCCAGCACCGTCTGTACGTTGTAGGTGGCGTCGCACCGTCCGGAGATATGCACCGCTTCCCCGGCGTTATACACCACGAACGCACCGCTAATTTCCGCCACGTTCAAAAGTTCGTCTGCCGCTTTGGCAGCGATGACCTTGATCCCGTCAAAGGGTTCCTCATCCCATATCGCCACTGCGATATGATCGGTGACCATCTCGGCCCGGGAGATGATCTCCATCTGCTTCCGGTAGGAAGCCAGATCATTTTTAAAGAATCCCCGGATCTCCTGAGGATCTGCGCCGGCCTTCCGAAGGGCGGCCGCCGCCTCAAAAGTACGGGAGCCGGTTCGTTCGGTAAAGTTCTTGGTATCCAGAATGATACCGGCCAGAAGCACCCGGGCTTCCACTTTATTCAGTCGGCAATTTTTGATGTTTTCCGTCAGTTCCGTTACCATCTCACTACTGGAGGAGGCGTTGGGTTCGTGGAACGAGACCACCGTATCGGTGATCGCACCTTCCACCGCCCGGCGGTGATGGTCGATGATGACCACGTGACGGAACATATTCAGTATCTTTTCACTTTCGATATAATCCAGATCATGGGTATCCACCACGACCAAGAGGGCGTTTTCCGCCATCGGCTTGGTCATCCGGGAGACCTCCATAAAGGTCTTTTCATACTCCGTCTCCATCAGCATATCCAGCATATCCTGACAAAGGTTTTCCTGTGCGTTATAAAGAATATACGGGGTCTTACCGAGAGCGCTGACGATCTTCGCCACGCCCACCGATGCGCCGATACAATCCAGATCGGCAAATTTATGACCCATGATATAGACTGCTTCTACCCGCTCGATCTGTGCCTTCAAAGCGTCAGCCACCAGCCGGACCTTTACCCGTTTCCGACGGTTTCCGCTTTCGCTGTTTCCGCCGAAAAATTCAAAGCGTTCTTTTTCCGCATTGGTCACAGCCGCCTGATCTCCGCCTCGGGAGAGGGCCAGATCCAAAGCAGAACGAGCCGCATCGTCAGTCTGAAGAATATCGCCGTCTCCAATGCCCACGCCGATGGAAAGGGTGGCATGGAGCACGTTCTCGATGCGAATATCCTTGATCTCGTTCAGGATCTTGAACTTGGTTTCCCGGAGGGTATCCAGATACCGCCGTTCAAAGAGGATCATATATTTATCCGTTTCCGGCTTCATCAAAAGACCGTTGAGGGCTTTAGACAACTGCCGTACCCGAACGTCCACCCGATTCACAAAGGTGGTCTTTTGCATAGAGGTCACGTTCTCCGGAATCTCGTCATAGGAGTCCAGAAGCAGATAAGCCACGCAGAGGGTATCCCCCTTGAGTTTATGGATCTGCTCATGGAGGGTATGATTATCCATCCAATAGACCGCATAGAAATGATCCTTGCCGGCCTCTCCCTGACTGAGAATATAGACGGTATATTTCTTATCGGCAAAGGTAATATCGTATTTCCCGCTTTGATGCTTTTTAATGTTCTCAAAGGAAATATTCTTATTGATCGCCCGTACCTTCTGACCGAAGATCTCATGGATGTTTCCGTCATGCAGGACCTGGTGAAACAATTCGTTATACCAGATGATCTCCCCTTTATCGTTCAAGAGGGTGATGGGCATGGGGAAATTGGTCAGGTTTTCCCGGGTCGCCTCGTCCAGGTAGGAGGTGATATTCTGCAGATAACCGTAAATATGCCGGTTCCGCATATTGATGGTAAAGAGGTTGATGGCGATAAAAACGATTGTAAAGATCAACTCCGCCAACCCCCACCAGGGCTGCATCACCATAGTCACCAATGAGAAGATCGCCAGAATGATATACATGACGATCTCCACCCGGGAGACGTGAATTTTGAATGATTTCATAATGAACTCCTTATTTTCTGGGTAAAGTAGCGATCCACCAGCCCAGATACATTAAAATGGTGTAGGGACTGAGAAGCGCTCCGCCTACCGAACAGTAGGAGAGGATCAGAAGCAGGCCGATCAGCAACCCTTGCGCCAAAGCCGGCCATTGCTTTTTCTGCATCAGACCCCGGAGCCAATAGACACCGGTGAATACGAAAAAGAATCCAAAGAGATAAATCACTGCTAATACCGCTGCGATCTGCGGTCCGCCGATGAACTGCACCAGGATATAGGACAGCATAAAGATCCAACTGATCCCTCTGCCGGGGATAAGGACACTCCAGCTTCCCAGCCACCCGCCATTCTTGACCGCCCGGTCGGCGATCCAAAGAGCGAGGAAGAAGGCGCCGAACAGGGCAAAGGCCATCATCATAACGGCGTAGAAGCCCATGGCCATCGCCTGGGTCTGCAAAAGCTGGAAGGCTTCCTTCAATTGCTCCGGCAGATTTTCCTGATAGAGATTTTGGTAGAGGACTTCCATCTCCTCCACCATGGCAGAATACCGTCCGGCGATCCGTTCGGTCATCATATATAAATTCCAGCTGCCAAAATGCAGTTTGCTATACCCTAATACACCGGCCATCCAAAAAGCACCGGCGGTGGGCAGGGCATAGGCGACCATCGGCCGCAGTTTTTTAAAGTAAGGCCAGTAAAGGGTCACCGCCAGAGGCGTACCGCAGGTCAGCACCCAAGCAAGGACTGCCGTGGCTGTATCCCCCATGGCATAAAGCAGAACGGGAAAGGCCGCCACGATCGCCGCCCAAGTAGGCAGACTGCCCACCCGGCGATAAGATGCCAACAGTACCGCCGGCACCGCCAGGATCCCGGATAATAATGCCACGCAGAACCCGGCGGAAAAATGGGAAGCCCGGTAGACACCGCCGATATAGAAGAGGATCAGCAGACTGCCGACCAGCCCTAACCAACCTTTAAAGCGTTCTTTTTTCATCGTTGCTCGTTTTCTTTGGCGATGATGGCGTTGACCCGTCTCTCATGCCGTCCGCCGGCCTCAAACTCGGCAGAGAAATATTCCTCCACGATCTTTAGCCCCAACTCAATGCCCAGGACCCGAGCACCCATGCAGAGAATGTTGCTGTTATTGTGTACCACCGTCATTTTTGCGGAATAGCAGTCCCCGCAAACGGCGGCACGGATGCCCCGGATCTTATTGGCCGCCATACTCATGCCGATACCGGTTCCGCAGATCAGAATTCCCTTTTCCGCCTTGCCGGCTGCCACCGTCTCTGCCACCAAAAAGGCGGCGTCGGTATAGTCGCATCCGTCCTCGGTGCCGTCAAAAAGGACTTTATTCTCGATCCCCATTTGATTTAATTTTTCGCAAACGGGAGCCAACCATTCGGTTCCGGCTTTATCACAACCCAATACTACCATTATTCTCATTCTCCTTTTTCTTTTGAAATTCACGTTCGGCTTGGGAAAGCCGGAAATAGGAAGGCACCAACCGTTTCGGCGGCAGAGCCTCCAAAAATCCTGCGGCATAAGCCACGCTTGCGCCCAGGATTTGATTTTTCTCACTCATGACGATTTTTTCGCCGTCTGCAAGCTCCTGCAAGAGGTAAGCGCCATCCCCCAAAAGGACGACCTCCCCTTCCAAAGCGGAGATCAATGCTGCGGCCTCTTCCACCGAGCAAGCCCGATCGGCGATCACCGGCACGGGCGCTCCGTCCCGAAAAGCATAACCGCCCATATAGACCTGTTTGCAACGGGCATCCAATAATGCCACGGCGATCCGTCCGCTTTCTCTTTCGTTACACGCCAGCGCCATCAAGGTGGGCACCGCCGTACAAGGCCGTCCCAATGCCATCCCCTTGACCAGACTGCATCCGATCCGCAGACCGGTGAAGGATCCGGGCCCGTGGGTAACGGCAAAGGCGTCGATCTCTTTCAATTCCACACCGGCTTTTTTCAAGGTCTCATCGGTCAGGGGCAGCAACATCTGACTGTGGGTCAGTCCTGCATCGGCGAACCCCTCTGCCAAAAGCCGTCCGTCCTCCGTGACTGCCACGGCGGCAGTCTTGCCGGCGCTGTCAATACTCAGCAATTTCATGCGTTATTCTCCAATCTGAGGATCCTTTCCTGCTCTCCCTCTCCGTAACGGAAGGTCAACCGCCAGGCATCCGGCGGAAGCAGATCCCGGATATTCTCACTCCATTCGATCAATAAAAGACCGGTATCCAGATAATCATAGTATCCGGTACTGAAAAGACTATCCTCTCCGTCCACCCGATACATATCGAAATGGTAAACCGGAAAGGGTCCGGTATGATATTCATGCACCATGGCAAAGGTAGGGCTGGTCACCTCATCCTGCACCCCCAAGGCTTGGCAAAGATAGCGGGAAAAGGTGGTCTTACCGGCGCCCAAGTCCCCGAAATAGGCCAATACATCCCGTCCCTTCAGCATTCCGGCGATCTCTTCCGCCGCTTTTGCTGTCTCTTCCGGGCTATGGCAAATAAACTCTTTTTTCATGTTCTTCCTCAATACGGCGTATATGCGCCCATAATAATTATTGTTATTATAACATAGTATATATATAATTGCAAGGTCTCCCCATCAAAAATAACTTGAGATTTTCATAGACTATTGGTATAATAGAAAAAACTGCGAAAGGAGGAGACCCCATGCTGGAACAATTGAAACTGTTAGTCCGTCACGTTTGGGGACGGATCGACTGGATCTTAGGCGGATTGATTATTCTGGCCAGTTCCTACGGACTTGTATTGATCTCCTCCGCCACCGATACCTTCGGTTCCCGAAAGATGCTGATCGTCCAAGCCTTCGGCATTTTGGCAGGACTGTTTATGGCGCTGGTGGTTCTGACGCTGGAGCATGAAAATCTGGCCCGGTTTTCCATCCCCATCTATATTCTTTGCATTTTGCTCTTGATCTTTACATTGATCTTCGGCAAGGAGGTCATGGGCAATAAAAACTGGATCTCCCTGGGTCCCATCAACGTTCAACCCTCGGAATTCGTCAAGATCGGCTTTATCCTCACCTTTTCCAAGCACCTTTCAAAAGTACGTCACTATATCAATAACCTCCGCGCCCTCATTCCCTTAGGGATCCATTTCGCCATTATTGCCGTGCTGGTGGTGATGGAAGGAGACTTAGGTACCACCTTGGTCTTTCTTTTCATCTTCTTAGCCATGCTGATGGCCGCCGGACTGCATTGGGGCTTTTTCTTAGGCGGTGCGGCGGTAATCGGCATTACTGCCCCCTTTATCTTTGACCGCTTGGAAACCTATCAGCAGATGCGGATCCTGGCGGTTTACGATCCTTCTCTGGACCCCATGGGCTTTGGGTATCAGACTCTCCAAAGCCAGATCGCCCTCGGTAGCGGCGGTCTCACCGGCTCCGGTCTCTATGACGGCATCCAGACCCAGTATAGTATCCTGCCGGAAAAACAAACGGACTTTATCTTCTCGGTCTGCGGCGAGGAATTGGGCTTCATCGGTTGCTTCTTTGTCATCCTTTTGGAAGGGGCCATCATCTTTCGATTGTTATACGTCGCCAAACACGCCACCAACCACATGGGAAGCTTCATCTGCGTAGGTCTGGCCTCGATGATCTTTGTACAGGCGGCGGAAAACATCGGCATGTGCTTGGGGCTTTTGCCGGTCATCGGCATCACCCTTCCCTTCTTCAGCTACGGCGGCTCCTCCGTCTTGGCGCTCTGTATGAGTATGGGGCTTGCCATGAGCGTCAACGCCAGCCGACCGAAAATGTATTTCTTTAAGGATAAATAAAAAAGAGCCAAAAAGCTACTTCTTATAAGGATGATTAAAACCTCGATGAATTTCATCGAGGTTTTTTATATACTCATCAGAAAGAACCAGCATCGCGTTTGTAAGTACAAATGCTGCTTTTGGGGTGATACCCAAACCCTTTATCAACAAACAAGAGAAAATAAGTTATATTCTGTGCTAACGCACAGAGTGTTATTTTCACTTTGTGAAAGTGATATTACTCCCTTTGGTCGTAGTGGTATTTTATTCGCCCAAAAACTGTCCGTAGGACAATACCACTCGGCATAAGCCGAATATCACTGCGAAGCAATAGAACTCGCCGCAAGGCGAATAAAACTGCGAGACTTCCCTTAGAGAAGTCTCGCAAGCAACCCTTTTAATTTTTTATTCTTCCTCTTCGTCTTTTTCGGGAGGTAAAACCTGAACCTTTAATTTTACGATCCGGCGACGCTCCACCTTTAAAACGGTAAAGATGATATTTTCATAAGTCACCGTATCTTTTTTATTGGCATACCGTCCCAGCAGTTCCACGACAAATCCGCCGACCGTGGCGTTATCATCGTCGAAGTCCCGATCATCGAAGTCGATCTCATCGAAGAAGTCTTCGATCCGCATATCGCCGTCGATGACA
This sequence comes from Eubacteriales bacterium, assembly GCA_045544995.1. Classification (GTDB taxonomy): domain Bacteria; phylum Bacillota; class Clostridia; order Oscillospirales; family QAKW01; genus QAKW01. The sequence goes on from JAZQAE010000159.1 coordinate 16,225, forward strand.
AAGCAACCGTCCGTCAGTTCCACGACCTCCGGATCGATCTCATCGCTTTCGTCCCAGATATCGCCCACCAACTGCTCCAGCACGTCCTCCATGGTGAGGATGCCCATGACGCCGCCGTACTCATCGGTAACGATGGCCAGATGGCTGTGCTGCTTCCGCATGGTGCTGAGAACGTCGTCCAAAGGCATCGTCTTATGGACGTAGACTGCAGGCATGAGGGAAGACAAGATATTGGCCTCCCGATCCTCGGTCAATTCCTTCAAAACCAAGTTCACGTGGAGAACGCCCACGATATTATCAATGGTGTCCCGATAGACCGGGATTCTGGAATAGGGAGAATTCAGGATCGTCTCGATCATCTCTTCCCGCTCAGCTTCAATGTCAATGGCCAACATATCCACACGGGGCGTGATGATCTCATACGCCTGAACGTCGCCGAAATCAAAGACACTCTGGATCAGTTCGCATTTATCTTCGTCGATAACGCCTTCATCTTCCACGGTGTCGATGATGGTTTCCAACTCCTCTTCCGTCACGGAGGGAGAGGTATCCACTCCACGCTCCCAGAGCTTAGAGATCAGTTTCATGGAACCATCCACCAAGATCACTAAGGGCTTGGTGACGATGGAAAGGGCATACAAAGGAATCGCAAACAGCGTGGCAAACATTTCCGGCATGGTTTTAGCCACCACCTTCGGCACGATCTCACCGCAGATCAACACCAACACCGTCATGGCGATGGTAGCGACCCAAGCGTTGGACTCGCCCAAAAGGCTGATAACGATTACCGTCGCCACCGATTCGGAAGCGATGTTCACCAGGTTGTTACCAATCAGAATGGTTGCCAGCGCACTTTCGTAATTATTATAGATCTTCAGCGCCAGTTTGGCTGCCAGGGATTTTTTCTCCTCCGCAGCATGGCGCAGACGCACCTCTCCTGCCGAGGCAAAGGAAATTTCGGAAGCCGAGAAAAAGGCTGAACAGATCAGACAGATGACAATAATAATATAATTAATCATTGACTTCACCCCCGATCAACTCTTCCTCGTCGTAGATCTCGCCGACCAACTCCTCCAGAATATCTTCCACGGTGATGATACCGAGGATGCTATCCTCTGCACGGACGTATGCAATATGAGTCCGTTCTGCAGAAAGGGTGCTGAGAAGATCGTCCACCGGCGTCATATCGTCGATAAAGACCGGACTGGCCATTACTTCTTTGACGCTCACATCGGGATCCTTCAAATACCGCTTGAGGTAAGAACGCATACTGAGCGTACCCACGACTTTTCCTTCCTCATCCACCACCGGCAAACGAGAATAGGTACAGCCATGAATCAGAGGAACCAATTCTTCCGAAGAAGCATTTTCCTCAACCGTAAGTACGTCAAACCAGGGAGTCATCACGTCTTTTACGGTAGACTCGGAGAACTCAATGGCGTTTTGCACCAGTTCCTCCGTTTCCTTATCAATGTCGTTTTCTTCCACGTAGGTCTCAATGATGTCGTACAGTTCATCCTCCGTTACCGTAGGAGTTTCCCCTGCTTTTTTCTTAAAGGGGGCGCTGACCGCTTTACTAAGCAAGGAGAACATGGCGCTCACCGGGGTCAGAACTTTCATCAAAAAGATCAACGGACCGCAGGCAAAGCGGGCAAAATTCTCGTTGCACGCTTTTGCAAAGGCCTTGGGGATCATCTCACCCAGATAAAAAACCACCACGGTAGAAATAACAGTAGAAACCGTCACCGCATAATCCGGCATGGCCTCCACACTGTCAAACAACGAATAAGTAAGCACCGTAGCAAGGGTCGCAACACCTGCATGGGTCACGTTGTTACCGATCAAAAGGGTCGTCAATGCCTTATCAAAATGATCTAATACATAGAGGATCCGCTTGGCTTTGCGGTCCCCGTTTTCCGCCCGGTTGCTGACCCGGATCCGATTGACCGAAGCCAAGGCAATCTCGGTACCGGCAAAGTATGCCGCCAACAGCAAAAGGACTAAAATGGCAATTAAATATTGCGCCGGACTGTCGTCCATTCAAAAACCAACTCCTTTAGGGTGTATTTATTTAGTTTAATATACCA
>JAZQAE010000160.1:0-1867 GCA_045544995.1 Eubacteriales bacterium
CTACGTTTTCTATTCCAATAAGTGGGAGGCCTCCGCTTCTGAAACGGATCGGAATACCTACAGCCATTTTGAACCCTCTGAAAAGAATGAGCGGTACTATTATACTCAGGATACCACCGTCCTTTATAAAGACGGGGAGGAGTATAAACCTTATACCGGTGCAAAGCCGACCGGATCCGGCTATTATCGGGCCTATGAAGTATTTGAAAAATTAGAAAACGGCACGTTGCGGACCCATATCCATCACGAAGCCATCTCGGCAGAGGCTTTGGCCAGTGCCGAGGCTTTCAGTACCGAATGGGTCATCCCCAAGGGAACCGTTCACCGCTATTATGATTATGAGCGGACCGGAAAGATCGGTCAAACTACCGATACCATGGGTTACAGCGATTATCCGTTTATCGTCAAAGAGGGAGACGTATATTATACCTACTCTACCCAAGGAAACAACGGTAAATTGACCCTGACCCCTGCTACCGGGATCAAACTGAGCAAAAAACTGGAAGCCGGATACACTGGAACCCAGGATTATACCTTTAAGATCACAGGTGCTATTGCCAATGCACAGGTGGTTCGTCTGGATGCGGAAGGAAACGAAGTTTCCAGAAGCGCATTGGCGAATGACGGAACGCTGACCTTGAAAGCCGGAGAGACCGTCTATATCGTGGGTCTCACCGCCGGAGCTTATACTGTGGCGGAGCAGGTTGCTGCCAACGCCGATTATAAGGTGACGGCTGTGACAGTGGCCGGACAGTTGATTTCCGGAACGGATGCCAACGTAACCTTGGCAGATAAAGCCATTACCGAGGTGGAATTCACCAACGGCGAAAAGGGCAACGGCAGTCTGATCGTCAGTAAAGACGTCAACTATCCCGCAGGGTTGGCTCCTACGGCGGCGCACAATACCAAGGAATTTGCCGTTTACGTGACCTTTACCGGCAATCTGGACGGCATGATCGCCCCCGCCGGTGCTACTAAGAACGGCAACGTCTATACCTTAATGCTGAAGGACGGCGAGTCCGCTACCTTTACCGAAATCCGGGAGGGTGTCACCTATACGGTAGAGGAGTTCGGTTTGAGCGCCGGATATTCCCTCAATCGGATCCAATACACCGATACGACCCAAGCCATCACCGGCGGAGACACCGATCAGGCGCACGTGGTCAACGATTATACCTTGGCTCCGGTTGCGCCCACCAATGTTAAGGTGCAGGGCACCAAGACAGTACGGGGCACCTGGCCTGACGGCGCAGAGTTTACCGTCCGTCTTTGGGAAGAGGATGGAGTCTCCAGCGGTGTCTTTACCGATACCAGAATTACCGCCACCATGAAAAAAGATGCTCCTTCTTATGAGATGGATCTCAGCGGTATTCCCTTTAATCATGTCGGCACCTATTATTTCAGAGTCATCGAGGATATTCCGGCCGATGAAAATGACCGTATTCCCAATATGGCGTATGACCGCACCTACGGCTTATTCTCCATCGTCGTTACCGATGAAAATGCAGACGGTGCGCTGGAGATCAAAGAAGTTCACAACTATCAGGGAACCGGTCTCACCGGCGATAGTACCAACGGTTGGGTCGTTACCAAGGATTTCACTAACGTGATCACCGAAGATCGGGTATATCTCCCCATTGAAAAATCCGTCGTTGATGCGGATAATCCCGCCATCTCCTATACGGAGCATCGGGCGGATATTGCCTTCGGTCTCTTTGAAAACCAAGCCGATACCACTCCTGTTTATTACGGTATTACCGACGGAAACGGCAAGGTTACCATGATGATTCCGGTCACCAAAGCGGAACTGGGAACCACTGGAAAGGCCTATTATCTCCGGGAGATCGCTCCGGAGGTGGAAGACCGT
>JAZQAE010000161.1:0-5965 GCA_045544995.1 Eubacteriales bacterium
AAAACTTCCGCAATGATCATATCTTTCGTAACCATATTTAAGTACCTCCTTTGGTTTCTGCTCTTATTATACACGAAAATTACAAATTTGCAAAGGATTTTTTATTTTTGGTTTACTTTCCCTTTAAAAAGTGTTATACTAAATTGAATTAGTATGAAATAAGGAGATCGAAATGGAATTATTAGATCTTAAAAATGCCGCTAAGGTGGCAGAATATGAGGAATTTGTGCAGCAGCATCCCAAAGGTCACTTTGCCCAGTCGGTAGAGTGGGCACGGCTCAAGACCGAATGGACCTTTGAGGCGGTGATCGAACGGAACAAAGCGGGGGAGATCATCGGTGCCATGGGTCTTTTGATCCGCAAGGTGCCGGGAACTGCCATTATGTATTCCTGCCGGGGTCCGGTCTGTGATCTGCACGACGAAGCCCTGGTGACCCGGTTGGTGGAAGCCGCCGGGGAAGTGGGTAAAAAATACCATGCCTGTTCCTTGAAGATCGACACCGATGCCAAGGTGGACGACGAGGAGTTTCGTGCCATCTGCCGGAAGCTGGGCTTTACCGAGCCCAACCACTCCAAGAACTTCGAGGGAATTCAGCCTCGGTTTGTTTTCCGTCTGTACTTAGAGGGACGGAACGAGGAGGAGATCCTGGCTTCCTTCCAGCAAAAGACCCGTTATAATATCCGGGTCGCCATCAAGAAGGGGGTCGAGGTGAAGCTCTGCGGAGAAGAGGCGTTGCACGACTTCCATCAGATCATGGTCACCACCGGTACCCGGGACAACTTTGTGGTCCGTACCGAGGAGTATTTCCGCCGGATGATGCGGGAGTTGGGCGAACACGCCCGGTTGTACATGGCGTATCTGGACGGCAAGGCGATTGCCGGTACGTTGGCCATTGGCTATGGCGATAAAGTGTGGTATCTCTACGGTGCCTCTTCCAATGAATACCGCAACGTCATGCCCAACTATCTCCTGCAGTGGGAGATGATCAAATGGGCCATCGAGCGCGGTGCGCGGGTGTATGATTTCCGTGGCGTATCCGGGGACCTCAGCGAGGACAACCCCCTTTACGGTCTCTACCGCTTTAAGCGTGGATTTAACGGCGAATTCACTGAGTTTGTGGGCGAGATGGATCTTGTTTACAATAAACTGATGCTGGCTTGGTCCAAATGGGGCAGTAAGGCCTACCGTCGGTTGAGTATGTTCTTATTCAAATTAAAGCATAGAGGTTGAGCATGAGAATTGTTGTTCAAAAAGAGCAAATTCGTCATAATTACCGGCTTTTAAAAGAGACGGCCGGAGTGCCGGTACTCCCGGTCTTGAAAGCGAACGGCTATGGTTTGGGTGCCGAGGGGCTTTTTGAAATTCTCAAAGAAGAAGGGGCTTCTCTGGTGGCGGTCAGCCGGTTGGAAGAGGCGTTGCCTCTTTGCGGACGGGGCGTGGAGATCTTAGTCCTTTCCTGCTACGGCTCGGAGGAGTTTGCCAAAACGGCTTTGGAAAATGATCTGACGGTGGCGGTGGGGGATCTCGGCTTTGCCAAGCGTCTTTCTGCATTGGCAGAACGGCCGGTTCGGGTCCATCTCAAGGTGGATACCGGCATGGGTCGGTTTGGTTTTTTCCCCTACGAAATCGAGGAGATGGCGGCGGTCTTTGCACTGCCAAACATCCAGGTGACCGGACTTTTCAGTCACCTTTCTGCTTCCTTTTTAAAGGATGGCTCTGCGGAGCGTCAGTTAGAGCAATTTAAAGAGGCGGCGGAGGCGTTGAAGGCACGGGGATTGGAGCTTCCTCTTTGCCATATTGCCAATACCAGCGCTCTTCCGCAAGAAGCGTTTCGCTTGGATGCGGTGCGGTGCGGGTCTGCTCTGACCGGGCGGTCGCCGGTGCCTTTGGGACTGCCCTTGCAAAAGGCGGGGCAGATCGAGGCGGAAATCCTTTCCGTCCGTCCTCTGCCTAAGGGGAGTAACTTGGGGTACGGAAACGTCTGCCGGTTGAAGAAAAATACCGTGGTGGCGGTGGTTGCCGCCGGAACGGCAGACGGGTTTGCACCGGGGGAAAAACGGAATCTTTCCCGTTTTGCGGACGTCTGCCGGTATCTTTTCCATGATCTGAAGCTATTGGTGAAAAAGCCGGTGGTTTACGGACGGGTGGGGGATCGGCGTGTGCCTATGCTGGGACGGCCTGCTACGACCCATAGTTTTTTTGACGTGACCGGCGTACCCTGCAAGCCGGGGGATAAAATGATATTAGAGGCGGCACCGCTCAAGATCAATGCCGCCGTGGAGCGAATTTATGAGTAAGCTTTTGGGAAATCGGGAGATCCATCGGGAATTGGACCGAGGGGTCTTTGCCCATGCGTACCTCATTACCGGAGAGCCGGGGATGGGAAAGAAGACCCTGGCTCGGCTAATGGCCGGAAAGATCGTGGGGGATACCCGAGGTCTTGCGGAACGGGGCGAGCATCCCGACGTCCTATGGCTTCAGCCGAAGGATGCCGGCAAACAAATTCCGGTGGATGAAGTCCGTGCCTTTCGGCAGGAGGCGTATATCCTGCCCAATCAGTCCCCTAAAAAGGTGCTGATCATTGACCGATGCGATCAAATGAACGAAAGCGGTCAGAATGCAATTCTAAAGATTTTGGAAGAACCTCCGGAGCACGTGGTGTTCCTGCTCTTGGCCTCCGGCCGGGAGACGATGCTTCCCACCATCCGTTCCCGGTGCGTGATCTGGGAGATGCAGCCGGTGAGTGAGGCAGAGGGCGTCGCCTTCCTGGCGGAACAGTATCCCGGAGAAGAGCGTGCCAAGACCCTTTTGAAAGCCGCCGGCGGAAACCTCGGCCGGGCGATGGAATATCTGGAGGGGGGCACCCTTCTGACCTATGGGGATCTGGGGATTAAATTCTTGGGCAAACTCTGCAGGAACAAACTGCTGGAAGCGGATAAGATGCTGGCAGGGGTACCCAAAGGGGAGTTTACGGACTTCCTGGACAGCTTTGCAAGGCTTTGCCACGACTTCCTGCTTTTTAAGACGGGAAGCGCCGAGGAAAATATTGTTTTTTTGGAAAGTGTCTTGCAAATTAAAGGTTTTTTAGGTAGAATGAGACTGGAGCAACTTTACCGGATGGCGTCCTTGACGCTGGACAGTAAAACGGCGCTTCGGGAAAACGGCAATGAAAACTTAGTAAAGACTTGTTTCATTGCAGAAATGGGAGAATTACTGCGTTGATCAATATCGTTGGCGTCCGGTTTAAGGACAACGGCAAAACTTATTATTTCGACCCCTGTGGGCTTCCTTTGAAGCAGGGGGATTATTGTGTGGTAGAAACTGCTCGGGGGACCGAGTGCGGTGAGGTGGTGCTGGCACCCCGTCCGGTGGAGGATGGGGACGTGGTTCAGCCCCTCAAGCCGGTTCTCCGGATCGCAGATGCGGCAGACCACCGTCAGATGGAAAAGAACCGGGCTCGGGAAAAACGGGCTGCGGAAGTCTTTGCGGAAAAGGTTAAAAAGCATAAATTGGAGATGTCCTTGGTGGACGTGGAATACACCTTTGACGGCAGTAAGATCCTCTTTTTCTTTACTGCAGAAGGCCGGGTGGATTTCCGTGATCTTGTTAAGGATCTGGCCTCTGTATTCAAAACCCGCATCGAACTGCGTCAGATCGGCGTGCGGGACGAGTGCAAGATGATGGGCGGCATCGGGATGTGCGGCCGGCCGTTCTGTTGCAGTCAGTTTTTGAACGATTTCAGTCGGGTCACCATCAAGAGCGCCAAGGATCAGGGATTGCCCCTCAATCCGGTGAAGATCAGCGGTGTCTGCGGTATTTTGATGTGTTGCCTCAACTATGAGCAGGAGACCTACGAAGAGTTGGCTAAGAAACTGCCGAAGGTGGGCAATCAGGTGGAAAGTCCCCGTGGACGGGGCACCGTGGCAGAGCTTTCCGTACTGACGGCGAAGGTAAAGGTGAAGTTTACCGCCGAGGACGGCACGGTGACCTTTGAGACCTACGATGCCCGGGATCTCAAATGGCAGAGACCTCCTCAGCCCCAAAACGGCGATAAAAAACAAAAAAATAAAAAAGAACAAAAACAACCGGAAAATTCATAAAAAGGACTTGAAAAGTCCAATTTCTTATGATAGTATTGTTGTAATATTATAAGGAGGTGTTCTGAAATGGCTCATGTAATTACTGACGCTTGCCTGAATTGCGGTAGCTGCGAGGCTGAGTGCCCCGTTGGTGCCATCGCTGCCGGCGACGACAAGTATGTGATCAATGCTGACGAGTGCATCGATTGCGGCGCTTGCGCTTCTGCTTGTCCTGCTGAGGCTATCGAGGCATAATCGAACATATTCAATAAAAAACAGCCGACCATCAGGTCGGCTGTTTTTTTATTCTATTCTCGAAAGGCGGTTCATATATTGAATTAAAAAGGAGTGGAAGAGATGGACGAAGAGAGGACGATGGGCAACCATCTTTTGAGTGTGGAGAACCGCCAGAGGCTGAATGCCACCGGGGTGTTGGACGTGGATCATTTTGACGAAAAGACGGTGGTGATCCTGACTAATTTAGGGGTCTTGACGGTGGAGGGAGAGAATCTCCATATCAACCGATTGAACGTGGAAAACGGAGATATCGCCATTGAGGGAGAGATCGACCGGCTGGGATATGCGGATCTCAAGGAAAAGGGCGGGGTCTTCAAAGGGCTTTTCCGCTGATGGAGGTCTATTTTTCTCAGCAGGCGGCGGCCTTTCTCTGGGCGGTGGTCTTGGGGTGTGCCTTGGGAGCGGTGTACGATTGGTTCCGCATCGGCCGGATCCTTTGGGAAAAAGGGTGGCTTACGGTCTTTTTGGAAGATCTGCTCTTTTCTCTTTTGGCGGCGCTTGCCACCGCTTTTTGCTTTACCTTTACCAATTACGGGCAGGTGCGCCTGTTTTTGCTTTTGGGGGAGGGACTTGGCTTTTTTCTATATCGCAACTCGGTGGGAGTTTTGGTGGCGAAGCAGGCTCGGCTTGCGGCACGTTTTTTGAGGTGGTGCCGAGGGATCTTTACCCGCCTTGGACGCTTTCTTGCAAAAAAACTAAAAAAATTTATGAATATTTTGAAAAAGCCCTTTATTTTTTTGAAAGAAAGGTGTAGAATGTTACTGTATTCTGTTTTGAGGAGGAAACATCGGCTTGAAGACCAAGACCATCGCCAAGATGAATAAGGCTAAAAGAGCCAAGAGAATGAACCCTGTTGTACGGGGTCTTTTGGTCGTGGCTTTGGTGTATGTGGCTGGCAACATGATCGCCACCTGTGTGAAACTGCAGGTGCAGATCAAAGAGAAGCAGGCAGAACTTTCTGTTTTGCAGGAAAAGATCTCTGCCCAGTCGGTTATCAATGAAGAGCTGAACAGCATCCTCAATGCGGAAATCGACAGTGCTTATGTGGAGAGCGTGGCTCGTGATTTGGGCTACGGCACTGCCGGCGAAAGAGTTTACGAGAACATAACCGACGAATAAGGGATGTTAAAATTCCCCAGACCGCAAAAAGCAAGAAAAATAAGGGTAAAACTATTTTTTGGGTTATTGATTTTGAAATGAGGAAAGAAAACATTGTATTTTTAGGACGATACAATGTTTTCTTTTTATTTTGCGCTTTTTGCTACTTCCAAACTTCGCCTCTCGGCGTATCACATACGCCTTCGGGCAAGTCTACGGCGAAGTTTGAAACTTCCGAGAAATTTTTCCTATCCCTTAACTGGTATAAAATGTAAATTAAAGTTTTTTTATTTAAAATAATAATTGACAATCTTTTTATAGAGTAGTATAATAATAAAAACAAAAAACGATCTTTAAGACGATACCGTGATATCGGCAAGATTATTCATAAAAAGGAGCGCCCCGGCGCTTTTGTTTTGCTGAGCCTTGCCATACCGGTGAAGGCTTATTTTTTTGAAAGGAAAAAGCATGAAAGCAATCATTTATAAAA
>JAZQAE010000162.1:0-1917 GCA_045544995.1 Eubacteriales bacterium
GTCACAACGGCACTGATCAGATGTCTTTTGATCTTACTCATGTTTTACACCTCATTCAAAAATCTCATAGTTTTCATGAACGGCTCGATCGACTAAGCCCTCCACGTCCAGTTTTTCTTCTTCCTTCAAAATATCCGAAAGCATCGGCTTGGTCTTAGGATGCTTGGGAGTGAAGACGGTACAGCAGTCCTCGTAGGGCTGGATAGACGTCTCAAAGGTGCCGATCTTTCTGGAGATCTGGACGATCTCCTCTTTATCCATCCCGATCAAGGGACGCAGAACCAGGGCATCGGTAACACCATCGGTCAACTGCAGAGCATCCATCGTCTGGCTGGCCACCTGCCCCAGACTCTCACCGGTAATGAGGGCACCGCAACGGGTGATTTTAGAGAGTTCGTACGCCACCCGCATCATAAACCGACGCATAATAACTGTAAAGTATTCTTCCTTGCAGTTATCTCGAATTGCTTCCTGGATCTCGGTGAAGTGAATGACCATCACCTTCATGCCGGGACAGTAAGCACGCATCTCTTCTGCCAGGCTCAAAACCTTCTGCTTGGCACGCTCTCCGGTATAGGGAGGGCTGAAGAAATGAATTCCCGTCAGTTTCAAGCCGCGCTTCGCCATCATGTACCCGGCCACCGGGCTATCAATACCGCCGGAAAGCAAAAGGCAAGCCCGTCCGTTGGAGCCGTAGGGCATTCCGCCGGCACCCGGCTCACGCACCGCATGAATATAAGCACCAAAGTCCCGGATCTCCACCGTCACCGTCACGTCCGGATGATGGACGTCCACCTTCAGATGGGAGAACTCCTCCAAAAGAACGCCGCCGATCTCTCGGCAGATCTCGGGAGATTTCAAGGGGAACCGCTTATCGCTCCGCTTGGCTTCTACTTTAAAGGTACGAACCTCATCCAAGGTCTCTGCCAAGCACTCTCTTGCCAAAGCCTTGATGGCATCCATATCCTTTTCACACATATAAGCACGGCAGACCGCCGCAAAGCCAAAGACCCGTTTGGTGCGCTCATAGACCTCTTCCATATCCGCATCTGAAAGACTGCGGATGTAGACGGTAGACTGAGCAAGGGTAATATCAAACTCCCCCAGATCCGCAAGACTCTGCTTTAAGTTCTTCAGCAGAATGGTATCAAACCGACTCCGGTTCAGGCCTTTTAATACGATCTCACCGCATTTGGCTAAAATCAATTGTTCCATTATCTGTACATCCTTTGTATTTTTTCCGGCACCTCGGCGAGGGCGTCCATTAAGGCGTCCACCTCATCGAGGGTATTTTCAATTCCAAAGCTGATTCTGAGCGCCCCCATAACGGTCTGCTCATCCCCGCCCAGCCGAGCCAGCACCGAACTGCTCCTTGCTTTTTTGGAGGAACAGGCAGAGCCTTGGGAGACGTAGATCTCCTTCTCCTCCAAAAAGTGTAAAACGTTCTCGCCGAGATACCCTCGGCAGGAAATATTCATAATATACGGCACCCCATCTTCGGGAGAATTGATCTGCAAAAAGGGCAGTTCCGCCGCCCGTTCCAGGAACCGGCTCCGCAGCCACTCGAACTGCGTAAGATCTTCTTGGCGGTAAAGTTCAACCGCTTTGGCAAAGCCGGCCGCCGCAGGGCTGTTGTACGTTCCGGGGATCCGTCCTTCCTCCTGCTCTCCGCCGTAGAGTATGTTTTTCAATCGAACACCTTTTCTAAGATACAAAGCACCGATTCCCTTAGGCCCTTTGAACTTATGGGCAGAGATAGAAAGACTGTCGCATTTCAAAGCCGATACCGAAACCGGGATCTTAGCAAAAGCCTGAACCGCATCTACGTGAAAATGAGCGGGTGCTTTTTTACGTTTGATGTTGCCGGCGATCCGCTCGATAGGCAGACGCAGTCCGGTCTCATTATTAACCAACATG
>JAZQAE010000163.1:0-22370 GCA_045544995.1 Eubacteriales bacterium
TATTTTGCCTCCGAGGGTAAGTTTGTGCCTGCAGATGGGGCAGAAGTGCCGGATGGATACGTAGACCGTATGAAAGCGGTTGTGCGCAATAAAATGCGGTATTGCACCATGACGTGGGAAAATGATTATTTCCGTTATTTATTTGAGAAATGAGAAAAACGAAGGGAAACAAATCGGTTGCCGCCGTTTTCGTTTGACAATTATCATAAAAAAAAAAAAAGAAAGTAGGCATTTGCCTACTCTCTTTGGTGCGGATAAGAGGACTTGAACCTCCACCGAGTTGCCCCGACTAGAACCTGAATCTAGCGCGTCTGCCAATTCCGCCATATCCGCATTTTTGACGCCTCATTTCGGCAACGGTAATATATTAGCAGAGTCGCAAAAAAAAGTCAAGGGTTTTTTAAAATTATTTTTTTAATTTTTCGTAAGTTTTTTCCACAAAGCGCTCAGAAGCTACAATGAACCGTTCATGATATGCTTTTCCGATCAAACCAGCCTCATCAAACGCCTCTATTTCAAACACCAATTTTCGATCTTCGATGGCGGTCAATTCACTCTTACAAGAAACAGTCATCCCCAACGGTGTTGCCGCCAGATGCTGCACTTCAATTTTTGTACCAACCGAAGTCTTTCCTTCGCCAAGATACGGCTCTACGCTCTCAGCGGCCGTCTTTTCCATCAATGCCACCATAGCCGGAGTTGCATAGACCATTAAGCTTCCGCTTCCCATCGCTTTAGCACTCAAGGAATCTGAAACAACGATTTGACATTCATTCTTTAAACCGACTTTCATACGACGTCTCCTTTAACCAAGTTTTGTATATCATAACACATTTCTTTATTTCCGTCAATTAAAACCAAGTCATTTATCCCACAATACCGCAAGATTTTAATATGTTTTTATGAATCACAGCAAATTATTGACTTTACATTTGAGCCAATTCGCAATATAATTAAATAAAAAACGAAAGGACTCTTAAACTATGCAAAAGAAATGGTGGCAAGATGCGGTAGTCTATCAGATCTACTGCAAAAGTTTCTGCGATACCAATGGTGACGGTATCGGCGATCTCAGAGGTGTCATCTCCAAACTTCCTGTTTTAAAAGATTTGGGTATCAACTGTATCTGGTTTACCCCCATCTATACTTCCCCTCAGGTAGACAATGGTTATGACGTTGCCGATTACCAGGATATTGATCCCGACTACGGTACGTTGGACGATTTTAAAGAAATGCTGGATCTGGCTCATAGCATGGGCATCCGTGTTGTTATGGATATGGTACTGAACCACTCCTCCGATGAGCATAAATGGTTCCAGGAATCCAGAAAATCCAAAGATAACCCTTATCGTAACTATTATATTTGGCAGCCCCCCAAGGCCGATGGTTCCGAACCCAATAACTGGGGCAACTATTTCCATGAAGGAAACGGTTCGGCCTGGACCTATGATGAGCTGACCGGCGAATATTATCTGCATCAGTATGCATCCAAAATGCCGGATCTCAACTGGGAATATGAACCCCTGAGAAAAGAGATCTATAAGATGCTCCACTGGTGGTTGGACATGGGTGTCGACGGCTTCCGTCTGGATGTCTTCACCCAGTTCAAAAAGACCCCCGGCTTCCCCGACTCTCCCAAGCCGCCCAAACTTCCTTACGATCGAAACGGCTTTGTTATGGACCGTTCCATGTGTACTAATATCGAAGGAATTCATGAAATCATCCATGAGCTCAATAAAGAAGTTTTCGGACCCCGGGACTGCTTCACCGTCGGTGAAGGAAGCGGTGTTAAAGCAACCACCAACGCCTTAGACTATATCTGCGAATCTCGTGAAGAGTTGAGTACGGTTTATCATTTTGAAATTGGCAAGTGCAAAGATGCTATCAACTACCGTACGGTGCAAAAGAACTGGGCCGCAGTTATGGAGCACAATGCTTGGCCTGTTCAGTACATGTCCAACCACGACAGCCGTCGCCAAGTCTCCAGATTTGGTAACGATAAGGAATATCGTGTTGAAGCTGCTAAACTTTTAGCAACCCTCTTACATACCACTCCCGGTACTCCTTTTGTGTATCAAGGTGAAGAGATCGGTATGACCGACGTGCGGTACGACTCCATTGAAGATTATAACTGTTGCTATACCGTAGGTAGTTATCACTCAATGGTGGAAAACGGTGTTGATCCTGCCGAAGCCTTAAATAAAGCAGCGGCCGGAAGTCGTGATAATGCCCGTACTCCTTATCAGTGGGACGACTCTCTGAATGCCGGTTTTTCCAGCGGAAAGCCTTGGATCAAAGTCAACCCGAACTATACGGACGTTAACCTCGCCAAGGACAGAGCTTCCGAAAACTCCATCTTTGCTTATTATCAGAAGTTGATTGCAATGCGTCAGGATCATCCTGCCATCATTGACGGCGAACTGAAGTTCCTTTTAGACGGACACCCTGAAATGGTCGTCTATCTGAGAAAATGTGCCAGAGAAACGATGCTGGTCATTGCCAACTACTCTAACAACGTAGTTCCTGTCCAGATTCCCGATGAAATCGTTGGCAAACAGTGGAAACGGATCCTGACCAACCATGAAAACTTGGAGCCCTCTATTGAGGGACGCACCGAGTGGCAACCTTGGGAAGTTGAAGTTTACACCCTCAGCAGATAATAAAAAAGTCTCAGCAAGATTGCTGAGACTTTTTTCTCAGCGTGTCAAAGAACCCTATTTAAAATCTTTGACACGCTGGGAAGGCTCTCAAAAATGTTTCCGAATTCGTCAAACCGATTTCGTAGGCGTACATCGGTACGGTAGAGATCGGTTTGGCGGATAGCAGAAAAATTCAATCAAAATCCGCATTTTCCTGCGGATTTCTTCTTATATAGAAACAAGAAAAAATAAAATCTCTTTCTCGCCTTTATATTGTAAAATCAGCATGAACCTTTTGGTGTTCTTTCTTTTTCTGCGGTCGGGAACTTTTTTGACAGACTCGAAAAAAGTCTCAGCAAGATTGCTGAGACTTTTTCTTATATTCCCCCGGCGAACGGCGAACATACTTTTTAAAGATCTGCGAAAAATATGGCACACTGTTAAATCCACATTCCAACGCCACTTCATTCACCCTGCTTCCGGACTGTGTCAGCAGTTCTTTTGCACGACTGACCCGTTGCATATTAATATAAGTATTCACTGTACAGCCGGTAATCTCCTTAAACCGTCTGCAAAAATAATACTTACTGTACCCAGAATAGTCCGCTACGGCATCCACATCAATCTGCTCGCTAAAGTGCTCATGGATATATTCAAGACCCTTTTCAAGCATTTCTCTATTTCCATATGTACTTTTATCTTCAGCCATAACAAGGTACCGTCCAAAAAGTATCAATAGAACCTTCAATACTTCTGCCGTCACCTCTGCCACACGATATTTTGAATTTATATCGCCCATAAACTGCTTTATACGATTGATACAATTAAATAATTCCGAATCTTCAATAATCTCTTTAATATGATTTTTATCAATTTCAAAACCATAACGACAACAAAATTCCTTATCAATCAAAAGGCAATCATAAAGAACCGTCTCCGTAATCGGGACAATGTTATGCAGAACATTGCAGTTTGCGACAATGATTTCACCGGCAGTTGCTGAAAATACTGCATCATCCAAATGCATTTCTATCTTCCCGTCTCGCACAAAGAGTAATTCAAGATCACGATGTTTATTCACAAGAAACGGTACATTCCTATATTTTTTCTTGCCGGGGTATAGAATAATCGGCACATCGCCCTCATAGAATTGATGAACCTCAATCAATCCACGCTTAATCGTTTTATTCATGGCATAATCCTCTTAATCGCAAGATTTTTATATAAAACTCAACATTTTATTATTACAAGGCACATTATACAACAATATTTCGACCATGTCAAAGGTTCACTTTGGTTCAAGTCCCTTTAAACTAAAAAAAGCAACCACCCGATTGGGTGGTTGCTTTTTTGGTGCGAAAGATGGGACACAGCCGTTTCACGGCTGTACCTGCTCGTTGACCGCTCCGTACTACTCGCGGTACCCAACTCGCACCAGCCGACTATAAAACAGCCACACCGGGCTGTTTTATGCCGTCGCCTGCCCTCTTAGGGTTCAAGTCCCTTCAATTTGAATTAAAAAAGCAACCACCCGATTGGGTGGTTGCTTTTTTGGTGCGAAAGACGGGACTTGAACCCGTACGGTGTTAACCACACGCCCCTCAAACGTGCGCGTCTGCCAGTTCCGCCACTCTCGCAAATGCTTAATTATTATAGCAGTCCGTTTCCAAAAAGTCAATAGATAATTCAAAAAAATCCCTTGAAATTATATCGTTTTTTTGCTATGATGAAATCACATTTTATAAAGGCGGAGTTAAAGATCGTGAAAGCAGCTTATTACACCCTTGGTTGCAAGGTAAATCAATATGACACTCAGATTATGAGAGATCGTTTAGAGGCGGCCGGTTATCAAACGGTTCCCTTTGATGAAATCGCTGATCTCTATATTATAAATACCTGTACAGTCACACAGATCTCCGACAAAAAATCACGGCAGATGATCTCTCGTGCTAAACGCAATCATCCCGACAGTATTCTTGTAGTTTGCGGTTGCTTTTCTCAGGTGGCTCCCAAAACAGTTGCTTCCCTCGAGGGGGTTGACATTGTTTTAGGCACCTCAAACCGTAAAAATATCTTATCCTACATTAAAAAATATCAAACGAACAAACAGCAAATTGTCGAGGTGGATAATTGCGATGGATTGGAACGGGAAGAAATCCACTCATTTGGAGAAAAGAATCGAGCCGTTTTAAAAATCGAGGACGGATGCGAAAATTTCTGCAGTTATTGTTTGATTCCTTATGCACGTGGCCGCATCCGTTCCAAACCGCTTTCTGTCATACGAAAGGAAACCCAATCTTTAGCAACCGCCGGATACCATGAGATTGTACTTACCGGAATCCATTTAGCATCCTACGGCAAAGAAAACGGTACACCTTGCCTTGAAAAAGCAATCATTGAAGTTTCTAAAATTCCCGGTATCGAACGCATACGCTTAGGTTCCTTAGAACCCCGTATTATCCAACCGGAGTTTTTAGAGCAAATCAAAGATATTCCACAACTTTGTCCCCATTTCCACCTATCACTACAAAGCGGTTGTGACCGAACGTTAAGGGCAATGAACCGTCACTATACCGCTGAGGAGTATGAAAACGCCGTGACATTGTTACGTAGCACTTTTCCGGAGTGCTCCATTACAACAGACCTGATCGTCGGATTCCCTGGCGAAAGCGAAGAGGATTTCCTCCAAAGCCTTAATTTTGCTCAAAAAATCGGCTTTGCCAAGATTCATATCTTCCCCTATTCCCCACGTGAAGGAACCAAGGCGGCAAAAATGGATGGTCAGCTTTCCAAAGCCGTCAAGGCAGAACGGGTTAAAGCAATGGAAAAAATCGAGAAAGAAAGCCGTCAAACCTTTTGGAATCAAATGATCGGCTCGACACAGACGGTTTTACCGGAAGAAGAAAAAGAAGGTTTTCTCCATGGATTTACCGAAAATTACTGCCCGGTTCGATGGAAAGGAACCTTTAAAAATGAACCAGTCCCTATCCGTATCATCTCTGCAGACATTGATGGCTTAATTGGTGAATAAATAAATCCCCCGCACAGCGGGGGATTTATTTATTATACTTTACGAATGATACCCATCGGGGTCTGCTGACCGCTTTGCCCCAAGGGGTTGTCCTTCAAGATTCTGGCATAAAGGGTACGATCCATCGACTCATCGGATACGCCCAAGATCACGCCGTCGATATCATTGATATCAACCACACAGGCGTCAAAACCGATGTGTTCTTTGATCTGAACCGCCACTTTATCCGGATCACGAGGGCCCAATACCACGTAATGATTATAAGGCGGAATCGTGCAATCACAAGGACCGTCAATGGAGCGAGCCTTAGAACCGGCAATGTTATAGAAAATACCCCGTTTTCCAAACACCTTACCAATTGCAGAGCAGAATGCAGCAAATAAAATCTTTAACACGCCACACTCCTGCAACGCCATCTCCATGGTTTCCGGAATACTCAGACCGATTCCATAAGGAGACTTATAGACAAACTTACACAGCAGTTTTGCCAACGGCCGAGGCTTGATCTCCTCCATGGGAATTGCACGCTTTTGGGTACAGGCAACACACTTTTCAGAAATAAAAAGTACGTCCCCCTCTTCCATGATTCCTTTAGCATATTTTTCGCAAACGTCTTCAATTTTGTCCTGATCCGTGATCACGTGGGTCTTGATCGGCAATCTGCGATAGCCGACGCCGTCCACTTCGATGATTTCATTTTTTCCTTCGTTAGGTCTCAATTCAGTCATCTCTAATCCTCCTATTATTTAAAAAACAACGGTAAGGGTGCCAACGTAATAATATCATCACGCTCAATAGCATCCCCTTCTGCCAAAATAGCCATTTTTGCCACGATTTCTCCGCCAGCTTCCTGTACCAATTCTTCCAAAGCACGCAAGGATTCCCCGGTGGAGATCACGTCGTCAACGATGACCACCCGTTTTCCCCTCATTGCTTCTGCGTCTTTTCCGTCAATGCAAAGAGTCTGTTTCTTTTCAGTGGTAATTGATTTCACTTCCACCGTAAAAAGATCTTTCATATAGAGTTTTGGCGCTTTCCGGGCTAAAATATACCGATTTTCACCGGATTGTCTGGCCATTTCGTGAATCAGAGGAATTCCCTTAGATTCCGCCGTAATCATAATATCATGGGGCGGGATCTTTTTAAGTAATTCACGGGCACACGCTTCGGTGAGTTCTACGTCACCAAAGATAACAAATCCTGCAATATCCAAGTGTTCATTAACCGGACAGACCGGAAGATCCCGTTCCAGTCCGGCAACTTTTAATCTGTAAGTATCCATAAGCCCTCCTCAGCACATGGTCAGCGAAAGCTGTTCGCCGCCCAGAATATGATAGTGAAGATGAAAAACGCTCTGTCCGGCATATTCGTTGCAATTGCTCACCACACGAAATCCTTTTTCCAACTTCAGGTCTTTGGCAATCTTGGCAATCACTTCAAAAATATGAGCGATGACGTCGCTATTGTTTTCATCAATTTCCAGCATATTGGAGATATGCATTTTAGGGATCACCAAAATGTGCACCTTCGCCATGGGATTGAGATCATAAAAAGCTAATACTCGATCGTCTTCATATACTTTATTGCTGGGAATCTCCCCTGCTGCAATTTTACAAAAAATACAATCGTTCATTTCTTTAACCTCATTTCATCATTTCGGTCACGAATTCGACCACCTTAGAAAGAGCCTCATCTGCTTTGGAGGAGTCCCCCATACCCGCCATCGCGCTATCCGGTTTACCGCCGCCTTTTCCCCCGGTCACACCGGCGACCAAACTAACTAATTTTCCGGCCATGACACCCTTTTCGATGGCCTCTTTACTGCAGACCGTCAAAAGATTTCCTTTTGCACCGGAAACATTGGCCAAAACCGCAACAAAATTACTGTTGTTTGCCTTCAGATCATCGCCCAGTTCTCTCAAGGTCTTGACGTCGCCATCTTTCAGCAAGGAAGTCACGATCTGAATTCCATTCACTTCTACGGCATTATCAAACATGGAGCCGGACTGTTGCTCTGCGATCTTTTTATTAGCCGCAGCCAAGGCGCCATTTAAGGTCTTCACCTCTTCCATCAAGGACTGGCATTTGGCCAAGAGATTTTGAGGAGAATTACATTTCAGGGTGGCAGCAGCCTTCAGAATGTCTTCCTGATACTGATTCAAGAGATCCAGCACACCGCAACCGGTCACCGCCTCAATACGGCGAACACCGGATGCCACGCCATTTTCACTGATGATTTTAAAGAGACCCATTTTACCGGTACTTTCCACATGAGTACCGCCACACAGTTCAATCGAGGCACCGGGGATTTCCACAACACGGACCCGATCGCCATACTTTTCACCAAAGAGCGCCATGGCACCCTTTGCCCGCGCTTCATCAATGCCGGTCTCATAATTCAAGACCTCGATACCGCCAAGAATAATCTCATTCACACGGCTTTCAACCGCTTTCAACTCCTCTGCAGTCAATGCGGAGAAATGCGTAAAGTCAAAACGAACTGCACGATCGTTGACCAACTGACCGGCCTGCTCTACGTGGTTTCCCAATACCTCACGCAAGGCTGCCTGCAAAAGATGAGCAGCAGTATGATTACGGCGGATCGCAGAGCGACGGTCTGTATCAATCACCGCTTCCACAGTATCCCCTACCGTAAGAGCGCCATTTTTCAAAACACCAAGATGCATAAAGATCCCGGATGCGTTTTTGGTGGTATTTTCCACGGCAAAGACAACGTCACCGCATTGAATCAAGCCGGTATCGCCTACCTGGCCGCCACCTTCGCCGTAAAACGGGGTCTTGTCCAGAATAAGAATGGCTTTCTCGCCTTCCAGAACGGTATCCTTCTGTTCACCATCTGCCACCAAAGCCAAAACCCTCGCTTCAGCACGATCATTGGTATAACCAACAAATTCCGTAGCAGAAATACCGTCCAACGCTACGCCGTCGCTCTTCCAGGATTCAGCATCCGCTGCTTTACGGGAAGTCCGTGCTTTAACACGTTGCTCCTCCATCAGTTTGGAAAAGCCCTCTTCATCGACGCTCATCCCTTTTTCTTCCAAAATGTCCCGGGTCAGATCCAAGGGGAATCCGTAAGTGTCATAAAGTTTGAACGCATCCTGACCGGAAAGAGTTCCGCCCTTTGCAGTCAATTCTTCCAAGATGGCAAGACCTTGGTCGATGGTTTTTGCAAAGGACGCCTCTTCATAGGAAATTACCTTTTTAATCAAGCTCTCTTTTTCCAGCAGTTCGGGATAACCGTCTTTGTTCTCACGAATAACAACGTCGCAAAGCTCCGGCAAGAACGCCTCGTTGATGCCAAGCAGTTTTCCGTGACGTGCAGCCCGACGGATCAGTCGGCGCAAAACATAGCCACGTCCCTCATTGGACGGGATGATACCATCACAGATCATAAAAGTAGAAGCACGAGCGTGGTCGGTAATCGCACGGATGGAAATATCTTTTTTCTGATCTTTTCCGTAAGTTACGTTTGCCAAAGCGCAAACCCGATCAAGAATGTTGCGGATGGTATCTACCTCAAACATATTATCAACACCCTGGATGACGCAAGCAAGACGCTCCAGCCCCATGCCGGTGTCGATGTTTTTATGTTCGAGTTCCGTATAAGTCCCATCTCCCATATTGTTAAACTGGGAGAAAACGTTATTCCAGATCTCCATATAGCGATCGCACTCACAGCCGGGCTTACAGTCAGGAGAACCGCATCCGTATTTTTCGCCCCGGTCAAAATAGATCTCACTGCAAGGACCGCAAGGACCGGTACCGTGCTCCCAGAAGTTATCTGCTTTACCCAAGCGCACGATCCGCTCTTCCGGCACACCGATTTGGTCACGCCAAATAGCATATGCCTCATCGTCACTTTCATAAATAGAAGGCCAAAGCAATTCGCCCGGAATCTCCATCGTTTCGGTCAAAAACTCCCAAGCCCAGGCAATCGCCTGCTCTTTGAAATAGTCCCCGAAGGAGAAGTTACCCAGCATTTCAAAATAAGTGCCGTGGCGGGCGGTATGACCGACCCGTTCCAAATCCGGTGTGCGGATACATTTTTGACAGGTCGTCACACGCTTACAGGGCGGAGTCACCTCGCCGGTAAAAAACTTTTTCATCGGTGCCATGCCGGAATTGATCAGCAAAAGAGATTTATCATTTTGCGGAACCAACGAATAACTATTCAAGCGCAAATGACCCTTAGACTCGAAAAAAGAAAGATACTTTTCTCTAATCTCATTCAAACCCATGTACTTCATAAACAATTCTCTCCTCTAAAAAATAAAAACACCCTCAGCCCAAGCAGGGACGGAAAACTCCGCGGTACCACCCTGATTGCACTGAAAGTGCCACTCATTTCATGCGTTAACGCCAAACTACGGTATCACTCAAAAAAACAGCCACCGCAGTTCCTTTTGCCAAAGGCTCTCACCATATGCCTTCTTCTCTGGAAGCAACCGAAAAAGCGGGATTTTTCGTCATAGTCATACTATTAAAATATACCATATTTTTATTAAATGTCAAGATTATATTATAAAAAAAGGAAAATTCCGTTTTTTCTCTTGACAAAATGAGTTTAATCATTTATAATGTGTAAAGTAATTTTCTTTACATTTGATTGAAGGAGTGAAAAAACACAGTGAAAGACCTGCATTTTTCCCTGCTGATCGATTTTTACGGCAATATTCTGGCCCCTAAAATGAAAGATGCGTTGGAATTATATTATAACGAAGACCTTTCACTTTCTGAGATTGCTCAGCATATGAATATCACACGCCAAGGCGTTCGTGATAATATCAAACGCGGCGAGCAGTTTTTGACTGAGACGGAGAATAGTCTTGGTTTTTTCAAGCGCTATGCCGGGCTGGAAGATCAGATGGAGCAGATTGCCAATTTAGCAATGAACATCCGTGATTTCAATAACCGTCATCAAAAAACTTCGGAGATCAATCAATTTGCTGAGGAGATCATCTCCATCGCAAAAACATTTGAAGAACAGGAGTAATCCATGGCATTTGAAGGATTAAGCGAAAAACTTGCTCATGCCTTTAAAAATCTCCGTCAACATGGTCACTTGACCGAAAGCGACGTAAAAGTCGCCATGCGTGAGATCAAATTGGCGCTGTTAGAGGCAGATGTCAACTTCAAAGTCGTCAAAGAGTTTATTGGAAAAGTCTCTGCCCGTTGCGTCGGAAGCGACGTTTTGGAAAGTCTGACCCCTGCCCAGCAGGTTGTGAAGATCGTAAATGAAGAACTCACCGCTCTAATGGGCTCCGAGACAGCAACCATTAAAATGGCATCCAATCCCCCGACAATCGTAATGATGGTTGGTTTGCAAGGTACCGGTAAAACGACCCAAAGTGGTAAAATTGCCGGACATTTCAAAAAGAAGGGCCGCCGTCCTCTGCTGGTCGCCTGCGACGTTTACCGACCTGCGGCAATTACCCAGTTAGAGATCGTCGGCCAGGGAGTCGAAGTTCCGGTCTTTAAGATCGATGGAGAAAAGAATCCCGTCAAGATCGCCAAAGAAGCCATTGCCCATGCCAGAAAATACGGCAATGACTTAGTGATTTTGGATACCGCCGGCCGTCTGCATATTGACGACGCCTTGATGGATGAATTATCAAACATCAAATCCGCCGTCAATCCCCAAGAAATTCTGTTGGTGGTCGACGCAATGACCGGTCAGGATGCCGTTAACGTAGCAGAAAGTTTCAATAACCTTTTGGATATTGACGGCGTTGTATTGACCAAGTTGGACGGTGACACCCGTGGCGGTGCCGCCCTTTCCGTCAAGTATATCACCGGAAAACCCATCAAGTTCGCCGGTGTGGGTGAAAAACTCACTGATATCGAGCCCTTCCACCCTGATCGCATGGCCTCCAGAATCTTAGGAATGGGCGACGTCCTCTCCCTCATCGATAAAGCGCAGGAAGCTTACGATGAAAAAGAGGCGTTGGCTTTGGAGGAGAAACTTCGTAAAAACAAGTTTACTCTCCAGGATTTTCTGGACCAAATGCGTCAGATCAAAAAAATGGGCCCCTTGGAAAACCTCCTTGGTATGATGCCCGGTGTCAATCCGGCGCAAATGAAGGATGTTAAGATTGACGAAAGACAGTTAGCCCGAACCGAGGCAATCATCCTTTCCATGACCCCGGAGGAACGGGAAAATCCCTCTTTGATGAACGCCTCCCGGCGCAGAAGAATTGCCGCCGGAAGCGGTACCACCGTAGAAATGGTCAATCGACTGCTGAAGCAGTTTGATCAAATGCAAAAAATGGTTAAACAACTGAAATCCAAAAAAGGCAAACGCCGGGGTTTTGGTTTTTAATAAGAGATTTTTGAAAGGAGTGAATGTAGAATGGCAGTTAAAATCAGATTAAGAAGACTTGGAGCTAAGAAGGCCCCCACCTATCGGATCGTTGTTGCTGATTCCCGCTATCCCCGTGATGGCAGATTTATCGAGGAGATCGGCACCTATAATCCTTGCACCGAGCCCGCAACCGTTACCATCGACGGCGAAAAGGCTAAGGCTTGGATCAAGAACGGCGCTCAGCCCACCGATACGGTTAAAGCTCTGCTGAAGAAGCAGGAAATTCTCTAATCGAGAGGACGTATCATGAAAGAACTCATTATTTACCTGGCGCAATCTCTGGTTGAAGAACCGGAAGCTGTTACAGTGACCGAATCTGAAACCGAGGATGCAATTGTGTACGAATTGCATGTTGCAGCAGATGATATGGGCCGTGTAATCGGCAAGCATGGAAAGATTGCAAAAGCAATCCGCTCCATCGTAAAATCTGCATCTTTTAAAATGCCGAAAAAAGTGGTCGTTGAGATCCGATAATCGGAATTTATGCTTCAGCTCTGTGAAAATTCGCAGAGCTGTTGTTTTTTTGTCAAATATCATGTATAATAATTTAAAATCCATATTCGGAGGTCCGATTTATGTCAAAAGAGCTTCTTCAAGCCGGAAAGATCATCAACACCCATGCTTTACGTGGTGATATGCGTATTTTTCCCTATTGTGATAGCGCCGACTTTTTGTGCAAAGTAAAAAAATTATATATTGATAATCAGCCCTACCAGGTCACTGCCGCCCGTGTTCATAAAGGCCAGGCATTGATTCATTTAAAAGGTGTTGAGCGAATCGAGGAAGCAGAAAAACTGGTCGGAAAATTCGTTTATCTGAATAAAAAAGAAGTGGATTTAGAAGAGGGGCGTTTCTTCATCGACGATATTATCGGGCTGCAGGTTGAAGATATTGATACCGGCGAGGTTTACGGAAAAGTCACCGACATCATTCCAACCGGTGCCAACGACGTCTTTGAAGTTACCGGTGATCGAGTGCTCTTGGTACCGAAGATCGACGAAGTGGTCCTTGAGATCAATTTAGAAAAAGAAGTAATCAAAATTCGTCCGTTACAGGGGTTATTTGAATGAAATTTACCGTTATGACCTTATTTCCGGAGATGATCGATCGAATTTTAGGCGAGAGCATCATCGGCCGGGCAAGAAAAAACAACATTATATCCGTAGATTGCGTCAATATCCGGGATTATTCCAAAGACAAGCATCGCAGAGTGGACGAATACCCTTGTGGTGGCGGCGGTGGGATGGTCATGCAATGTCAACCCATCTATGATTGTTGGTCGGATATTGTTTCAAAAAACCAAGAAAAACCCTATACCGTCTACGTCTCTCCCCGTGGAACTGTGTTGAATCAAAAGAAAGCACGGGAACTGAGCAAGCTCCCCCACCTGGCCGTCTTATGCGGTCATTACGAAGGAATTGACCAACGGGTGCTGGATGAGATCGTAGATGAGGAGATCTCTATCGGCGATTACGTCCTCACCGGCGGTGAACTGCCGGCCTGCGTCTTGATCGACTGTATCTCCCGGATGCTTCCCGGCGTTTTGGCAGAAGAAAGTTCCTACGAAAACGAAAGTCACTATAATGGTCTTCTGGAACATCCGCAATATACTCTCCCCCGCTCTTGGATGGAAAAGGAAGTCCCCTCGGTGTTGATGGAAGGAAATCATCGTCTCATCGAAAAATGGAAACAGGAAGAATCCATTAAAATCACAAAAAAGATGAGACCGGATCTCATCCGTCGTCCTGTTCCCGATGGTAAAAGGCTCCGCTTCGTAGCACCGGATGACCACGATGCACTGCTCACCATGATGAAAGAGTTTTATCATACCCCCGGCGTTCTTCATTCCGTTCCGGAGTCTTATTTTGAAAATACGTTCCAAAAACTGTTAGACGGCGACCCGGACTTGAACGCTTACATCATCCAATTTGAGCGCAAAACCGCAGGGTACTGTCTTTTGAGTCACACCTATTCCAATGAAGCCGGCGGACTGACCGTTTGGATCGAAGAAGTATACGTTTCACCGGATTTTCGAGGACATAAACTGGCAGATAAAGCCCTTCGTGAGATCTTTAAGTTGTATGAAGATACAGCCGCTCGATTCCGTTTAGAGGTAACGGCAGACAACAAGACCGCCAAAAAAATCTATTACCGCTTAGGTTTCAAAAACTTGGACTATCAGCAAATGGTGAAAGAATAGAAAAAGGGACTGTAAAAAACGTATGTTTTTTACAGTCCCTTTTTCAATCCCACATCCACTCATGTGCTTCTTTTCTCTCCAACCGTATCATAACGGCATCTTCATCCGTTATTCTTGTTCCTATCTCCGGTTCAATTAAAAGATGCCAAAGTGCCATATCATCGTCACACCATTCAGGTATCAACCGGCTTATATTCACCGTCACCCTATCATCCTGAAGATAAATCTCTTCCACACGATGACGGTTTGATCCGCTGGGCTCTTCGAGCAATACCATCAATAAGAACCGCTCCCGAAAATAAGTATCGTCATAGCGCTTGATCGCTTCAAAAAAATTCAATTCCTCTGCACGATCTAATTGATAGTAATCCCTATATTTAGTATAATAATCGTTCAGTTCACGCTTTGATTCGATGATCCTTACTTGAGGGTATTGTTCCGTCTCATGGTAACCGCCTGTCCGAATGTACTGCGCCGAAAAATTAACATGTGTTCTCAAATCCTTATCAAAATCCGTCAACTCTCTTGATGGTGTGCAAGAAAACAAAGTAAGAATATAAACTGCCGTTATGATAAACAATCCTATTCTCTTCATTATCATCCCTCCTTTATCTGTATACGAAATTAACAGCCAAAATGTTGCAAACCATAAAAAACAGCCTGCACAGCAGGCTGTTTTTTATAACGTAATGTCTTCAAATTTACATGGTATTACCTTTAATAAGTCCATGGGGTCTAAGATGATCTGTGCGCCGATTCGGCCTCCGCTAATAATGATCTCATCGAATAGTTGAGCCGTTTCGTCAATCACAGTTTCAAATTGTTTTTTCATGCCAATGGGAGTACATCCGCCACGAATATAGCCGGTCAGACCAAAGATCTCCTTGACGTGAATTAACTCAACAGACTTTTCACCGACAGATTTTGCCGCCTTCTTCAAGTCCAATTCTTCAGCGATAGGAAGAACAAAAACGTAATGTGCGCCGGTCTTTCCCACCGCAACCAACGTCTTGAAGGAAGAATCGTAATCTTGACCCAATTGGTCTGCCACGTGAACCGCATCAATAAACTCATCGCAAGTATAGAGATTTACCTTAAAATCAATCCCCTTCTGCTCCAGGATGCGCATGGCATTGGTTTTCGTATCTTTAGCCATTATTTTCCCGCAATGCGAACAAACTTCTTCTTACCGCGCTTCAAGACGAAGCCGGTGTCGATCTGCTCTTTGGTGTAAACCTTTTTAAGATCGGCGATCTTCTCTCCGTCTACACTGACACCGCCTTGCTCAATGGCACGGCGTCCCTCAGAACGAGAAGGCACCAAACCGCTCTTAACCAAAAGGGTAATCAGATCAACAGTGCCCTCATTATAGTCTTCGTCCTGTACTTCATAAGTGGGCATATTTTCCGCACTACCGGAACCAAACAACGCCTTTGCGCTGGCCTCGGCTTTTTGCGCCTCTTCTTCACCATGAACCAGCTTAGTCAGCTCATAGGCCAGGATCTCTTTCGCCTTATTCAACTGACTGCCTTCCCAATTGTCCATTTCATCGATCTGCTCCAAAGGCAGGAAGGTCAGCATCCGGATACATTTTAAAACGTCTGCATCATTGACGTTTCTCCAATACTGATAGAAATCAAAGGGAGAAGTCTTATTGGGATCCAGCCAGACTGCACCGCCGGCAGTCTTACCCATCTTTTTACCCTCACTGGTCAAGAGAAGGGTGATGGTCATAGCATGAGCGTCCTTGCCCAGCTTACGGCGGATCAATTCAGTACCGCCCAGCATATTGCTCCACTGGTCGTTTCCGCCGAACTGCATGTTACATCCGTAGTGCTGGAAGAGATGATAGAAGTCGTAGGACTGCATAATCATGTAGTTGAACTCCAGGAAGGAAAGACCCTTCTCCATTCTCTGCTTATAGCATTCGGCACGAAGCATATTATTGACAGAGAAGCAGGCGCCCACCTCACGCAGAACGTCCACGTAATTCAGATCCAGCAACCAGTCAGCATTATTAACCATCTGCGCTTTACCTTCACCAAATTCGATAAACCGTTCCATCTGCTTTTTAAAACAGTCACAGTTATGCTGAATGGTCTCCTTGGTCATCATGGAACGCATATCGGTACGTCCGGAAGGATCGCCGATCATAGCAGTACCGCCGCCAATCAAAGCGATGGGGCGGTTTCCTGCCATCTGCAATCTCTTCATCAGGCAAAGAGCCATAAAGTGGCCCACGTGCAGACTATCTGCCGTAGGATCAAAGCCAATGTAAAAAGTAGCCTTTCCGTTGTTGATCATTTCCCGGATGCCGTCTTCATCCGTCACCTGAGCAATTAAGCCACGGGCCACTAATTCTTCGTAAATCTTCATTGTTTTCTCCTTCTAATGAAAAGACCTCTGCTCCCCACGGGAGCAGAGGTCTTAATTGATGTTAAAATTGCCTCTGCATTTAAATCATTTTATCTTGATTTAACCTATTTGTCAAGTCCCTGCAACGGAAATCCAAAAAGACTCCGTAGCAATATAGTGGTGATTGTTTGCATTGGTCACGACAGCAGGTTCAAATTCATACTGTCCGGGCATTGCACCTCGAATCCAGATGGAGACGGTATTGCTTCCTTTTTGTAAAGGAACGGTGATTTTACGCCGATCATATCCCGATGAAATGCTGTGTTCCCACTCTCCGGCATAAACAAAACCAGTTTCAAAACGCACACCGGCAGGCAACACCAGATCCAGCATCGGCAATTCATAGCTTTCCGGCACCTCAACAGAGATCAGTAATTCTGTTTCTTCCCCTAAGGAAAGTTCATCTTGACATTCAAATCCCATTGAACCATTTACTTGCCCCAGGTTTTTCAAGTCTTCGACCGTTCCGCTGTATGCATAGCTAACCACCGACTGCCCTTGAGAATCCGATACTCTGAGTTTGGATGCCTGCGCAGGAGAAAGATTTAATACTAATTCCCCCATCTTTAGATAGGTATACGTCTCATTACGTCCATCTCCCGTTGCAATCGTCACTTTATTCTCTCCGGAGAGTTCCGGTGTACGATCATTCAGATAGGAGATCAATTCGAGGTTCAATAAAGTGTAGGACGTATCGGTATCAACGATAAAGGAGATTAATCCTTCACTTTCCGCCTGATTCAACCGATTACTCAAAAGAGCACAGCATCCGGTCAGATCCTCCTCTACCGATCCGTCAATAGAGGCCCACGTCTTCCCATTTTCAGTCACAAGACAGGGCTTCAATTTCGTTTCATATAAATAGGTTGCCGTATCATAATCACCGGCGTAGGCGAATGCCAACGCCAAATAAGATGCCTCTTCCAAGCTTAGATCCGCCTCAACCGCATAAATATTCTGCAGATCTCCCAGTACCGGTTCGCCCAAGGAAGACAATCCGAAATAAGCGATCAAAACGTCAATGCGAGCAGCATACCGATCATTCAAATACTGTTCAAATAAACCTTTCAACACTTCAGGATCGCAAAAATCCAATGCGACTGCCGCCAATTTTGCAGATACCCGAAGATCTGAAACATCTTGATCTTGGAACAGTTTCACACCGCTATGATCCATATAAGAACGAACCACGGAAAAATCAAGACTTTCCGGATCCATCCACCGCCCGGAACTATAGAATTCATCCGCCAGATACTGGCCCAGAACTTGATCAATTCGTCTCCCGGCGTTGCTCCGCAATCTTGCCATTACCTGTTGCCAGAATGCACGGTTTATATCCGTCACGGTTAATACGACGTTTCCACGTTTCGGATGTAATTCCAGCGCCAATCCATCGGCAACTTCCTCTTGATGGTGAACCCAAACCGCCGACTGGGTCTGATGGACTTCAAACACTTTGATAAGTCCATCTGAAAGAGCGCCGCATTCTGCCTGAATATAGGCTGTATATACGCCCTCTTGCAGGTTTCCAAAATTCAAATAAAGATACTTTCCCTTCTCCGTCGTTCCGGTCAAAGTTTCAATTTCATTGCCGTCCCGATCTGTAATTCCCACTTTCACTTGCGTTTTGGAATCCATCGGATGCTTGATTCCATCCGCTTTAACGGCAATTGTACAGTCATCGGTCGTTTTAATTGTATCACTCATGGACACGTGAGCAAAATATTCCTGCGTGGAGCGCAAGGAAAAGACATCCATGCCGGCCTGAACTGTTTCAGAAACGGCACGGGCGACCACTTTCCATTCCGTCAAAGAGTCCGGCAAGTTAAAGGTCACCGTCGCTTCGCCGTCTCGATTAGTAGTGATGGTTTCAAAATACGGGGTATCTTCAAAATCGCCACGACTGGGTTCTCCCCCGCCACCGCCTTCGCCATATAACGGATTGCCCGGCATAAACTCCCGATGTGACACCGTGGTATAAACCTGTGTACTAAAACATCTGGAGCCATAGAGACTGTAAAGCGGTTCTTCCGGCTGTCCGCCGATCAAATATAATGCGCGATCTATCACACTGATATTCAGCGTAGATTTCACCGGTTTCCCGTTTTGATCCGTGACCTTGAACTTTAACGTAACCGGATCGCCGGGACGGTATTGTAATTGGTCTTTTTCCATTTCAATGGAAAGCCTGGCATGTTCCAGATCGTATTCCAACCATTGACACCCAAGATCATAAACGTGTTTTCCGTCGAAATAAGCTCCATAGAGCATGACGTCAGGCGCATATTCACTCTTAAACTTCAGTTCAAACTTTCCTGCCGATCCATGGAGGGACTCAATCAACTCTCCGGAAACGGCGGTATATAAAACGCTTCCACCGGAAATCGCTTCGTTGTTCGCCCCATCCCGCACCATCAGTTCGACGCTCTCGCCAATATCCACGCTGGAACGATTTGCCGTCATATTGTAGGTGTTACGGTTACCGCCGGTATAATTGTAATCTGTTAAATAACATTGAATTGTTCCCGTATCAGACCGCAACAATACGTAATAGGTACGATTTGCGTCCGGTTTCTCTGGGAGTTCCAAACTGCCTTTGCCGTCCGTAACTGTCACTTCAAGATCACGGATCTTTGTGTCGATCTCTTCGTATTGCCAAGCATAAATGACCTTTTTATTGATAGGATCATAGGTGGTTCCTGCCGGCTTTTTCTGATATGAGATCTCATGGAGTTCCCCTTTCAGCAAAACCGAAGTCGGAGCCCCCAAATATACCGTTTCGTCATATGCATCAATATATACACGATCCCGGTCTATTTGATTAGCTAACTCAAAATTCACTTGCTGGGCCTGAACCGTCAATGCACCGTCTGCATAATCGGAAGAGATAAATTCCGCACCTTCAAATACTAAGTATCCTGCAGAGCCACCGTAATACTCATCCGTTCCGTTATCAACAGAGAAGTCTAAAGTTTGCACCTCCGGCCCATTATTTACGAAATAATTCCCAACGTTTTGCTTTTCCGCCGGAAAACTGCCGATTATGCATCCGTTTTCATCGGTCACGCCAAAGAGATCTCGATTTCCGGACGAGACAGGAATGCCGGATGCAGGCGTTCCATCCATATAGGTCACACACGCTGTATATTGAATACTTTCCCCGATGCGATAAGCCATACGATCGGTTGTCACAGAAACCTGGTAAACGGGCAACTGATAGTCCACTATGGTAAAATAGGCAGAAGAAAGATAAACCCCATCTAAATAAAGATCAACGTTTCCATAGGTTGACGCTGTATTTTTCAACGGGATCTCAGCGGTAAAAACACCATTTTTAGAAACTTCAATCTCCATTTCGTCGTCTACTGCATTGCACCGCAAGACGACTGTCTTCGGAACTTTTCCGGAAGACTTTCGGGGTAAAATGGTACCAAAGATCTTTGCCGTATCAGTAGCGCGATACAGATTGCTTCCGGTGGTCACAAAGGAATAATACTCATTTTTCAGTGAGACCTCCCGGTCAGTTCCATCCCCGTTTAAGATGGCAATATACGGATAATCTCCATTTTCAACCTGCAGAACACGCACTCGTTCCGTTGTATCTGCACCCTTAAAATTCACCACGCCTACACGATTGGTTTTTCCGTCACGAAAACCATCTAACGTCACTTTTCGATTAGAAATCGCTTCACCGGTTTCGGTATCATTGACCCAAACCGTATAATCCCCATTCGTCGTAATTGTATAAACCGATAGAGTCGTGCTCTGCAACAGTTGATAAACCTTATAACCGCCTATTTGAATCTCTGCATAATAATATCCTAATGGTAACGGCTCGGGATAGTTAATAAATGCAGCTTGTTCATAAACGTTATTGTAATCCTTTGTCAAAGCCGGTGTCGTTTTAAATTCCCGGAAAAGAGTAGCTTCCGCACTGCAAATCTCCGATGAGACCCATCCATTACGTACATATTGTTTGTAGGCCTCTGTATACGCTCTACTTCCACCGAAAGAATAGACTTTCACCTCTGCCGAAGAAACATCCGCTTGGTTATAGCAAATTGCCGCAATGGGACTCTCGTTGGCTAAAAAAGTATCGGCCGCTTGATTTTGCTGATAGATTAAATAGGCATAAGATCCCTCTGCCGCTGTATTGAATGAGAACTGATAATCCTCATTCAATCCGGCCCCATCGGGTCCTATGATATCTTTTTTAATCTTAACAGTATAAACCACCGACGACTCCAACGGCACAGCCGGCACGAAAGCCCAAGTCCGTCCATAGTGCTCGAAACTGCCCTCCACCTTTGGCGTAATCTCAAAAGCAGATTCAAATCCACGAACATCTGCATGAGAAAAAGTCACTTCGATTGCCGTATCAGAAGCAACGTGACTCTCTCCTTCCGGGATTGCCGAAGTCACTTTAAAGACAGATTCCGTCTGGAAAGCCCAGCGATACACCGCTTTTCCGTTATAGATAGCCTCAACGTTATACAACGTATCTTCTTGCAATTCATCTTCAAAGTGCATTTCATATGCACACGCACCAGTCTTTTTAAGATTAAACTTTGCTTCCGGGCTCACTGCAAGACGTGCTTTCAATTCCTTGAGTTCCACCTCTTCACTGGTTTTGATCTCAAGAGCCGTAGCAGTCTTTACTCCAAGCCCGGTTTTAGCGATCGCTTCTATAGAATTGATGACATTGACTGCACCGGTAACGATGGGAACCTCTTGTTCACCGGCACGCCCCAACATTGATATACCAAGGAATACGCCAATGGTCAAAACAGCACAGGAAGACATCACAAAAGCCGCAATTTTTGCCGGCCTTGCACGCCGCTTCATGATCCGTTTATACACACGTTCCCCATTGGGGAGCAATCCATCTTGATTTAACTTTAAAAGATCTCTGAATTTCATAGACTGCAGTACTCCTTTCCGTTATTCATATTCTTCGAGGAAGTTTTCGCGAATTTGCTTTAAGGTTCGATAGATGTAGTTGCGTGCAGACGAAACCGAAACGTTCAGTTCAGCCGCAATTTCTTCAATTGTTTTTCCCAAATAAAAATGCATGGCAAATGCACGGCGCATCGGTGCCGGAAGCTTTGATACATACTCTAAAATATCTTGCAAAAGCATCCGCTTCATCGCCATCTCAGGGGTAAGATCCAGTTCCGTTTGTAAAAGTTCTTCATATTGGATGCCGTTTTCTTCAATTTCCGAAAAGCGCAGATCTTTTCGGTGTTTTTTCCAATACTTAGAGATCCGATTCTTTAAAACCTTAAAAAAATAGCGATCCGGCTCTTTGATTTCGTCTTTGCTTTTAACGGCATGTTTGTAAAATGTATAGTAGGCGTCTGCCAATAAATCTTCCGCATTCATAAAATCACCGGTCTTGGCCATACAATAAGCCATGGCACCGGAATATGTCCTATTATAGAAAGTGTCAAACCATGATTTGAATTGTGCACGTTTCATCATTCACACTCCTTTTCCCCTTTATAATTAAAGAGTATCATAAGTATAAAATAATTTCAAGAAAAACAAAAAGCGCATGGTAATACTGAAATAGTCAATAGTTTGTAGACACAAAAAAATCAAGCTGCCAGTTCAATCCTGTATTGGACTGGCGGTTTTCTTTTTAGTTTGCGAACAGGTCTTATGTAATTAAAATAGTAAATGGTATCTGCAACCACTTTGTGT
>JAZQAE010000164.1:0-10834 GCA_045544995.1 Eubacteriales bacterium
TACACAAAGTGGTTGCAGATACCATTTACTATTTTAATTACATAAGACCTGTTCGCAAACTAAAAAGAAAACCGCCAGTCCAATACAGGATTGAACTGGCAGCTTGATTTTTTTGTGTCTACAAACTATTGACTATTTCAACCCTATGGGTCGCACTTTTTTATTGAAATCTCTTTTGATCCTTTTCGATCTGTTTTTGGTAGCGGTCTTCTTCGGAGTAGATACAGCCGCAGTATTTTTGCATATACATGCCGAGTTCTCTCGCCTCTGCCTGACCTTCCCGGAATTTGGGGGAGAAGTCGTAGGGCAGGAATTCCACGCCGTACTTTTCACCGGCTTTTTTACCGATGGTAAAGATCAGTTCATGATCCTGATAGGGGGAGACGGTGAGGGTGGTGGCAAAGGCGGGGAAGCCTTGCTCCTTAGCGGTCTTTGCCGCTTCTTCAAACCGGACAGCGTAGCAGTACCCGCACCGTTTTTCGATGTTTCCGGAGACGGCTTGGGTAAATTTTTTGAGCCCGTATTCGTCCCGGACGATCAGATCCAGATCAATGGATTTTGCATAGTCGATGAGGGTGTCCCGCCGGGCTTTATATTCCTGGTAGGGATGGATATTGGGATTATACCAAAAGCCGGTGGGTTCGATCCCTTTCGCTCTCAACTGCTGAATACAGGCCACCGAACAGGGGGCGCAACAAATATGTAATAATATTTTTTCCATCTTAAGCCTTCACCAAAGCGATCTTGCAAAGGGCGATGGGAGCGTCCCCTGTTTCGGTCAAAGCGATGGAACGCAGGGTCTTGGAGGGATCGGTGAGGACCTCCGTCTGATAGAGGCAGACGTTTTCGCCGTCGGGGGTCTTGCTATGGATCCCCTCGCAATAATAAACCGTCATGTAGCCGGTATGGCGATAGAGCTGATGGGGGGTGGGCTCATGCTGACGGCGGTTCCAATGGGCGATGTTTTTACCCATCTGCAAAGGGAGCCGTTCCACGGTGCCATCCTCATAGGTGAGGAGATATTCTCCTACGAGAGCACCCGGTTTCCAAGGTTCTTTGGGGAGCTTGCGAAGTAGGGTATGCTGTAAAAGGACGCTTTTGGCCTTTTGACCGACGGTTATTTCCTTTTCAGGGGCGTTGGTAAAGGGCTGTTCCAAGAGGACTTGCATCTTGGCGTCCTTCTGATGGGAGGGATAAGAGACCCCTTCGATCTTTTCCCGTAAGATGGGCATCATTCGGGAGATCATCCGGTCATAGACATGGGTGTATTCCGGACGGTAATCGTCGGACATCAGCATCTCGGCGGTGAGGAAGTAATCGTAGAATTTTCCTTCCTGCGCCTGGAGCTCGGGATTGACCTTGACCCATGCGGAGATCTGACCGCCGATCATGCCTTCCTTCCGGCTGCGGGTGCAGTACCGGGGATAATGGCTGGAATAGAGGTTGCCCATGGCGACTTTAAATCCATGATCCAGCAGACGGTCTTCGATATCGTCTTTCAGATGGAAATACCAGACGAAGTCCAAAAGGACGATGTCCTTGGGGATCATATCAATGGCGGGCGGAGTCTGATAGTTGCGCTTGGAGCCCAACTGGAGCATATCCGCCCAGATCATCATTTTGAGCCCTTTTTTCTTGAGATAATCATAGATCTTATTGATGTCGGAAGCGAATAGCTCGGCGGCGTTTTTCTCCTTGCATACCTTGCAGACCCCGAACTCATAGACCTCATCGTGCCCCATATGGACGTATTCACGGGGTTCAAAAACCTCCACGATCTCGTCGATCAGATCAAATAAGATCTCATAGGAGCGGGGATTGGAGGGGCAGTAACAATGCTTATAGAAGGTGGCAGGACGGGCATCTTCGCCCCGGGTGTCTTTGACTTCGCTGTCTTCTTGTTCGGGGATCTCTGCGATCTCCGGATAGGCCTGGGTCATAAACTGGACGTGCCCCAAGCTTTGGATCTCCGGAATGACCTCGATGCCATAGCCACGAATATAAGAAATAAGATCTTTGAGGACGGCTTTTTCCACCGCCTTCCCTTCGGCCACAGAGCCGTGGGGGAAGATGGGCCACTCGCCTCGGAGCCCTTTTTCTACCGCCTCTTCCATCTTCTCATTGATGAGGGGATGGGAGTCGAATTTCATTCCGCCGGCCACTTCCATGATGATGGCGTTATAGCCCATGGGGGAGAAGAGATATTTCACCAACCGTTTGGTAAATTCCATATGCTCTGCGCCGGGGATATAGAGATGAACGCCACGGAAGGGATGACGGGGCGCATCTTTGATGTCACATTCTTTGAGATTGCCGTCGTCCAGCAATTTGATGAGGGTCTCCGCACCCATGATAAAGCCCCGCTCATCGGCGGCGGTGATGCGGATGCCGGTCTCACGGACGGAAAGGGCGAAGCCCTCCCGTGCGATTGCCTTGTCCTCGGCAAAGACGATCATGCCCTTGGTTTCTTTTTGGAGGGTGATGCCGGTCTCTTCGGCATATTTTTCCATGAGGACGGTTTCGGCTTTTGCGCTGAGCGGTGTTTCAGAAGAGATGCCATGGAACAGAGAGGCGGAAATCGTCTTGCCGACCGGAGATTTGAAGTCCGGGGTGGGGAAGAGATCCAGTTCGTCTCGGATGGCACCGTAGAGGATGATCTTTTTTAACTCCAGATCGGAATAGTCCCCCTCGATTCGCAGGGTCAACTCCCGGCAAAGGGAAGCGGCTTCCAGCGTAATCGTCTCTGCGGAGATGGTCTTTCCGGTTTCGGCGGAATAGGAGGCCTGAGCGCCTTGCTCATTCAAAAGGGTGACCTTGGTGAGGGCCGTCTTAGCGCCGATCTCCATCGTGAGCCGGTCTAAAAATACCTCTTCCGGTAAGGTGATATGAAGATCCAGCCCCATATTCCAAAGGGAACCCCATTCCACGTACAGCGTTTCACCTTTAAGAGGATTGCCATCCTGGACGGCGGTGACGGGAGTTTCTCTTTCGGCCAGGGTCAGCCGGTAAGAGATATCGTTTAAAAGTTCATTGATTTTTCCGATACGCATTGATTCGAAACCTCCATAGAATGTTTTCCTTATCATACTACATTTTTAGAATAAATACAATGGCAAAAAGGATACAATACTATACAAATCGGCTCCTTTTCCAGGTTGACAAATGAAAATACTATTGTTATAATACCTATATAAAAAGGCTGAGATGAAGAGGGCTGTGTTTTCCCCCTGCGCCCCAGAGAGCAGACGGCAGGTGCGAGTCTGCAAGCAGGAAAAGCAAAGAGCCTATGGCTTCGGAGCCGAGACGTTCGAGGAGTGATCGGTAGGGCGTTTTCGTAGCACTGCGTTAAAGTGTTTGAGTGGCAGAGGGGTCCCTCTGCAATTTGAGTGGTAACGCGGAAATTTTTCGTCTCAAGGATGGCTCCTTGAGACTTTTTTATTTCAGGAGGTTTAATATGAGTAACTTTAAGATCGAGACTAAATGCGTGCAGGGCGGATATACTCCCGGGAACGGCGAACCCCGGCAGGTGCCCATCATTCAGAGCACCACCTTTAAATATGCCACCAGTGAAGATATGGGTAAACTTTTTGACCTGGAGGCCAGCGGTTATTTCTATTCCAGACTGCAGAATCCCACCTGCGATACGGTAGCGGCCAAGATCTGTGAACTGGAGGGCGGTTCTGCCGCCATGCTGACCGGCTCCGGTCAGGCGGCATCCTTCTTTGCGGTCTTTAATATTGCCGGCATGGGGGATCACGTGGTAGCAAGCTCCGCCATTTACGGCGGCACCTATAATCTCTTTGCCGTCACCATGAAGCGGATGGGCATTGAATTTACCTTTGTGGCACCCGATTGTTCCGACGAGGAGCTGGAGGCAGCCTTCCGTCCCAATACCAAGGCGGTCTTTGGGGAGACCATTGCCAATCCGGCTTTGAACGTGCTGGATATCGAGCGGTATGCCAAGGCGGCTCATGCCCATGGCGTTCCCTTGATTATTGATAATACCTTTGCCACCCCCGTAAACTGCCGTCCCATCGAGTGGGGCGCTGATATCGTGACCCATTCTACCACTAAATACATGGACGGCCATGGCTCTGCCGTGGGCGGATGTATCGTAGATTCCGGTAAATTCGACTGGACCAAGTATCCGGAGAAGTTTCCCGGTCTTTGCACCCCGGATGATAGCTATCACGGCGTGACCTATACCGAACGGTTTGGCCTGGAGGGGGCTTATATCACCAAAGCTACGGCACAGCTGATGCGGGATCTGGGTTGCGTACAGTCTCCCCAGAGCGCTTATCTTCTGAACTTGGGATTGGAGAGCCTGCATGTGCGGATGGCTCGCCATTGCGAGAACGCTCAGAAGATTGCAGAGTATCTCAGCAACCACCCCAAGGTGGGCTGGGTTCGGTTCCCCGGTCTTCCCGGTGATCCGGAGCATGAGCGGGCAGAAAAGTACCTGCCGAACGGTAGCTGCGGTGTCATCAGCTTCGGCGTGAAGGGCGGAAAGGCCGCTGCCGCCGAGTTTATGAAAGGCTTGAAGATCGCCGCCATCGAGACCCACGTGGCAGATGCCAGAAGCTGCTGCCTGCATCCGGCTACCGCCACCCATCGTCAGATGAGTGATGAAGAACTCATCGCCGCCGGTGTTCCTGGTGATCTGGTCCGGCTGTCTGTCGGTCTGGAGAATGCGGACGATCTGATCGCCGATATTGAAAATGCACTGAAATCAGTTTGATTGAAAGGGGAAAGATCGGATGCCGATTAAAATTCCCAACGGTCTGCCGGCGGCAGAGACGTTGCAAAAAGAAAATATCTTCGTCATGAAAGAGCAACGGGCAGAAGTGCAGGAGATCCGTCCTTTGCAGATCCTGCTCCTCAACCTCATGCCGAAAAAGATCGAGACGGAGACCCAGCTTTCCCGCCTTTTGGGAAACACGCCGTTGCAGGTGGAGCTGGAACTGATCCATACCAAATCCCATGAGTCTAAAAATACGCCGGCGGAGCATATGTTGGCTTTTTATAAGACCTTTGATGAAGTAAAGCACCGCAATTTCGACGGGATGATCATCACCGGTGCGCCGGTGGAGCAGATGCCCTTTGAAGAGGTGGAATACTGGGAAGAACTTTGCGAGATCATGGAGTGGAGCAAGACCCACGTCCATAGCACCTTCCATATCTGCTGGGGCGCACAGGCCGGATTGTATTATCACTACGGCATTGATAAGCAGCCCTTGCCGGAGAAGATGTTTGGCATCTTCCCTCATAAAATGGATTATAAGAGATCGATGCTGTTTCGTGGGTTTGACGATATCTTTATGGTTCCTCATTCCCGTCATACCACCGTCCGCCGGGAGGACATTGAGGCGGTGCCGAACCTGAAGATCCTGGCCTCTTCCCAGGAGGCGGGCGTCTATGCGGTGACCACCAAGAAAGGCAAACAGATCTTTATTACCGGTCATTCCGAATATGACGCCATGACGCTGAATAATGAGTATCAGCGTGATCTGTCCCAAGGGAAACCCATCAAGATCCCGGTAAACTACTTCCCCGGCGACGATCCCAGAAAGAAGCCCTTGGTGACCTGGCGCTCCTGTGCGAATCTGCTGTATAGCAATTGGCTGAATTACTTTGTTTACCAGACGACACCTTACGATCTGAATAAAATTAAGTGAGGAAGAATACGATGAAAAGAATGACATCGATTCTGTTGATCTTGGTGATGGCATGGGGGCTTTTGACCGGATGCGGAACCGACGTGCCGGAAGAGGAAGCCTTTGCCGGAACCTTTGAGGAAGGGCAGGACGAAACCCCTTCCACCACTCCGGAAAAAGAAGAGGAACCACAAAAGCCTACCGAGCAACCGAAGGATGAACCCTCCAAGGAAGAAGAAAAGCCGGTAGAGCAACCGGAAGAAAATACAGTAACCACTCCCCAAGAGGAAGAATTGGCCAATCTCTATCAGAGCAGTGTTGCCTCCATCTGTATCGCCACCCGGGACGAAAAGATGGACGGGATGAGAGGTTGGCCCCGTCGGATCGCCGATACCTACGGCATGAACGCCGTCAATAACGGTAAGAGCGGCGTTTCCGTTTCCAATAAGCGGAAGCAGGGAACCGTGTTGACCCAGCTTTTGGAGAAAAAGACCGAGCAGTACGACTACGTGGTATTGCACGGCGGTGTCAATGATGCTTGGTCCTTGGTGGACGTGGGTATCATGACGGATGGCTTCGATCCCAAGACCTTCGATCCTGCCACTTTCGGCGGCGGATTGGAACTGCTGATCTATAACGCCATTCTTCATTACGGCGATAACGCTTCCATCGGCTATCTGGTGAACTTTAAAGCGCCGGCCTGCCAAAAGGGCACCGTTGCAAACATGACGGAATATAATGAGTTGGCAAAACAGATCTGTGATAAATGGGGGATCACCTATTTCGATATGTATAACCATGAGGAGATCACCAAGCAATTGAAGATGGATACCTTGATCAATACCACCGACTATATCCATCCCAGTTCTTCCGGTTATGATATTCTCACTCCCTTTATTGCAGACTATATGAAGACGTCGATGGTTCCCTGCAAACAGGAGATCATGCAGACGGTTTTAGGAAAATAAGGAGGTATTATCATGGCTTTTTGTACGAAATGTGGCGCTGAACTGGCGGAAGATACCCGCTTCTGCCCTAATTGCGGGCAAGAAAAAGGGGCAACCGTCCAGAGCAATTTGGAGCAGGATGCAAAAGAGAATAAGGTCTACGGCATCCTGGCATATCTTGGAATTTTATTACTGGTGACCATCTTCGCAGCACCCAAGAATTCGGCTTATGCACGGTTCCATGCCAATCAGGGTCTGGTGCTTTTGATCGCTGATGCGATCTGCACCGTGCTCGGGGCGATGGAAGGATTGCTGGGAATTCTCGGAGGGCTGGTCGGCGGCGTTTTGGGTGTTGCCATCCTGGTTTTGGCGATCATGGGGATCGTCAGCGCAGCCAAGGGCGAGATGAAAGAACTGCCCTTGATCGGTCAGATTAAGATTTTGAAATAGAGTGCCGAAAAAATAAAAAGGACGCTTCAAGCGTCCTTTTTTATTTAATCAAATAGATGGGATTGGTAAAGAAGAGCGGACGTCCGTCCATAGACCATACCTCCAATCGTACCGGACAACAATCGTGATCTCCTCGGGAGAGGGGTAACTGACACTCAAAGGTTTCCTGCTCCATCGTCTCCCGGTGCAGGAGTTCTCCGCAGGAGATGATCCGCAATTCGCAGGGGGCGGTCAGCTTTTCAAAATGGATGGAAGTGGTGGCGGTCTCGGCAGAAAGTGTCTCGCCGATGGCGGCAGAGCCGATGGAAAAATCCCAGTCGGCTTTCCAGTAATTGGGGTTACCAAAGCAGACTTTACCCGCACGCAAGGAGCGCCCGATGGCCTCTTGGGTGTTGGTTTCTGCCAGGATCCAACTGCCAAAGCAGTTGCCGTGTTCCCAGCCGGTGGCGGAATTGTGGCTGTCGCTGTCTCCGTAGCCGACCAGTCGTACTCCGTTGGTTCCCAGGGCGTCCCAGACCCGAAGATGCTCTTCTAAGGAAAAGCCCAGTTTCTTTTTGGGGAAGCCGACCTCTAAGAGCTGGGCACCGTCAAATTGGGTGCGTATGCCCAGGTCAATGACCTTTTGAATGATGGCTTCATGCTCCTCTTCGGGGGCGTTTTTGTATTCCTGGAACATATGGTTATAGGCAAAGGTGGCGTCTTTATTGCGTAGGTAGGCAGCACCGTTTTTTTCGTTCTCCGTATAGCCGGCTTCTTCATAGTTGATGACCGGCACGTGGGCGGAAAAACAGTTGCGGTGGTGGCCGAGGGTCAGCTCAAAGCCGGAATGGATAGCGATCTTCAGTTCTTTGGCAAGGGTCTTGCCCAGGGTCTTTTGCCGTTTGCGCACGTCCTCGCCAATGTATTTCCTGGTGGTGCGCAGTTCCCGTACCAGCACTTCCCCGTCGATGGAGGCGACCGTGACGGTCAGAAAGGCGTTATCCAAGCCGAAAACAGGGTCAAAAAGCAGGGCGTCTGCAGAAAGATGGAAGGTATAGACCCCATTCTCTGCCCAGTCGATGGCCTTAAACCATTCTGCATCGGTTTTTGTGTTTAATCCAT
Organism: Eubacteriales bacterium; assembly: GCA_045544995.1. GTDB lineage: Bacteria > Bacillota > Clostridia > Oscillospirales > QAKW01 > QAKW01. The sequence goes on from JAZQAE010000164.1 coordinate 8,153, forward strand.
AGACCAGATGTTGCTGAGTAAGGTCCGGACGCTGGGAGAGAGTAAAGTCGATCAAAAGCGCAGTGCTTTTTGCCGACTTCATCTCTAAGGTGACGGAAAAATCCGAAAAGAGGGAGGCTTGATGCTTTTTGCCGGCACTGGCAAAAAAAGCACGTTCGCCGGGAAGCAGTTGGAGGGCATATCCTTCACCGTCCGCAACGCTGCGGGCAGGGGTTGTGTCGTCTAAGTACCAGCCGGCCTTGCCGTCCTCTCGAAGGGCATCGCCCGGCGCAGTCAGACAGAATTGCTCGATGCACTGGATGGGGCGGTTCATTCTAAGGTCATGCTCGGTGATAAATAGGCCGTTGTAGCCCAGACGTTTTGCCTCCGCCGCATGGGAACGGATACTGGAAAAGTTTTCGTGGCCGGCATGGAGATGCATTTGGGTCAGATACCAGGTTTTCTTCGGTGGAAACCGATATGTACGGGTGCCGAACTGACGAAACCGAAGTCCATCTTTAGCGGTCTCTTGAATGGATAGCTCCTTCCGGACAGGGATCCGTAGGAATTTTTTGGTCTCGCTGTCGATCAGCGTCCAATAAAACATTCCGTTTAAGTAGATCGCTTCTCCGTCAGTATCCGTCGGGGGATAGTGGAAGTCAAATTTTCCGGTATGACCCGAAAGGGCAAAGTCGACTGCTTCGGCGTCGGTGATGGGATAGTGATCCAGCAAAAAACGGACGCCGTGGCATTCCACGACCGAATGGTTGGGGGCGATGGTTACCCGTTCATCCCGTGCGATGAGGTTCAGATCGTCGTTATTGCCGGAGGTGAAAAGAAGCGGACAATTTGCCTCATGGAGAAGTTCCATCAAGGCTTTCAGGCCGGCTTCGTAACCGGGGCGATCCGCCTCCAGACGCCCCACCTTGAATTCATCGGCACAGTCGCCGGTATGAAGGATCAAGGCTGGGCGAACCTCAGCCAATAAGGCACGGAGCGCCGGGAACTGATCCGTTTGGGTATCGGAGACGTGCAGGAGGATTTTGCCTTTTGCTTTCTCCAAAAACTCTGTTATATATTGAGAATATAAATTGACGTCCAGCATTGTTTCACCTCTATTTTTAGTATAACATATTGCTTTTTGATTGTCTATAAAAAGGCTCAGTTCAAAAAGAAAATACCGATGGTCAGATAGGTGGCATAGAGGAGCCAGATCAGATAGGGAACCAGGAGCCAGCCAGCCGCCTTGCTGAGTCTTGAAAAATAACGCCAGGTCAAAAAGACCAAAAGATCCAAAATCAGAATAATAACCACGCCCAGCCAAAAAGCTCGGAAGCGGAAGAAAATAATGCTCCAGGAAAAGTTGACCGCCAATTGTGCGCCGTAGTAGATCAAGGCTTGCTCTCGGGTTTGGGTGTCTCCTCGGTTGAGGTAGATCAACCCGGCAGCGATCCCCATCAGGGCGTAAAGAATGCCCCAGGCGATGGGAAAGACGATCCCCGGCGGTGCGAGAGGCGGTTGATTGAGGTTTTGGTAGACGGCACCGATGTCGCCGGAGAGAAAGCCGGAAAGGATTCCCACGCCTTCGGCGATGGCGATACTTACTAAAATGGTTAAGATCGGTCTGTTTTTCATAAAGAACACTCCTTTGTTGATAGAGTTTTCTTTAATATATGTAAAAAACTGCCGCCCTATGCAGGCGGCAGTTTGACTTTCTTGGTTACCCATTCATTTGTCGGTATAAGAATTCTTTGACCGGTTTACTGAACAGTAGGAGCAGACAGGCAGAAATCGGCGATCAGATAAATGATTGAAGAAGGTAGGTTTAAAAGCGCAGTCACTGCGACGATGATCTGGCCAATGCGCTCCGTTTTGTCTAACTTTCTGCGGTATTTATGCATTATAATGCTTCCGTTTATTTGATTTCTTGCTCTAAGGTATCAAATTCCGGTGTGGAAAAGAATTCTCCTAACGTAATGTCTAAGCCATCGCAAAATTTCTTGATGGTAACGATGGAAATATCACGTCTCTTGGTATCCATCATACTGTAGGCGGTTGACGGTGTAACACCGGATCTATTTGCTAATTCGTTTATCTTGATTTTTCTTTCGTCACAAAGATTTTTGAATCTTATGGCAACGGCATCTTTGACGCTCATCATTCTCACCTCAAAAACATTGTATTTAAAAATACATTTCTGCGTATACGCACTTGCGTAATCTCGAAGGAAATGTTATAATTTTTATGGCATTACGTGATGGAAGAACATGGATATGAACTGTGAGAATGACTTTTGCATTTATCAAGACGAGGGGGTCTGTACCATAGAGAAAATCAGTATTAATAATTTGGGCATGTGCATGGAATGTATTTATCCGAAGATAGATAATGAAATTTTAAATCAAGCAAAGTCGAATTTTTTAGAAAAATATAGAAAGCAGATAATTGAATATTAAAAGCAGATGGGCAAAAGTGTGTTGTTCTTATCGGAGAAAATAAAATTCTTTCAAATTCAGTTAAGAACCAGCATTGTATTTGTAAGTACAAATGCACTTGGGCAGTAGCCCAAACCCACTAACAACAGAAAAGAGAAGATTCGTATCATAACGAGTCTTCTCTTTCTTTTTGTCTGATAAGTGATATGCTGACTAAAGTCAGCGTGATATTTTCGCTTTGCGAAAGTGATATGAAACCTATCGGTTT
>JAZQAE010000165.1:0-2556 GCA_045544995.1 Eubacteriales bacterium
CTTCATCAATTCCCCGGCGTAAGGTACCGCCGAGAAAATGCAGGCAGGCATAACCCAGTCCCCCTGCGGCGCCGGCACCCGGACGATTCGGATCTTTTCCGGACAGAGCCACAAAATGAGAAGCCCCCTCTTCCAGAAGCACCACTCCCTGCGGATCGGCGCCTTTTTGCGGTGCAAAGACCCGGGCGGCACCCTTCTCTCCCAAAAGAGGATTTTCCACGTCGCACATAGCGGAAAACTCAAGTTCTTCATAGGGAGCAAACTCCGCCGTCTTTTCCAACCGGCAGATCTTTCCCAGGGTACCGCCGGCAGGGATAAAGGCTTCCCCCTCGGCATCGTAAAACTTCCAACCCAAGGCCGCCAGCATCCCTAAACCCAAATCATTGGTGGCGCTGCCGCCCAACGTCAAAGTGATTCTTTTCGCCCCGTCCCGAACGGCCCGGCGGATGAGAATTCCTAAACCGTAGGTATTGGCCGCCAGAGGATTTTCACGCCCCTTCAGCTGAGGCAGTCCGATGACCGTAGCCACTTCAATGACGGCGGTGCCGTCCGGCAGAAAGCCCACCGGCGCCACGATCTCCTCTCCTAATGCATTGACGGTTGCATATTCCTTTTTCGCACCGCCGGTGGCCGCCAGGATGCAGGGAAGTGTCCCTTCTCCTCCGTCTGCCAACGGCAGGGTGATGATAGCCTCTTCGGGATACTTTTCACGGCAGACCTCCGCCGCAATTTCGCAGAATTCTTCTGCGCTCATACTCCCCTTAAAAGAGTCCGGAGCGATGATGATACTCATGGCATTTCCTCTTTTATCATACTTTGGCTTTATTTTAACATTATTAAATAAAAAATACAAGAAAAAACCAGGCTTATTGCCTGGTTTTTTTAGATATGCCCCTCATCGGGCCCGTACTCAATTTCAGTCCGATCCTCCGGCACCCATTCATCGGGGAAATGGATCATGATACGGTCGTCCTTTTCCAGACGGCGCTGCAATTCTCCGATCTCCACCTCCGCAATGGGACAGCCGCTTTCCATCGCCAGGATGGCGGCTTCTGCCGCCGCCTGGCCGGTGAGAATGGCAGGAGGAATGACCCGGATCACGTCCCAGCCATACCCCTTTCCGGCGGCACTCCGTCCGGCGGTGATGAGGTTTGGAAACTCCTTACGTACCAGGCACCGCAACGGGATCTCATAGAGAAAATCCTTACGGTCAAAATCATTGATGGCGCAGACGGAGTCCTCAAAATGGCGGTAATGATCCTCTTCCTTCAAGGCGTAATCTCCGTCGATCCGGCAGGTGGTGCGGAAATTGGGCATCATAGGTAGCATGGCAATATCCCGGCTTTTGCGGTCGTCGTCCTTCAGCTTGCGAAGCATCTCCATCTGGTTATCCACCAGATAATCGGTAACCTCCTCGACGGTCAGCCCCGACCAAAGGGGTTTATCCTCCGGCTGGCCATCGCCATAGAGATTGACGGTTCCCCCCTTGATGTTTTCATAAGCCAAACGGATATCCCCTTGCTCTGCCGCCTTACGGCAAGTCTCCAAGGTGATCTTTTTACCGATATAAGTATAAAAATTATTGCCCGGCACCACCGGCACGCCGGCACGGCGGAGAAGATCGCAGTCGCCGGTGGTATCGATTACCATTTCAGCCTCATAGTACTCTCGCCCGGACTTACTTTCGGTGACGACCCCCTTACAGCGGTTGCCTTCCATCACCGGCTGGGAGCCGATACAATCGAACAGCAGATCAACCCCCTCTTTTTGAATTTGCTCCGTCAGTTGAAGGGCAAAAATATACGGCGAATAACGGTTGACCATCCGACGCTCGCCGGTCTGCCAGTTATCGGGGATGGTGTCGTAACCGTACTTAGAAGCTTCATAAAACCATTCTTCTGCCAGACCAAAGATCACTTGTTTTCCTCGACCGTTGCACATGGGAACAAAAAAGTTCACCAATCCCAAGGTGGCAAGACCGCCTAAAATATTGGATTTTTCCAAAAGCAAAACCCGTTTGCCTCTGCGTCGGGCAGTAATGGCCGCCGCCACACCGGCCACACCGCCTCCGGCGACGATCAGCTCATATTTTTTCTTACATTCCAGTTCTGTTACGATCTTCATATTCTTTCCTTTTTGAAAATAGAGCAAAGCCGAGGGCTTTGCTCTATTTTATTATTCCTCTTCCGGCTGTTCGGCAGGGAGTTCCTCTGCAGAAATTTCTTCTACAGGCTCTTCCGCCTTAGGCTCAAAGATTGCATTGAATTCCGCACCGGTGAGATGCTCCTTCTCCAGCAACAGTTCGGCGGTGATCCGCACTTCCTCTGCATGCTCGGAAAGGATCTCTTCTGCCTTGGCATAGGCCTCGTCAATGATATGCTTGATCTCTTCGTCGATCTTGGCGGCTACCTGCTCGGAATAATCCCGATGGGTCGCAAAATCACGGCCAAGGAAGACTTCATCATTCTCACTGCCATACAGAATAGGACCGATCCGATCGCTCATACCGTACTTCGTTACCATCTGACGGGCGATACCGGTGGCACGCTGAATATC
>JAZQAE010000166.1:0-3031 GCA_045544995.1 Eubacteriales bacterium
TGCTTCGCCCTCGGTATGAGGCAGAGCTTCAACCGTTACAGTATCACGGGACAGTTCTGCATCACATACAGTACAGTAAACTACGTTGTCATAAGAGCCCTCGGCGGTACAGGTTGCTGCAACTTCGTTCTCTTTGACTGCTTCGCCGGGGGTATGATCCTTCTTTCCGACAACCTCAGTGTAGGTCGCTTCACAAGCACAGGTATAGGTCACAAGGCCTTCTTCCGTACAAGTGGACTCGGGATCGATCACGCCTACATAATTATGCGTATGGATACCGGGTACTTCTGCATTTACTTCGTAAACATCATCCCAACCTGCGATATCCCAAGTAGCCAAAGCCTGGAATGCTTCGTCCACGATCAGTTTACCGGCTTTATCGGTGTACTTCTTGTAGGTCTTGGACTCTTCGTTCTCGATGTTCATGGTGAAGGTCACCTCTACAGGTGCCTTTTCATCATTCTTAACGAAGATGGGGGTCGTGCCGTCCATGGCCCACTTCTGGGCAACGCCTGCGTTGTTCAGCGCATATGCAGCTGCACCGGAGGCGATCAAAGCACTACTGTCGGGAATCTCCTTGCCGTTTTCCGCTCCATTGAAGAGAACCGTCGCATCGGAATAAAGGGTCTCTTCGCCATAGGTGATGGCGCCTTCTCCCTCTTCATCATTATGATCCTTGACCAGCATATCCGTTCCATTATTATAAACAATCACGTTGTCTATAACAAGGGAGGACGCAGTCTTTAACGAATCGATGAGTGTCGCTCTAACCTTATTCGTCCAGGTGGTATTCAAAACGGCGATATTTTTCATCTCGACCGTACTGCGAGTTTCTCCCGCCACCGGAGTGACCACAACGGAAGCTGTTGTATTGATCGTGTTGCCGTTCACGTAAAGACCGTTGATGATCAGATTCTTTTGGGCAACACCTATCACGAGGGCCCCGTTGCCCTGCATCGTCTTGATGGAGGAACCCTTGACGGTAATATCTTCAAAGGTAATGTCTTTACCAGCGTTTGAAACCAGCAGAGAAATCCGACCATAATCCTCACTCGTAGTCTCTGCACTGCAATTCAGCAAGGCTACGTTCCTTACTGTCAAGGCGTCCGTTCCGGAGGTCTGCCCAATAACAAGCGCATAATAGGCACCTTTTTCACCCTCGACCGTCATTTGGCAGTTCTCAAAGATGACATTTTCCAGCTTCGTTCCTGCATAGCTGGGCAGCCAGGTATTGGTCAGGGTCATCCCGCTGATCTTGACGGCTTCGCCGTCCTTTCCGTCCTTTTTACCAATCAAGGAGGCTTTCAGTCCGGAGATGGACTGGGCGTCGCCCATTTCGATATCATTGGTGATGTAGATAATATCATCCACGTCGAAATTTTCAACGTCCTTTGCGATAGCCGCAAAGTCCTCGGCAGAATCAGCCTCAAAGACATCTGCGCCGTTATCGATGAAGGTGAATCCCTTCAGGATTTCAACCGCATCGTCGACCTGCTGCTGTGTATAGCCCGCCTTATTAGCAGTGATATCCTTATAGGTTTCCGTCAGCTTTTCGCTATCTGCATTGGCGTAGTAGTCGGTGTTTCTACCAACATAAAAATCCAAAGCATCATTCAGTTCACCAAACTGAACGGCCGCCGAACTCAATTCTACGACAACAGTCAAATCGGTAGCAGGAGCCGATTTGACGGTGATAGTATTCCCGTCGATTTCCGCCGCTTCATTCGTCATTTCATAGGTGAAGTTAGTGATGCCATGACCAACAGTGGTCATATTGAAGGCTTCGCCGATATTGACGTATGCGGCGGCTTTTTCTTCCTTATTGTAGACGAAAGACAGCTTTACAGTTTGATTCTCGGCGGTGCCGAAGACGGGAAGACCGTCTTTCATGGTCCACTTTTGCTCGACACCGGCTTTATTCAAATTCCAAGCGGCTTCACCGGAGGTGATGACCGCTTCGTCTGTATATACGCCTGTTTCCTCAACAGTGGCAGCGGTGCCCTTATAATACAAGTTATAGCCCGTGTTTCCTGCTGCCATCAAGTTCTTAACTGTTACAGAAGAATATTCAGTTTGACCAATCAAATACGGCGTCTTCGTAGAGTTTTCTTTTTTGGAGTTGAAAATACCAACGTTTTCAATAGTGACATTAATAGTTACGACGTCCTTCTTTCCGCGCATTTGTCCTACCAATGCCGCATAGTTGGTACCATCAGGAGCGTTAAAGTTTAAAGTGTTACCATTCAGATAAATGTTTTTAGCCGTCATATCTGCGTAATTAGCCTGACACGACAGAAAACCAACGTTTTGAGATTTAATTCCATTAATTGCACATCCAACGATCGAGATGGTATCAAAAATGATCTTCTTCCCAAATTGTCCGGCAATCAAACCGATTCGACGCCCGCCGGAGGTGACGGTACAGTTTACCATAGAAACATCTTTGATTGTCAACTCATTTGTCGGACTATCAACCAGCGCGCCTTTATAGTTAGCCGACGGCGCTGCAGTTAAGGTGTTAAACTCCAAGCTTTTAATGGATGTACCAGCATAGTTGCCCAGCCAGGCATTGGTCACCGTCAAGCCGGTGATGGTGGCTTTGCCGTCGGCGGCCATGGAACCGTCCAGGTTGGCAACCAGACCGCTCAAATTCGGAGCAGCTAAACCTGTCATGTCAATATCGGCAGTGATATAAACGGTATCTCCTGCGTCCAAGTTTGACTTAACAGTAGCCAACGTTGCCAAGTCTTCCGACGAAGCAACTTCATAAGCGGTTTTTCCATCGCCGGCCGCAGCCTCGGCAATGGGAGTCAAGGTGCTATCTTCCGCAGAAACAGGCAGTACCACACCGGTAAGCATAGATGCCAGCATCAGGACCGCTGCGATTGCGGAAAGCAACCGTGTTTTCTTTGTGACCATAAGTCATTTCCTCCTAATCGAACTTTTTTCAAAGACACTCTGCCCAAGGGCACCGATCGATGCCCTTGGATGAGTTTCAAGTTTTATAATAATGATTTACTTTTTGAATTTT
>JAZQAE010000167.1:0-65825 GCA_045544995.1 Eubacteriales bacterium
CCATTTCTACAATTATCAGCGTATTCAATTAAAAACAAAACTGACACCATTTGAAAAACGATGTCAGTTTGTTGCTTAAAATTTAATTCAACCTACCATAGGGGTATTTTTTGTACTGTCTGCACAACTTGGTGCAGTCCAGAAATCGGACGGGGACTTTTTTTATTGGATATTTTTCAGATATTGCCGGGGGCTTTGCCCGGTATGGGCTTTGAACGTTTTGGAAAAATAGACGTAATCGTCGTATCCGCACCGAGCAGCCACCTCCGTCAGAGGAATATCCCGATAGGTCTCTAGCAAAGAACAGGCCAACTCCATCCGGATTCCCATAAGGAATTTTAATGGAGGAAGCCCGTAGCGCCGTTTAAAGAGCATCCGCATATAATCCTCGGCATATCCGCCGGCGGTGAGCACGGCCTGAAGATCCAGGTTCTTATCATCGGCATTTTTCAAAAGTTTTTGGTACACCTCGTTCAAAGCGGTCTCCGTTGCTCCGGGCAATTCTGCCCGTTGCATCCAAAAATGAAAATAAGCACCGATCAATTCTGTCACAAACGGACTGTTCACATGGCGGTAACGGCAGAGCATCTCCGCCAATGCCCGTCCGTCGCCCTCTTCATTGTCTTTTAAAAACAACGGATTTTCGATCATAATATATTTTTGATTTCGGTCGATCACGTTAATCAAGGTGAAGGATTCTTCCGAAAAAGAATAGTGCATCGTCTCCGGCGGAACCACGATTGCCGTTCCGGCCTCGAAGGGATAGTCCTTTTGCTCGGTATGAAAAAAGCCCTTCCCCTCAGTAAAAAACAAAACCTCACCCCACTCATGATCGTGGAGCTTTTGCCGGTGGCCGACACCCTTGTAATGATAGCGATCCACCTGGTATTTCATTTGATAGACTCTTTTTTTCAACGCACTCACCTCTTTTTTATTATAACGAAAATCTATGTATTATACAAGTTTTTCTCGGAATTATTATAGTTTTTTCAAAAATAACATGCTATAATGAAGGAAAAAACAACGAAGGGGCCTGATTATGAACTGGGAATATTTAAGATCCGATGAAATGAAAGATGCCATTGAGAAATCCGGCGGACTTTGCGTCCTGCCCATCGGCTGCTTGGAAAAGCACGGCCCCCATGAACCCCTTGGCACCGATGGTTTTGAGGCAAAAGAAGTGGTGGAACGTGCAGCAGAATTAGAATATGCCGTGGTATTCCCCACCGGCTTTTGGCTGGGGGATATGGTGGGCGTCAAGGGTCATCCTCGTGCCATCCAAATTAACCAAGGTACCATCGCCCTTAATCCCCATACCCTCTTGACGGTTTTGGAGGAACTTTGCGACGAGATCGCACGCAACGGCTTCCGGAAGATCCTCATCGTCAACAGCCACGGCGGCAACCAAACCCTTTTGAGTTTCTTCCTGCGTTGTCAAGGCTATAAAAATAAAAATTATGCAACCATGGTGCGACCCAAGATCCATGATCGCAAAACCCTTTTTGCCAACCTTTTAGAGCAGTCGGCAGATTTTCCCATGCTGACCGAGAAAGACCTTGAGGTGCTGAAGCGGTACCAAGAAACCGGAACCGGGGGCGGTCATGCAGATTTTGTAGAAACCGCTCGGGTGATGGCAAACCATCCTGAGCTGATCGCAGAGGATCGGTATGATCTGGAAAGCGGTCTCTCCACCCATCGCTCCGATTATCTCTCCGAGTTAGGGGTCAACATTACCCGCGGCTGGACGGCAGATTATCCCAATGCTTTCACTGGCTTTGCGCCTCACGGCTGCTCCCAGACTATCGGTCAAGCTATTGTGGAATACAGCGCAAGAGAATTGGCGCATATCTTTAAGGTTTTGAAGAACGACGAAGAGTGCGTCAACATCGCAACCGGGAAATAATAATAACAAAAAATGCTGTGCAACGCACAGCATTTTTTATTGTAACAAATCCGAGGGACGGACGCCCTGATATTTTTTAAAGACGCTGGTGAAATAAGAATGGTTATCAAATCCACATTGTTCCGCCGCCTCCCGAGCGGTGTATTTCCCACTCTCCAAAAGCTCCCGGGCATATTCACAGCGCAGATAGTTGATATAATAATTCACCGTATGCCGGTTACCTCCTTGAAAAGGCGAAGAAAATAATACTTACTGGTGCCGGGGCGCTCCATACGGTTACGATGGAAGATAAAGGGGAATTCTTTATTTTTATAAAGATGTGGCTCAAAGACCGCATTGGTTAGCAATATATTGTTATTCATAAGCAACATCTCCTTTTTGCACTTTTTAAAAACATTATATATAATAAAAGCAAGAAATGCACGGAGGAAAGTGACCATGCTCAATTTGATCCCCCAGGTCAAGACCTTGGAACTTCAGAAAGGGATCTTGGCCAAAAAAGCAATATTTTTTGAATCTCCAGCAGACAGCCGTTTGACCGCCGCCCTGCAGGCTCTCCCCTCTGCGCCGGACGGCGCAGTCCTGACCTTGGAAGTCGGCAACGAGGGTGAGGGCTACGAGCTTTGGGTAGAGGAAGAAAACATCTCCCTCATGGCAGAGTACGGCCATAAGCACGGTGCCCTCGGCGTCCTCAATGCCAACTGGGGCGACTACGGTCATACCTGCAGTCTGGAACTCTCCCTGTACGGTCTGGTGCTGGGGGCGGAAAAATCCTGGACCGTAGCCACCAAGGTGGGAGAGGAATTCTCCAAAAAGGTGGATTTCCTGCTCTATCAGCAGGAGGGTGCTCTGGACGCCCTCAAAGAGGTCAGCGCTCTCCAATACGGAGGCCTGGCTCAAGGCCTTCCGTGAAAAGTGGACTGCCAAGAATAAAGAAAGTGAACTCTACCGCATCGAAGAATTCTTCCGCAATTGGGAGAGTCTTTAAAAAAATACAAACCGCTTTCTGCCGTACATTCTGGATAACGGCAAGTTTCCGGAGGATTGGTTTGAAAAGACCTCGACCTGCCGGAAAAACTGCCATGAATGTAGCTATTGCCAAAGGGTTTTGGATCAAATCCTTTTGGAAAACTAAATATTTCCCTGCCGATTGCTTTCGGCAGGGATTTTTGTTATAATAAAGTAAGTGGAGGTGTCGCTATGCCGAAAAAACCGTTGCAAAACCAAAAGCTTTTACGTCTTCGAGACCTCTTTTTGGAGGAGACCGACGAGACCCATGGCCTGACCATGGAAGAAATCTTAGAACGTCTTGCGGTGTTCGGCATTTCTGCCGAGCGCAAAAGCATTTACGAGAATATTGAGACGCTCAATCAATGCGGTATGGACATCCTCCGGGAAAGGCGGGGCGGAAAGACCTATTACTTTGCCGCCTCCCGGGAGTTTGAGACGGCGGAACTGCGTCTTTTGGCGGATGCGGTGGCCTCTTCCCGTTTCATTACGGCGAAAAAGTCCGAAGAGCTTTTAAAGAAACTTACCCGACTGACCAGCCGTCACTCGGCGCAAGGGCTACGCAGACAGGTGCACGTCCCCAGCCGGATCAAAAACATGAACGAGACCATCTTCTATTTAGTGGATGACCTCAACCGTGCCATCAGCGAAAATACCGCCATTACCTTTTGTTACTACGATTGGAGGGCAGAGGGGAAAACCCTGCGGCGCATTCCCCGGCACGGCGGACAAAGCTATGAGGTCTCCCCTTGGCAGTTGCTTTGGGAGGATGAGTTCTACTATCTCATTGCCTATGACCACCGTACCCATTCCATCCGCCACTATCGGGTGGACCGAATGGGAGAGATCGCCCTCACCGACCAAAAGCGTCAAGGCGAAGAGGAATTCAAAAAGATCCGGATGGAGGATTATACCTCCCGGCTTTTCGGAATGTTCGGGGGCGAGACCCAGACTGTCACCCTTTCCTTCCCTGCCCGATTTTTAGACGTAATGATCGACCGATTCGGCAAACAGCTTTCTCTGCAACAAGACGGCGAAAACTGGCGTCTTCGAGTCCCGGTCATTCCCAGCCTCCCCTTTTACGGTTGGCTCCTTTCTCTGGGGCCGGAGGTAACCTTAACAGAGCCGGAACATCTGAGACAAGAATATTTAATGATTTTAAAAAAGGAGATTGAACGCCATGGTTAAACACATGATTATCTGGAAGATGAAAGAGGAAATCGAGGATAAAACCGCCGTCAAAAAAGCGGTCAAAGAGGCGCTGGAGGGCTTGGTAGGCAAGATCGACGGCCTTTTGGAGATGAAGATCCTCACCGAGGGCTTAGACTGCTCCGCCGGCGACCTGATGATGGACTCCACCTTGGAGAGTAAAGAGGCCCTGGATGCTTACCAAAAGCATCCCCTCCACCAGGAAGCGGCCAACACCTTTGTTCGCCCCAATATGAGCCAACGGCTCTCCTTCGATTACGAAGTATAAAAAATAACCCCCGGCAGAAAAATGCATAATGTTGTTAGCGAAACTTTTATTGTAATGCTCAAATGTACTGTTAGAACCAGCATCGCAGTTGTTCGCACAAATGCGATTGACTCACTAACAGCAGAAAAGAGAAAACTCGTTTATCCACGGGTCTTCTCTTTCTTTTTTGTCTGTCAAATGATGTGCCGACTATCGTCAGCGTGATATTTTTGAAAATCCTCGCCTATGGCAAGATATTTCAAAAAAAGGAGATATTGAAGCCTTTTGGGAAATGTTCGCTAAGTATATTTCCCAAAGCTCTGCCAGAGTTCTTTTATAAAAGATAACCAAAAACAGACAAAAATATTTGGTTATTTTGTAAATAGACAACATAAAATTGTTGTGTTATTATGAAATCGTAATAGATTCACGTTTATCATTTTTGAAAGGAGAATGCAAAATGATTTTCTACAATCATAAAATCAAAATAGGCATTCTATGCGCCAATCAGAATTTTTCAAAAACAACAAAACTTCTCCTGTCTATATAAGCGTGCGGAGCCGTACTAAAAACCGGGCTCTGCACGTTTTTTTAAGAAAAATTAAAAGAGGAGGAAATATTTATGTTTAGAAATTATCGAAAAATAGCGCTAATAGCCATCTTGGCACTATTGTTTTCTTGCACACCCTATACGCCGTTGCCAAAGGTGGAAGCGGCTACGGTTAACGAGAGCGAAAACAATAACACAGGAGAGACCGCTGATGTGACGCAAGATGATAATACCAATTATGGTGCAATCACCAGTAGTTCGGATGAAGATTGGTGGAAAATAACCTTTTCTTCAAGCGGGATGGCTAATTTTTGGTTGGGAAATATCCCATCAGGATGTAATTATGCCATTCATGTAAAAACAGGTGATACAGCATATGCCTCGGTTGCTTATCGTGACACCGGAACAGGTAATTCAAAGCTTGTTAAAGTCAATGTGAAGGCAGGAATTACATATTATGTCCAAATTTTTTCCATGTCCGGTTATTCATCACAAAAATATACTTTGCGGATAAAGCGATATGATTATCGGCCTGCTAATATGTTTACATCTACCACAGATGCATATGGAAACAATTTCAGACCCGCAGCCACTGGTTCTTATTCATATATATGGAATATGGGATTTGGTGGACAGGAATATCTTAACAATACGGCCTCAGAAGCATTTGAATCCGTTCCATATTCTGATATAACGGTTTTTAGAGGTCACGGCTATACGGGAGGAGGCGGAGCGTTTTTCTATGATGAAAACGGTGTTGAAAGTTTGATTTATGCATCCGCAGCTAATAGTTCACAATTGGCCATATCTAATTACGGGTGGAGTGGTTTAGATGGAGTGAAACTCTTTATGTTTGTTGGATGCGATACCGGTTTAACCAGTACAGCCAGAGGGAATTTAGTAGATTCAGCTATTACAAAGGGAACATATGTTGCAGTTGGATGGAAGGGAACGATTTATACGGAAAGCGCTAACAATTGGGTTATACAGTTTTTTAAAAATTGTGCTCAAAATGGAGGAAATATGGAAGGAGCACTAAATCGGGCAGATCTATGGATGGAAACAAATAACCGCAACTTTGCCGACGAAATGGAAAATCGCTATGTAGGAAGTAGTATGCCTTCTGCCTTGAAATTAGGATAATTTATTGAAAGGGGATTTAAAATGACCTACAAAAAGTGTATATGGATTCTTCTATCTATTTTACTATTCACTTCTGCTTTTAGTGTAGTTTCGTTTGCACTATGCCAATTTGACAAAACTATTGAAGACCCTATGGCGATAAATAAAGAGTGTTATCTTCGAGATGAGGCTGTCACAAAAAGGGAAGTATCTCTTTCAAATAACGAACAACGGTTAGTGACTTATAAACAGACAGAACAAGTGACTCAAAGTGAATATATAGATGTTTATACTCACGAACAAGAAGAGTATTGGTATGGTCAAGAGGGAAAGTTGACGGCATATTATAAAGGGTCAAATAGCCTCCCCATTGACAACTCGGAAATTGATCAACAGACAGCACAAAGAATTGCGGATCAGCATATTATGGACCTTTATGGAAAACCAAACGAATATACATTGGATTCTAGTGAATATAATGATTCAAAATCTTCGTATAGTGTCCGATATACTCTATGCGTTGGAGAAGAAAACCTTGTTTATGCCGATGTTTGTAGCGTGACAGTATCTAAAGATGGTCAGGTCATTTCAAGTAGTGCACCTCACTCTGAAATACTAAACGGGTTTGATAAAGAAACCCTAAACGGAATTACACGAGAAAAATTAGGTGAATATGCTTTGAAACAGATCAATACAATGTATGCAAAAGAAAAAGTCAAATCGGTTGAATTGGAAGAGGTATGGCTTCAGAGGGAAGACGACGGTAAATTTTATTTACTTCTCTCTGTAAGAATAACGAAATCTACCGAGATGGTAATAGCGAAGGAGCTTGTATATGCGCTGGTTTAAAAAGGGCATTATCATACTATTGAGTGTCGGAATTCTTTTAACGGGAACGGTTACGGCAATCAATTTGTATCGTTATTTTTCTACCAAGGAAGAACCCGCTCAAACAGCGCTGTTTCATACGCCAGACTTTTTGGAAATACGGCTTGGAAATAAAACGGTAATACTTACCAAAACAGACCCCGCCTTTGATAAAATCATTGTTTCAAACCGTCAGAGAGGAGCACATCTCTCTTATTATTACCAAGCGGAAGACACATTAAGTTACGGAGTAGATACAGATGTTTTGGTCTTGACCTACGGTTATAACAAGCCGATACAACTATCCATTCCACTGAGATTAGAAGATGCGAAAATGGCAGCGCAAAATATCTCCTTTCTTTTGACCGGAGATTACGGCGATGCGTTCGTTATTAACGAACAACCGTCTGTCTTTTATACTGCGTTAAACATAGATGCAGAATTGATCCAATATGCAGAAGATCTCTTGGAAGAGCGAGGGATACCCATAGAGGAAAAAAATTCCTTTTTCCCTACTCCTACCAAAATCATCTTAAAAAACATCCATAAATCCGTCTCCATCTTATCGGGAGAAGAAGTCTTTCAAAGTTTATTAAAATCCAATAATCGTCGGTTAATTGCATCGTTCTATCCGGAAGTAGAACCGTATAAAACCTATGTAGCCGATGAGAATTATAATGGACTTAGGATGTATTATTGTTATGAGGAGCCGGTTTCCTTCTCCATTCCGAGCGCAGAAGGGCCGAAAACCGTTCAGGCAGACCGGATCCTGTTTATCCTTACAGCTGAGGAATCCGATAAGTTCATCTTGGAAAAGAACGGATCGTTCAACTGTTATACCGGGATTGCAGAAGGAAGTGAACTATTGCAACTCGGATTTAAAACCTTAAATGAAACAGAATCATAAAACTCACCCCGGCAGAGAAATCTCTGCCGGGGTGAGTTTTATTGATACATTATTTTGTTTCCATAACGTTTACCGTACAGGCCGTCGTAGACCAGAAGGAGATATTCCTCCCACTTCTTTTGAACAGTCTCCGGCACCTGATATGCCAGGGTGCCGTCGGCGGTGAGGGTCAACTGCCGGGTGACGCCCCGAATCTCTTCAAAGAGGGTATCCATATAGGCATGGAAGACCGGTCGTTCCATCCCCAGCATCCGGGTCATATAGGGCACCAGATGGAACATGGAAAGGGTCTCCTTGGCAGCGGTGGGTTGTTCCTCAAAGTTATTCCAGATGAGATAGGGGGTGGACTGGGTCCTCTGCATCCCCTCCACCGTTCCGGCCCCACCGGCATAGCCGATCCGTTCCGCCAGTTGGGCGGTATCGGTGCCCAAGGCCGGGATGTGGTCGCCGAAGAAGAGAATTACCGTCGGCTCTTCCTGCTTAGAGAAATAATCCACCAAAGCGCCCAAAGCCTCATCCGCCTGGGTCAGGCCGGTAGCATAGGTACGGATGGCTTCATATTCGTCCGTCGTCAGTTCCGCCTCCGAGGTCAGCCCCACCGTCTCTTCAAAATCTCCGACAGGGTACGAGGCATGGTTCTGCATCGACACCGCATGACAGAAAAATCCTTGGTCGGTGGACTGGTTTTTCTCGTACTCGGCGATGATCCGCTCGGTCAACGCCATATCGGAGATATACTGTTCACTGCGCACCCGCTCCGCATTCTCAAAGTGCTCTTCACTGTAGAAATCATCAAATCCCAATACGGTATATGCCTTATCCCGGCTGAAAAAAGTACGCTGGTAAGGATGCAGTGCCACCGTATAATAGTCCCGGCTATTGAGATAAGAAACGTAGCTGTCCACGTCCCGATTGACCACGTTCATATAGGCGATGGTGCCGGAGGGAAGCTGATAGGTGGAATAGCCGGTCAATACCTCGTACTCCGAATTGGCAGTTCCGCCGCCAAATTCACTGGTCAAGCACCGTCCGGAGAGGTACTGCTCTTTCAAACGGTTAAAATTAGGGGTGAGTTCCCGATCAAAATGCAGTTTTTCCGCCGACTCCAGATCCACAAAGGCTTCGCTCATCCAGATAATAACGTTGGCTTTTGTGCCGTCGGTTGCTTTCAGGTCTGCCAAGGTCTCCTGCACCGCTTTTTCTCCATAATTCTCCGGCTCTTTCACCTCGGCAGAATATCCGGCAGCGGCAAAGGAATATAAGAATCCCTGCTGACGGTAACTGCCTTTCGGATTCCAGGATATGAAGGTAATTCCCTTTTCCTCAAGATAATCCGGACTCAACAGCATGAAACCGCTGACCAAAACCACCGCTCCGCACAGGAGTGCAGCCAAGGCTTCTTTCCAATAGGCGGTGCGGATCTTTTTCATCAGGAAAACGTCCGCCAGAATGGCCGCCGTCAGTCCTAAAAGAACGTACACTGCCCCCACGATCATTGGGGGTGAAAACTGAAACTCCATGGAGGAGGCAATATTGCCCACCTCTCCCAAAAGGGTCAGATCCCAGGGATAGACCGGCTCGTTTCGGAAGATCATCTTCATGGCGTTGGCCAGATGAAATCCAAAATATGCCACGCTGACCAAGCCCACAGAAACGGAGATCTTCCGCACAAGAAATCCCAACGCCGTCAGCAAAAAGAAGACTAAAAAGGCGCTGTTCCAAAGGGCGGTCTTGCCCCAGGAACTCAAAAGAAACTCTTTGAAATTTCCCAGGCTTTGCTGAGCCGCCGCCTCGCTGATCAAAACCAGTCCGCAGGCATACACCGCCAGAGCAAAAATCCCTGCCGTCCAAAGCCAGAATCTTTTACTTTTCAATAATCGTTTTAACATCTTTTAAAAAGGCTGTGCGCTGAGCGCACAGCCTTCCTCTCTTTTTATTTTCTATAATCTACGTATTTCCAGTTTTGAATGAGATATTCCATGCCGGAAATAATCGTCAGCAACGTAGCAATATAGATCATCGCCGTTCCGAAAATGGCGGTGGTAGCAGGGGTAGCGCCGGTCAAGACCGGAAGACCCAGCCCATATTCCCACTCGCCCAGGAGAACCGGTTCCACCATCAAAAGCAGGGTGGCGATCATCTGGGTCACCGTCTTGGCTTTTCCCCACCAACCGGCGGCGATCACCTTGCCGGCAGAACTGGCGGCGATCAGACGAATAGAGGTCACCATCAGTTCACGGGCAATAATCACCACCGTCACAACCGGGTGAATCAAACCCATATGCTGCAACAGCACCAATGCGGTGATGACCAGCATCTTATCCGCCAAGGGGTCTAAGAATTTGCCGAAGTCTGTCACCTGATTATTCTTACGAGCCAGATTGCCGTCCAAGGCATCGGTGGCTGATGCGATGGCATAGACGGCCGCACCCAGCAAGGGCCCCCAAGGATAGGGCGCCAAGAGCAAGATCCCCATAAAAAGAGGGATCATCAATACACGTAATAGGGTCAATTTATTGGGTAAATTCATCGTTCGATCCTCCCGATCAAGTCAAAGTCCATGGCTTCTTCGATCCGTACGTTCAAAAATTCGCCGGCTCGAATACTGCCGTCTCCGGTGAAGAAGATCTTCCCGTCGATATCCGGTGCTTCCATATAACTGCGTCCGTACCAACATTCGCCGAACCGGTCGTAGCCTTCCACCAGAACCCGGAAGGTCTTGCCCACCATGGCCTGCTGTTTCTTTTCCACAATATCCGCCTGGATGGTCTCCAAAACGTCCCGGCGCCGTTCTTTTACCTCGTCCGAAATCTGATTCGGCATCTCTGCCGCCGGCGTTCCCTCTTCCTGAGAATAACAAAAGACGCCCAATTTATCGAATTCCGCTTCCTTGACGAAGTTGCAGAGGGCTTCAAATTCCTCTTCCGTCTCGCCGGGAAATCCGACGATGAGGGTGGTACGAAGAACCACGTTCGGCACCCGACTGCGCAGCTTGCGGATCAGCTCCATCAACGTTTTTTCGTTCCCCGGACGTTTCATTCGGGTAAGCACCGAGCCCACCGCATGCTGGATGGGCATTTCCACGTAAGGGAGCAATTTCTTTTCTTCTGCAAAAAGGTCGATCAATTCCTGATTGATCTTATCGGGATAGAGATACAGCAGACGGATCCACTCGAGTTCTTCGATCTTCCCGATCTCCCGGATCAATTCCGCAAGGCGCCGGCGACCATATCGTTCCATGCCATAGTTGGTGGTGTCCTGGGCAATCAGGATCAGTTCCTTGCACCCGCCCTCTGCCAGTTTTTCGGCTTCGGCGACGATCCTACTAAAAGACCGGCTCTTGAACGGCCCCCGGATCTCCGGAATACAGCAGTAAGCGCATCGATTATTACAACCGTCTGCAATTTTAAGATAGGCGGTCTCCGGCGGTGTGGTCAGCACCCGCTCTCCCTCCAACTGGAGGTTTTCCTTGGGATCGAACCACGTTACACGCTCCCCGTCCAAGACCTTTTCCACCGCCTCGGTGATCCGCTGGAAGGACCCGACGCCCAAAAAGCCGTCCACTTCGGGAATCTCTTCGGCGATCTCACTCTGATAGCGTTCAGAGAGGCATCCGGCCACGATGATCTTTTCCACCTTACCCTCTGCCTTTAACTGCGCCACCTCAAAAATGGTCTCCAACGCTTCCTGCTTGGCGCTTTCAATAAAGCCGCAGGTATTAATGACCACTACTTGGGTCTCTTCCAGATCGCTGACCAGTTCATAGCCGGCATCCCGGCAGGCAGCGATCATCATTTCGGTATTGATGGTGTTTTTCTCACACCCCAACCCGATAAAACCAACTTTAATCATCGTCGTATTCATCCAATCTGATGTCCTCGTATTGAAACCCAAGGCGCAAAAGACCTTGGACGACCTTTTGGCGAACCTTTCGATCCGTCAGGTCATAGCTCCGGTATTTGGTGGAAAGATGGTAGCGCACCGATTCGGTATAGTCCACCTCTAATTCCTCTACCGCTTCCTGGGCATTCTCCATGGGGATTCCCCGTTGCAAAAGCTCCGGCAGGATCCGCCGGGGTCCCCAGTATTTTCCCTCGGCAAACCGCTCTGCCAGGCGACGGGCCAGACGGGCATCGTCCAAAAAGCCCTTTTCCTCCATGGCATCGCAGGTGGCCTCCGCCACTTCCGGACGGATGCCGAACCGGGTCAATTTCTCATAGAGTTTTTTTCGGCTCAGGTCTCCGTAACCCAAGTACTGATAGGCCTTCTCCTTGGCAGGAATTAATTCCGCCGCCAAGGTCAGGGCTTCCAGTTCCTGCTCTCCGAAGGGAGCCCCCACGTAGAGATCCTGCTGGAGAACCAGCTCCAGGGGCAGGGTGATGTAGAACGCTCCGTCCACGTAAAGATCCCGTTTTGCCGGGTCGTCCTTATGGGGCAAGAGGTCTGTAATGACCGGCTTATTCAAAGTCATCCGCAGAAACGTCTAAAGAGACGGCCGGCTTGACCGGCTCCTCTGCTGCAGGAGCAGCCGCCGCAGCCTTTTTAGGTTTGCTGACCTTGCTGTCCATCTCACGGAGCTTATCAAAGTTCTCCCGGATCTTCTGTTCTAATTCATTGGCAATATCGGGGTTTTCACGCAGGAACAGCTTGGCGTTATCCCGGCCCTGGCCGATGCGGGTGTCCATATAGGAGAACCAAGCGCCGCTCTTCTTGACGAACTTGAGCTTCTCACCCAGATCCAGCAGTTCGCCTTCCTTGGAGATGCCTTCTCCATACATAATATCAAAGGTTGCCACCTTAAAGGGAGGCGCCACCTTATTCTTGACGATCTTACACTTGGTAGCACTACCCACCATCTCACCGCCGGATTTCAAGGTCTCGGTGCGGCGAACGTCGATCCGGACGGAAGAATAGAACTTCAGCGCATTACCGCCGGTGGTGGTCTCGGGGTTGCCGTACATCACGCCGATCTTCATCCGCAACTGGTTGATAAAGATAGCCACGCAGTTGGTCTTTGCCAAAACGCCGGTCAGCTTTCTGAGCGCCTGGCTCATCAGCCGTGCCTGCAGACCCACGTGGGAATCTCCCATCTCACCTTCGATCTCCGAACGGGGGGTCAAAGCTGCCACGGAGTCCACGACCACCAGGTCGATGGCGCCGGAGCGCACCAACTGCTCGGTGATCTCCAAGGCCTGCTCGCCGTAGTCCGGCTGAGAGACCAAAAGGTTATCCACGTCCACACCCAGATCTGCCGCATAAACGGGATCCAGGGCGTGCTCCGCATCAATAAATGCGACGGTACCGCCGGCTTTCTGCGCCTCGGCGGCGATATGCAAGGCCACCGTCGTCTTACCGGAAGATTCGGGTCCGTAGATCTCAATAATACGGCCCTTAGGCACACCGCCGATGCCCAGTGCTAAGTCCAACTGAAGAGAACCGGTGGGAATGACTCCCACGTTCATATGGGTATTATCCCCCAATTTCATAACGGCGCCGGCGCCGAACTGCTTTTCGATCTGCTCTAATGCAATCGCCAGAGCATCTTTTCTATCTGCCATGGTAGAATTCTCCTTTATACATACTTATATATAATAATTATATAATAGAACGCCCCGGATTGCAAGAAAAAAGTACGGTCTGAAATGACCGTACTTTTTAATTCAATTCACGTAAGAGCAAAACGGCATCGGCAATATTTAAAGATCCGTTGCCGTCCCAATCCAACATATCAATACGTTCCTCCTTGGTGGGCTTACCAATCAGGTGACGCATAATCTCGATGGCATGAAAAGTGGAAAGCGCTTCGTCCGTTCCCACGCAGACTTGTCCCCCTTTATAAATGGGATACACATTTGGTGGAGCGTCTTGCCCCTCCGGGATTTCTATCACAAATGGAACAAAAGAGGAAAAATAAATAGGCGTTACTCTTGTTCCAAAATAACCGGGCGTCTCTGCTTTAATCCGAAAAACAACGTCTACCAAATGCGTATTGCCGGAAAACAATGGGCTGCCTAACGCCATCGCTGCCATTTCCATAAACACCACTGTCTTTCCGCCATACTCATACGAAAGTTTCACCTGCTGGAACTCTGTGTTAATATCCACTTTTGCATCAACCCCAACCGGCTCTAAGATCGCCGGATCATATTCCAAAAGCAGATAAAAAGCCTGACTCTCCGGGGCATTCTCCGTGATGGCGGAAACCGTCACCAGATCCCCCACGTTACCGGAGCCACCTTCTAAGCGCAGACGGACTTCGTCTTCCGCCGTAACCGTCGGTACCATCGCAAAAATCAGCGCAACGGCCACCAAGATCCATCCCATTCTTTTCATAAGGTGCCTCCTTTCTGTATCTTTCTTATATTAAACCATATTTTCAAGCCAATAGCAAGAACTTTTCCTTGCTTTCCGCTGTTTTCCATACTATAATGGGGGAAGAAACAACTCCGACGAACAAGGAATGGGGTGTAATTCCCCGGCGATCCCGTCGTCGTGTTGGGCGAGGATGGCTCATTATCCACTGCGCCGAAAGCGTGGGAAGGAGAGCCTTCTGCTTGAGCCCTCAGCCGAAAGACTTGGCGTCGGAGGATCGGTGCGGCCGCCACGATGTATGGCCGCTTTCATTTCGCTCTTTGAGGCAGAAAAAGAGGGGGATGGGAGCGTTGCGCCGGATACGGTCGGTTTCAAAAAATTAAATAAGGAGAAAAACCATGAAGAAACAAAACTGGCTGATTATCATCAGCGCAATGGTACTGGTAGCACTTTTGGTTGGTGCTGTGTTTCTCTGGAAGGGCTGTTCTGCCAAGCCTGAAACAGGAAGCAAAGCATTGACATTCGAGGTCGTCCTCCAGGACGGCACCTCCAAGGAATATTCCATCCAAACGGATGCGGAATACTTGGCGGACGCCTTGGTGGAGAAAGGCCTTGTGACCTATGCGGAGGATGGGATGTACAACACCATCGCCGGCGTCACAGTCGATTGGAATAAAGACCAGAGTTGGTGGAACATCAAAAAAGACGGCACCGCTCTGACGGTGGGGATGAACGCCCAGCCAATCGCCGATGGAGAGCATTATGAAGCAGTCTACACCATCGGTTTTTAAGATCCGGGATCTGACCGCTTTGGCTGTCTTTGCGGCCTTGATGATCGCCTTGCAGGTGGCATTGGCCGGGCTTCCGAATATTGAGATGGTCACCCTTTTGATCATCCTCGCCACCGTCCATCTGGGAGCAAAAAGTTTTCTCTCCGTCACCGTTTTTATCCTGGTGGAGGGATTGGTCTATGGATTTGGACTTTGGTGGATCAACTATCTGTATGTTTGGCCGATTTTAGTACTCATTGTATTGGCACTTCGCAAATGGAGCCACCCGGTTCTTTGGGCGATGATGGCAGGCATTTATGGCCTTTCCTTCGGCACCCTCTGCTCCCTGCCCTATTTCATTACCGGTGGCTGGGGCGCAGGAATCGGTTATATCGTCGGCGGAATCCCATACGATATCCCCCACTGTATCGGCAATATCGTCCTGACCGCTCTGCTGTGGTATCCCTTGGATCTGGTTCTTAAAAAAGTATTACCAAAATAATAAAATGCACGGTGTGCTTTCGCACACCCTGCATTTTTTATAATTCTTTCAGGATCTCCTTCAAAAGAGTCCACGTCCGCTCGGCGGAGGAAAGGGAGAGACGCTCCCGGGGGGAATGAATATCCCTCATGTCCGGGCCCAACGACACGCTGTCCAATCCCGGCAATTTTTCTGCCAAAAGCCCGCACTCCAAACCGGCATGGATGGCCAAGACCTTCATGTCCTTTCCGGTCAGGTTGCGATAACACCGGCAGACCGCCTCCCGTAAGGGAGACTCCGCCCGATACTCCCAGGCAGGATAACTGCCTTCTTTTTCTGCCCGGGCGCCCCAGCGCTCCATCAGAAGCACGATCTTTTCTGCCAGGCGATCCCGTTCCGCATTCTTCATACTCCTTAGAGAGGTCAGCACCGTCAGTTCCTCTTCCCCGGTTTTTACCACACCGCAGTTCAGGGAAGTCTCCACCAGTCCGTCGATCTCACCGCTCCATTCCTGCACCCCGTCCGGCAGCCCTGCAACAAGGCCGATGGCCCGATCGGAGCAGTCTTTTTGCATCATTCGGGATGCGGTGGAGGTGGTGACGGTCACGGTGAGTTCCGGCTCCCGCTCCCCGTATTCCCGACGGAACAGGTTCGTCAGATCTTTGCCGTCCACCGGCTTTTCCATGGCAACCACCGCCGTGGCATAGGGGGTGATGACGTTGGGCTTTTGACCGCCGTTAATGGAAATGAGGCGGCAGGGCAGACCGGAGAGGATCTTGCCCAAAAGAATATTGGCATTGGCACGCCCTTGGTGGATCTCCGCACCGCTATGTCCGCCCCGCAGTCCATCCACCCGAATCTCATAGACCGGCATGGTACAGTCCTCATAAGATAACGGCAGATAGGCCGTCACGTTTTGTCCGCCGGCAGCGGAGACGGTCAATTCTCCTTCGTCCTCGGAGTCTAAATTCAAAAGCTTCCGTCCGGTGACCCAAGAGGGATCAAAATTCATTGCTCCGTCCATTCCGGTCTCTTCATCCGTTGTGAAAAAGAGTTCCAACGCCGGATGGGGAATCTTTTCCTCTAAAAGTGCCAGGCAGTAAGCGATGGCGATGCCGTTATCTCCGCCCAAGGTGGTATCGGTGGCCATCAGCCAATCCCCGTCCCGACGTAATTTCAGCCCGTCGGTCTCAAAGTTATGGGTACTTCCCTCGGTCTTTTCGCAGACCATGTCCAGGTGACCCTGCAATACCACCGTCTCATGGTTCTCATAACCGGCGGTGGCCGGAAGGCGGATCAACACGTTATTCCATTCGTCCTGCAACACCTCAAACCCACGCTCTTTTGCATACTGCACGCAATAATCGCTGATGGCTTTGGTATTGCCGGAACCATGAGGGATGGCCGCCAAGGCTTCAAAGATTTTCAACACTTTTTCCATTTTGTTTTCCTTTCCATAATACACTCAACAACATCAGTCCCAGTCCCAAGATCCATAAGGTCTCGGGCAGGCCGATCTGCCGCACGGTAAAACTCCAAAATAATGCGCCGATGGGCATGGCGCCCACCGTCACCACGGTATAAAGACCCATGACGGCGGTGATCTCTTCCTTCTTTGCCTTTTGGGAGAGGGCATAGACGGCACCGGAGAAAAATCCGAAATCCATCACCCCGTAAAGAAGGATGCAAAGTCCCTGCCACCAAATTCCGGGCAGGAGTGCCAGCCCGATATTTAAAATCCCCATCCCCGGTAAAAACCATCGGGGGGACGGTTGCTTTTTAAGCCGGGCTTTCAGCCAAAATCCCAAAAGAGCCCCGGCGCCCAAAAGTCCCAATGCAACGCCGTAGGAAGCGCTCCCAAGACCGGCTTTTCGCACCAGCGCCACAAAGGTGATATTATAATTGACCCCAAAAAACGAGGCCAAAAAGATCCGTCCCAAAAAGGGGAGCCATGGCCGAAGCGACGCTCCCTCTCCCGGTCTTTCTTGAGGGATCTTTAAGAAACAAAGCAAAACAACCGAGGGGATAAACGAGCAGAAATTAACGAAAAACGGCACCGCACTCCCCCACTTGGCATAAAGCAGTCCACCCAAAATGGGGCCTAAGCCCCGGGCGGTGTAGGTTACCACCGTCAAAAGAGCGGTTCCTTTGGAGAGCTCCCCGCTCAATTTACGGGGCAGACTTTGGTAAATAGGGGTCTGAAAGGCCCGAACCACGCCCCAGACGGCACCGAAGATCAGTAAAAACCGAAAGGTGATCGCCCCTCGCACCGCCATCCGCCAAAGATAAAAGGACAGTCCGGCCAACAGGGCTTCACTCCCCACCAGCCAGCCTTTTTGCGGCCGCCGATCCAACCATCGACCAAAGGGATAGGATAAAACCGCCACCGGAAGATAACAGGCGATCATATAGGCCGCCAGGCTGTAAAGCCCGCCGCCCAGGTCCGCCGCTACCCAAGAGAGCACCAAGGTCTGGATATACCCTCCCGTCAGCGAGCAGGCCTGCGCAATCAACAGTATTGTAAACATCTGCCATACCTCCCAAAATCAGTATGGCAGTTTTGCGTTAATCTATACGCCCGGTCAGTTCTCCCTCCCGCAGAAGACTGCCGAAATCCTGCTGACGTAACGCCTCATAGGCGATGATCGCCACCGAGTTGGAAAGATTTAAGCTTCTTGCTTCTGCAATCATGGGAATACGGATACATTCCTCGGGATGCTGTTTTAAAATTCGTTCCGGCAACCCTTTGGTCTCCTTGCCGAAGATCAGGTAAATATCCTCTTCGGTGCGGTAGTCTATCTCACTATAGGTCTTTTTCCCCTTGGTGGTGCAGTAATATTTCCGCCCTTTTCCTTGGGTCTTTTCCTCAAACTCTTCATAATTCTTATAGGTGGTCAGATTGAGGAACTGCCAATAGTCCAGCCCTGCCCGACGGACGGCTTTTTCATCGATCTGAAAGCCCAACGGCTCGATCAGATGCAAGGCACAGCCGGTGGCGGCGCAGGTACGGGAGATATTGCCGGTATTCTGAGGGATCTCCGGCTCCACTAATACAATATGAATCATGCTTTCACTTCCTTTGTTCGTTCTATGATACCATACTAACCCATTTTTTTCAATCATATAATGAAAAAGACGCACCCTGTCAATAATGATATCAAAAGGAGCGTGATCCATATCGAACGATTTTCAAAATTAGCGGCCCACGCCTTAGAGCGCAGTCTGAATTTGGCGGAGGAACTGGGCCATTCCTATCTCGGAAGTGAACATCTGCTTTTAGGATTACTCAAGGAGACGGAGGGAGTCGCTTCCCGTCTTATGATCTCCAAAGGCGTCACTCCCGATAAGATCCGTAAAAAAATGGAGAGTCTCATCGGCATCGGCTCCCCCACCCTGCTTTCTATCAACGATATGACCCCTCGATTGGAAAAGATCATCACCCGGTCGGGAGAGTTGGCGCACCGTTACGGCTTCAGCGTGGTGGGAACCGACCATCTTCTGATGGCACTCTGCGAAGCCCCGGAGGCGGTGGGATACCGCCTTTTGAGCGATGCCGGATGTGACCCTAAGCGTCTCATTCAAAGTTTGCAAGAACGGATGGGAATGAACGATCTCCCCCTCCAATCGGAAAAAGGGAAAGGCAAACCGGGAAAAAACATCGCTAAATTTGCCATCAACCTGACCAAAGAGGGGGCTTTGGGAAAGACCCATCCTCTCATCGGCCGGGAAAAAGAATTGGAAGCTCTGATGCGGGTGCTGGTACGGCAAAATAAGAATAACCCCTGCCTGATCGGCGAGCCGGGGGTAGGAAAAACGGTCATCGTGGAGGGCTTGGCCGGGCGGATCGTTTTGGGGCAGGTCCCCCCCTCCCTCCGGGATTTACAGATCCAGATGCTGGATCTGACCGCCATGATCGCCGGCACCAAGTACCGGGGGGAATTTGAAGAACGGCTCCGGGCATTGATCGACGAGGCGGAACGGGACCCCAATCTGGTTCTTTTTATTGACGAGATGCATATTTTAGTGGGTGCCGGAGCGGCGGAGGGCGCCATCGACGCCGCCAATATCCTCAAGCCGGCCTTGGCCCGGGGACGGATCAAGGTCATCGGCGCCACCACCCTGGAAGAGTACCGCAAACACATCGAAAAGGACGGTGCACTGGAACGGCGGTTTGCTCCCATCATGGTGGAAGAGCCCACCGAAGAGGAGACGATGGAGATTCTGCGGGGGCTCCGCCCAGCTTTGGAAAGCCATCATGGCATCCGCCTGCCGGAAGAGACCCTCTCCTCCGCCATCCGACTCTCCCAGCGTTATATGGGAGATCGTTTCCTGCCGGACAAAGCCATTGACCTTTTGGACGAAGCCGGCGCCAGAGAGCAATTACGCTCCTTTACGGGACGCAGTCAGGATCGCCGAACACGGATCCGTCAGGTGCAGGCAGAGTTGGATACTGCTTTGCGCTCTAAAAAACTAACCGAAGCGTTAGAACTTCGGGATGAACTGGAGCAACTGAAAGCCCTGCAGGAAAACGAACCCCCGGCGAGTCCCCAGTCCGTCACCCCTGCCGATCTTGCCGATCTGGTGGGCGAGAAGACCGGCATCCCCCTCTCTTCGGAGGATCCGGAGGGCAACCGCCTCTATCTGGAACTGGCGGATCGGCTCCGCCAACGGCTGATCGGGCAAGAGGAAGCGGTGCAAGCCTTATCCTCTGCTCTGCTCCGGAGCAAGACCGGAGTGGGAGACCCCGGCAAGCCGGCTTGTACCCTTCTCTTTTGCGGGCCTACCGGCGTGGGAAAGACCCGACTGGCCCGACTTTTGGCAAAAGAGCTTTTCGGCAAAGAAGAGACCCTCATCCGCTACGATATGGGGGAATATATGGAAGCCCATTCCGTCTCCCGCTTGATTGGATCTCCGCCGGGGTATATCGGCTATGACCGAGGAGGCGGGCTGGTCAGCCGAATTCGCAACCGTCCCTATTCCGTTCTTTTATTCGACGAGATCGAAAAGGCCCATCCGGAGGTGCTGAACGTACTTTTGGGCGTGCTGGACGAAGGACGGCTTACCGACGGCCAGGGAAAAACTGCCGATTTTCGCAACACCATCATTATTCTCACCTCGAACCTGGGAACGTCTGCCCTGCAGGAGGAGCCCTTGGGTTTTGGCGATTCTGCCTCCGCCGACCTTTCCAAATCGGTGCGCCGGGCAGTCACCAAACAGTTCCGTCCGGAATTTGTTAACCGATTGGATGAGATCATCGTCTTTCAGCCCTTGGAGCTTGCGGCACTCACCGAGATCGCCCGGCTCCATCTGCGGGATCTTTCCCGGCGGTTGGAAAAGCAGGGACATTCCGTGGTCTTTCACGAAGAGGTGGCGCAGGAAGCCGCCGCCCGGGGATATGACCGGCGGTACGGGGCCCGTTCCGTTCGCCGTCTCATTGAAAAGGAGATCGGCAGCCGGGTCGCCGAACAGATCCTTGCCGGTACCCTCCCGGAGGAACCCTTGCGTGCCGACACCCTCTTTGAGGGACTGGCAACAACCGGCAGTTGACTTTGATTATGAAAAATATTAAAATAAAGGAAAGTACTTTTGTAAAAAGGAGTTCCTATGAAGTTAAATTATAAGCGCACATTCCTGATCGGTCTGGCCTTTATGGCCATCTCTGCTTTCTGGCAATTATACGATAACGCCATCCCCCTCATGCTGAAAAAGACCTTTGGCGTCACCGACGACGTGAGCGGGTATATCATGGCCGCCGATAATCTCTTGGCCGTCTTTCTCCTGCCCCTTTTCGGTTCTCTTTCCGATCGGGTGCGGACCCGCTTCGGCAAACGCAAGCCCTTTATCATCGTCGGGTCTTGCTTAGCGGCGGCAGTGATGCTCTTGGTGCCGATGGCCAATAACCAAAAAAATCTCCTGTTCTTCGTGATTATTCTGGGTGTCCTTTTGGTGGTGATGAGTTCTTACCGCTCTCCTGCAGTAGCACTGATGCCGGACGTAACCCCCAAGCCCCTCAGAAGTAAGGGCAACGCCGTTATCAACCTGATGGGTGCCTTGGGCGGTATTATGACCTATCTGGTCATCGCCTTTTTGATCAAAGATCAGTCCCTGGCGAACTACACCTACGTCTTCGCCATCATCTCCGGCTTTATGGTGGCCTGCGCCATCATCTTGGGCTTTACCGTCAACGAAAATAAACTGGTGGCAGAGATGCCGGAAGAGATCGAAGAAAAGACCGAGGACGGAAAGAGCGCTCCCATGCCGAAGCCGGTCAAACGGAGCCTTTTCTTCATCCTCCTCTCCGTCTCCCTTTGGTTTATGGCTTATAATGCGGTCAATACCGCCTATTCCCGTTACGTGGCAGAGGTCTGGGGCAAGAGCCAAAGCACCGGCGCCACCATGATGATCATCGCCATGCTGGTGGCCACCGCTTCCTATCTGCCGGTGGGTCAGCTTTCCGCCAAATTGGGACGTAAAAAGGTGATCTTAGGGGGCGTTTCTCTCCTGGCCATCGCCTTTTTGACCGGAATTCTGATGCCTCACTACAGCATCATGGCCTACGTCATCATGGCGGTCATCGGCATCGGCTGGGCCGCCATCAACGTCAACTCCTATCCCATGGTGGTGGAGATGAGCAAGGGCAGCGACGTGGGTAAATATACCGGACTGTACTATACCTTCTCTATGTCCGCTCAGATCCTGACCCCCATCCTCTCCGGCTATCTCTTTGCCTATCTGCCCTGGGGCTATAAAGTCATGTTCCCCTATGCGCTGATCTTTGCAGTATTGGCTTTCATCACCATGCTGTTTGTCCGCCATGGCGATAACCGTCCCGATGCACCCAAAGATGCCTTGGAACTCTTTGATACTGAGGACTGATTATGGTAGTAGTTTATTTGCTTTTAGGGTTTATTTTGCTTTGGATCTTTATGATCATGCCCCGGCTTCGCCGGCCTCATGGGTTGCGTCAACTGCAAAACCACCGCTACGCCCACCGAGGATTGCACGACATTCAAAAAGGTGTCCCCGAAAACTCTCTTTTGGCCTTTCGTCTTGCCCGGGATGCGGGCTACGGCATTGAACTGGACGTCCATCTTTCCAAGGACGGAAAGCTGGTGGTGGAGCACGACGACACCCTCCGCCGTACCTGCGGTGCCGATCTTCGGATCGAAGAGACCGACTGGGAGACCCTCTCCGCCCTTCGATTGGAGGGAACGGGGGAACGGCTCCCCCTTTTGGAAGAGGTCTTTTCGCTGGTGGACGGAAAAGTTCCCCTCTTGATCGAATTAAAGATCGTGAAGGGAAACTGGTCTGCCCTCGGAAAAGCGGTTCGGGAAGCGCTCCGCCATTATAATGGCCCCTTTTGCATCGAATCCTTTGAGCCGAGAGCCCTGCTCTGGTTCCGCAAAAACGCACCGGAGATCCCCCGGGGACAATTGGCCGGAGACGTCCGCAAGGAGAGCACCGTCTCCCCCGTTATCAATTTTGTTTTAAAAAATCTCTTGGTTCACGTCCTGTCCCGTCCGGACTTTGTGGCTTATCATTTCCAGGATCATCGGAACCTTTCTTTCCGACTCTGCCGTCTCCTCTTCCGTCCTCCGGTCTTTTTTTGGACCGTCCGTTCGGTGGAGGGGGAAAACCTCTCCCAAAAATACAGCGCCACCCCCATTTTTGAGAACTTTCAATAAGCGCCTTGCGTTCTCCCGATAAAAATGGTATACTACTCATCGAGGTGAATTTTCTTGGGAGAAGAACAACTGAAATATGCCATCCTGCCCTGGATGGATCAATTAACGCCGGGTAAGATCATTCCCCCGGTGGTGGGGCTTTTAATTGCATACTGCATCTTTGAATACTTTTTTAAAAAATTTAATTATTCGGTGCGCCGGGGAACGCTGTCTTTGATCAGCAATACCGTCTGGCCCATCCTTTTGAATACCTGCATCTTTACCATCGCTTACTGGCAATGGGCCTTCCCTCTTGCCACTGTGATGGGACTGATCTTTGTCTCCGTCCTCTTGCATGAACTGAAGATTGCATACGAAGACGAAAAGGAAGGCTACCGCGGACTGAATAAAGAGGTGCGCAAACTGCGGGCAGAGGCGTTCGCCGATCTTCCCATCGAGGAGCAGATGGCGTATAAAGCCAAGGTGAAACCCCATAAATTTTATTGGTGGATCTTCCTGCCCCTGGTCGTGATCATTCCCTTCCTGATCGTCCTTTTATTGGAGCAATTGGGACTGGGTGATTACCTCTTCCAAGTGGTTTATTATGAATAAATATAAAAGCGACCCATTTTGGGTCGCTTTTATCATTTCATTTATTGGTTTATAGTGATATACGCCAATCTTATTAAAAATAAGTCGAGATTGCATACAGAATTCTTTGACTCAAGGCGTCGGCGTACTTTTGTACGTTAAGCGCAGAGTCGAAGAATTGTGCGCCGATCTACGCCAATTTTTACAGGCTCTGCTCAGCCTTCTCAACCAACTTCTTGGTCATCTGGCCGCCGATATGACCAGCCTGAGCGGAAGTCAAATCACCATTATAGCCCTGCTTCAGGTCCACACCGATCTCACGGGCGACCTCAAACTTCATCTTATCCAGACCAGCCTTCGCATTGCTCTTAACAGAATTGTCCATTTCATTACACCTCCTTGTAAGATTTATAAAGCCTTCGCTTTACAATAAGTATTTTGGGCGAAATGAGATGAAAAATTCATGTAAAATTTGTCAGTTAAAAATGGTGTCTTCCGATTCAAAGAGCGCTTGGACTTTTTGCAAAATGCCTTGATTATAGTCGGCTTCCAGCCGAGGATCATATTGCAAAATCCGTTTGGCGCAACGGTTGGAGAGGGTGAGAAGCTCCATATCGGTGGCCACGTCGGCGATCTGCATCTTCGGCAAGCCGTGTTGCATATTGCCAAAGAAATCACCGGGTCCCCGAAGCTCCAGATCCTTTTCGGAGATGGCAAAGCCATCGGTGGTGGTACAGAAGTATTCCAACCGTTCCCGGGTCTTTTCGCTTTTATTATCGCTGACTAGGACGCAATAGGATTGCTTTTCTCCACGGCCGACCCGGCCCCGCAACTGGTGCAACTGGGAAAGTCCGAACCGCTCGGCATTCATCAAGACCATCAAGGTGGCAGACGGCACGTTGATACCCACCTCGATGACGGTGGTAGAGATCAAAATTTTTGTCTCTCCCGCCACAAACCGTTCCATGGCCTTATCCTTTAACGCCGGCTTCATCTTGCCGTGGATGAGATCGGCCTGCTCTCCAAATTTTTCCCGAAGTTCTGCAAACAGCGCCTCGGCGCTTTTCAGTTGACTATCTTCGTTTTCCTCCACTAAGGGGCAGACGATATAGACTTGACCGCCCTCCTCGATCTGACGGGTCATAAAACTCTCCAATCGAGGCTGATATTCCGGCCCCACCAGATAGGTCTTGATCTCTTTTCGGCCGGCAGGTAAGGTATCCAGCACCGAAAGATCCAAGTCTCCCCAGACCATCAACGCCATGGTACGGGGAATGGGGGTGGCGGACATCACCAAAACGTGCGGTTTTTTGCCCTTAGCGGCCAAAAGTGCCCGTTGACGGACGCCGAACCGATGCTGTTCGTCGGCGATGACCAGCCCCAGGTTTTCAAACTGCACCTTTTCCTGCAAAAGGGCATGGGTGCCGATCACCAACCGCAACGAGCCGTTTTCCAGCGCATGATATTGTTCTTTTTTCTCTTTTTGGGTCATGGAGCCCACCAAAAGACCGGTGGAATATCCCAATTCTTCAAAAAGGGGACGGAAATATTCTGCGTGCTGACGTGCCAGGATCTCCGTCGGCGCCATGATCGCCACCTGATAACCGGCGGATAGGGCAGCGTACGCTGCCTCTCCTGCCACGTAGGTCTTACCGCTGCCCACGTCTCCTTGCAAAAGCCGATTCATGGCGGCCGCTCCTTGCATATCCTGAAGGATCTCTTCTACTGCCTGACTTTGGGACGGGGTGGGAGTAAAGGGCTGCAGATCTGAAAATCCGCTGTCGTAGGTTCCTACGGGGAAACTGTTTTTTGCTTTTTCCCGTCCGGAATAAAGTCCCAGTCCCAACTGGAAATATAATAGTTCTTCAAAGATGAGGCGACGGCGTCCCCAGATGACGTCCCGAGGACTTTTGGGGAAATGCACCGCCTCTAAGGCTTCCCGTAATCCGGCCAATTGATACTTTTCCCGCAATTTTTCCGGCAAAGGATCTTTCCATTCTTCGATCTTTTCAAAAGCAGACCGCACCCAACGGCGCAATTGCGGTTGATTTAGTCCGGCGGTCAAAGGATAGATGGGATAGACCGTGGGCACCGTTCCGGGCTTCAGCTCCTCCACCTGAGGGGAGATCATATTGAGAAGCATTTTGGGATCCGGCCGGCCGTAGAAATTAAAGACCCGGCCTTCCTTCAATTTATCTTTAATATAAGGATTATTGAAAAAGGTGACGGTCATCATGCCGGTCTTATCGCCGACCAACGCCGTTGTCATGGTTCGTCCGCCGTAGATCCGACGCATTTTCGGCGGTTCCATCACCGCCGCTACGATACTGACCGTCTCCCCCATATGCAGAGTCAACTCTTCAATGGGGATGATGACCGTGCGATCCTCATAGCGATGGGGATAAAGTTGCAGTAAATCCTCCGCCGTGCGAATTCCTAATTTTTCCAAAAGGGCAGCCCGGGTTTTTCCCACGCCGGGCAACGCTGTGACGGGAATACTCATCGGACTTCCCTCCTTTCATCGGTTTCTACCTTTTAATATACACGATTTTTTCGGTTTTTTCAATTAAATCTTGTCTTCTATTTTAATTTCAGTTAGAATAATAATAAAGGGAAGTGATCAAATGAAAAAAATGCTTATTACCGGCGGAACCGGCGCCATCGGCAGTATGACTGCTTACTTAGGTGTCCGCCGTGGCTGGGAAGTGGTTTTGGCTTATCGGCAAAGCCATGAAACAGCGCAAAATTTAAAAGAAGATTTAGAAAAATTGGGCGGAACCGTCACCCTTTTCAGCGGAGATCTCACCCAAAAGGAAGACCGTCTGCGTCTGGCAGAGTTGGCAGGATCCGTGGATCTTTTGGTCAATAATTTCGGGGTTGCCCACTACGCCCCTTTCACCGAAGAGACGGAAGAGAGCCTTGCAGAAGTGCTCCAGACCAATCTCCTTTCCCATATGGCGCTGACCCGGCTTATTCTGCCGGAAATGATCCATGCCAAAAAAGGCAGTATCGTCAATCTCTCCTCTGTCTGGGGACAGACCGGCGGATCCTGTGAGGTAGCCTATTCCGCCGCTAAGGCCGGGCTGATTGGTTTTACCAAAGCCTTGGCCAAGGAACTGGCGCCTTCCGGCATCACCGTCAACTGCGTTGCCCCCGGATGCGTGGAAAGCCGGATGCTGGACGGATTGGATCGAGAGGCCTTAAAGGAGATGATCCCCACGGGAAAACTGACCTCCGGCTTGGACGTGGCGAACTGTATTCTCTTCTTAGCAGAGCAGGAGCAGATCACCGGACAGGTGCTTTCTCCCAATGGCGGAATGTATATTTAATCGGTTTTATAACAAATAGTATAAAGGATGTGCTGTATAAAAGCACATCCTTTCTTTTTTAGGAGAAAAAACAAGTATGCAATTATTGGAAAAACTTGCCTCATTATTATGGGGGCCTTGGATGATGGCGTTGATTTTAGGAACGGGGATTTATCTGACCATCGGTACCCGTTGGCTCTCCGTCACCAAACTGCGCCGTGCCTTTCGCTCCGCTCTTCGGGGACAGCCGGGGGCAGAGGGTGACGTTTCCGGGTTCTCCGCCCTTTGCACCTCTCTGGCGGCCACCTTGGGAACCGGCAACATCATCGGCGTTGCCACCGCCATCACCGCCGGCGGGCCCGGTGCGCTCTTCTGGATGCAGGTCGCCGCTTTTTTCGGGATGGCCACCAAGTATGCCGAAGGGTATCTGGCTGTCCGTTACCGTCGGCGAGACCCAGACGGTCGGTTTCTGGGAGGACCCTTTTTTTACTTGGAATACGGTCTGAACCGGCCGTTCCTTGCCCGGGTCTTTGCCATCGCCTGCGTCATCACCTGTCTCATCAGTATGGGAACCACCTCTCAGATTAATGGCATCGTCATGGCGGCAGAGGACTTTTTCACACCCAACGGCGGATGTACTGCTTTTTCGATCGGTGCTTTCTCCATCTCCTGGCCGGCTTTGATCACCGGCAGTCTGACCACCCTCTTAGTGGGACTGGTTTTGACCGGCGGAATTCGCCGCATCGCTTCGGTCTCCACCTTTTTGGTGCCCTTCATGGCGGCGCTTTACGTCCTTTTGACGGTTTGGTTACTGCTTCTCCATCTTTCCGAGCTCCCTGCCGCCACTCGACTGATCCTTCATTCTGCCTTTTCTCCCCGTTCGGCGCTGGGGGCTGCCGCCGGCATCACCTTTCAAAAAGCCATGCGTTATGGTCTGGGACGGGGCATCTTTTCCAACGAAGCCGGCATGGGCTCCGATCCCATTGCGGCGGCCGCCGCCCAAACGGATAGTCCTGTCCGGCAGGGCCTGATCTCCATGCTGGGGCCTTTCCTGGACACTGTGGTGATGTGTACCCTCACCGGTTATGCGGTGGTTCTCACCGATGCCTGGCGGATGCCGGAGCTGAACGGCGCCGGGATCACCCTCTATGCCCTGCGTCAACTGCCCTTGCCGGATAGACTTCTTTCCTTTCTCTATATGATCTGTCTCTTTTTCTTTGGCTTTGCCTCCATCATCGGATGGAGTTTTTACGGTGAGCAAAGTCTACGCTATCTATTGCCTTGCCATGGGCGCTGTGTCTATTGGTTTCGTATCGCCTTTCTTCTTCTATTATTCATCGGTAGTTTTATGACTGCCGATGCGGTCTGGAGCCTGGCCGATATCTTCTGTGCCCTGATGGCTGTTCCCAATCTCATTGGTTTGATCGGAATGGGCTCCCAGGTCTTCCAAGGTACGGCGACTTATTTTAAAAAATAAGGAGAAAAAGTAAAAACTCTTTCTCCTTTTATACTTTATTCAAAGGTAGGAACCGAATACTGACTGGATGCCATGCAGACCCAGGTATTTCCTGCGCTCATTTTGAATTCAGACCCATCTTCATAGGTGAACTTAAAGGGTTGATCTGCGGCGCCCTTGGACCATTTGATGGCACGGAAGGTACCGTTGGTGATATAGTATCCTTTTCCGCCTTCCATGGGAACGTTCCGATGCTCTTTATCGGGATAATCCTTAATGGGAGTCAGACAGACGATGACGTTCTTCACCTTGGTGGATTCCTTGGTGAAATACTCCGTCGGCACTTTATTCTTGAAATTCCGCTCGTAGAGACCGGTCTTTTCGTCATAAATAAAGATGGATTTAAAGTTGCCGGAGAAGGCCACGGTCACCTTTTTGGCGTCTCCGCCGGTCAGCTTCACCGTCTCGTCTTCCTTGGCAAAATTCTGCCACGGCTGTACCTGGTCCAAGGTGGTCTTGAATTTAGAACTGATGCCTTTCCAAAGGGTCTCGCCGTGGGTATAGAGGGTATGCTCCAAAGCCAGGCCGTTTTTCAAACGTTCGCCGTAGTTCCCTTCGTGGATATCAATGTTATCAATATCCGACAGATGAGGCCGGGCATACCGCTCATCGGTTCCCCGATAGATCAAGACGGCCCGATGACCCATTGCCAGGTCGATATAGGGATAGCGGGAGGAACGAACGGTACCGATGTTCTTAACGTTTTTAACGTCCTGGAACACCGCCATCAACCGGGTCTCACCGCCCTCGATCTCAGTCTCATAGATGATGTCTGCTTCCGGCAGACCGGCCTGGGCGTTCTGCGCCCGGACGTCATTATTGATCATCACTGCAACGGGACGGCTGGAGGCGATCCCTTCGCTCTCGTAGCAACCGGTCAGGGGATTGAAATTACTTTCTAATTTCGTCTCTTCTTTTTGCGGGGTCTGCTGGGTGGTTTCTTGCTTTTCTTCTTCCTGTGGTTTCTTTTCCGGTTTTTTACCGCATCCGGCGCTCAGTAATAATACTGCCAATAACGCAATCGCTGTGATCTTCTTCCACATAATCATCCCTCCGTTTTTATTTTACCATATTTTTAAATTGATTTAAGGTCGTATCCCGTGCGACGAACTTTCGATAGATCATCATGGGGTTTTCTCCGGTCTCCCAGGTCTTTCCGGACATCAGCAGTGCAAATTGATATTCCTTTGCCACCGCTTCCCGTACCTTTGCGTTTTGCTTTCCGGTAGGATAGCACAAAACGAAAGGCTCTTTTCCGGTCAACTTAGCCAACGTCTTTTTGGATTGGGTCAGTTCTGTTTCCAGTTCCTCGGCGTTCAGATCCGGCAGCATACTGTGGGTAACGGTATGGCTTTGGAAAGAAACCAAGCCGCTCTTTGCCATCTCTTTGATCTGGGCTTCGGTGAGGTACTTATCCTCTCCGATACTGCCGGTGATCATAAAGACGGTGGCTTTTACGTTATATTTCTTCAAGAGCGGAAACAGTTCGGTATAATTATCCTCATATCCGTCGTCGAAGGTCAAAATGATGGGTTTTTTAATTTTGTCTAACTTAGTGAGGTCTTCAAACCAGATGGGGGTATATTCGTTTTCGGTCAGCCATTTCAACTGCTCTTCCATCCGTGCGGGAGAGACAAACAAGGATTCAATTCCCCAAAGGTCATCGCTTACCGCATGATACATCATGACGGGAACTTCAACGCCCTCCGGAACCGTCTCCGGTTCCGGCTCTTCGCCATAGTAGTAGACCTGACTGCGACTATAGTCCTGGGTTACCGTCAGGCCGAAATAATCCGTCAAGGCTTCCACCGGACAGTAAAAGGTCTTGCCGTCATAAAGACTGCCTTTATAATAATAGATCGCTTCCGTGGTCTGCGCTCCTTTATAGGAGGTAAACGAGTAAGTTTTTTCCCCGATGGTCATTACCGCCTGGTGCTCTTCCATTCCTTCAAAGACCTCGACGGTTCCGCCAAAAGCATTGGCCATGGCGGCGGCTTCCAGATAAAAAAGTCCTTTTTGCTGATAGACCGGTTCCACCTGGGTTCCATTCAGATAAATGATCCGTTCCGAAATTTCCGGTGTGGGATCCAATGTCATCTCCAGCGGTTTTGGATCTGCTTTCTTACAACCGCCGAGAAGGACCGCAAGGATCAGCAGTCCTGCGATCAGCCCTTTTCTTCTCATTCTTTTTAAAATCCTTTCCTACGGAAAAGTCTCCGGTGCATGGGCACCGGAGACTTTGGTTCTTATTTCATACCGCAGAGGAATCTGCCCACAATTGCAGCTACCTCATTCCGGGTGATCATATTTGCAGGGTTGATCTGTTTATTGGGATCCCCTTTGATGATTCCATCGAAGATGGCGGAATAGACGTAAGGAATAGCCCACTCTTCGAGCTTATCCAGATCCTTAAACTCGACTTCTTCTACAAACTTATCAATAGCTTCCTGATTCTCATTATAATACTTCTCGGCGTCGCCGGTAGCGGCGTTCATGAAAACTTTCAGGAACTCAGCCCGGGAAGCATTATTCTGACCGCTGAAGTTATAACCTACAACCGTCTCGCCTTCCAGGATCTCATAACCGTTGATCATGCCGTACTTATAAGCAGCCTTGACGTAATCGGCAGCCCAAGCAGGGATCTGATCTGCATCCAGGAAGTTGAGGCTCAGCTTACTGTAGAGATCTTTATTGATACCGGCCATACGAACCAGCATCGTCACCATCTCAAAACGGGTCAGATTGTTGGCACCGTTGAATTTACCGTGCTCGTCGCCCTTCATGATGGCCATACCGGAGGTACCCAGAGCCTTGACGTAGTCTTTGGCCCATTCTACAGGCTTATCGCTGAAGGTATAGTACTTCGCAGACTTGATCTCTACGAGATAGGGCTTCACTTCGCCGTTCTTGACCGCTTCCACGTAAAGACGGGTCAGACCGGAATCCAAAGTGATAATTTGATCATTCTGGGTCAGCAGGGAGGCTTTGTTATCGGTATAGATGCGAACTCTATAACCATTCAAGCCATCCACCAAGAAACGATACTGAGCAGTACCGGCAGGCAGTTCCACGGTTACGCTCTCTTTGCCGAAGGAAGTGGCACCGGTCACCTGGATCACGCCGTTTCCTGCGAAGGGCAGGTATTCCACACCGGCCTCGGTGGCGGTCTTCGTGGTAACGATCACCACCTGCTTCACAACGGAAGTGGTGCCGTTTTCGGCCGTCACCTTTACCCAGACGTTGGTGGTCTTTTCGGTCAAGGTCAGATTTGCACCGGCCAATTTCTTGGTGCAGGCGGCATCGGAGTAATAAGCGATGGTTGCGCCATCTGCATAGTTATAATCTGCGCTGATGGTGAACTTATCCTTTGCGATAGATGCCGTGTAGACCGTCTTTGCTTCGTTGGCTTTTGCGCCCTCGATGCCGTTGATCTTGGCAATGGCCCGTGCGGGACGATCAAAGATCAAGGTATATTTTTCAGTATTCTTCTGGTTCTGTGCCGTCACGGTAGCAGTATAGGTACTCTTACCGACGGGAAGCTCTTTCAAGCTATAAGAATCGTTATTTGCAGTAAGGGGAGCGCCATAGACGTGATCCACAACCTGAACCGTCGCAAACTCGGAGAGATCCAGACGGAAGGTGGTATCCACATTGATTGCATTTAAGTTGATATTCCAGGTGTTTCCGTTCGTGCTGGTTGTACCATCCGTCGGCACTACCACCAATTGAGTCCGTTCGTTCAAGTTCCGGAAGAGGCTCATGGTATATCTCTCCACGCCTTCCGTGGGACTGGTAACTACCACGTCATAAGCATAGACCGTTGCAACTTCGGTCAAGGGGATCTCAAAGTAATTGGTACCCTTGGCTTCCACAGGATTGCCTTCAGCATCGGTGAGGGTTGCCACCGCATCTGTCGGCACATCCAAGGCGAATTTGAAGACTTTATGCTCAAAGTTTACTTTATAGTTGAAGTAATCAACCGTCGTATCCTGTTCTTCGGTCTTGGACAGAGCATCCACGATACCCTTCAACTCCGCACTCATTCTCATAGCACGATTGAGGGTTACTTTATAATCCTTAGACGATCTGCCGTCGATGGAAAGAACGGAGAGTACGTAGTAATTTTCGCGATCTTCTGTACTCAGTTTAAACTCTTTTCCGTCATAAAGAACCTGCTCTTCGCCTTTATTGAAGAACTTATCGGCCTTATAGGCCTTTATCGTGTTGACGGCAAGATCTTTCTCATTCAAAGTGGAATAAGTGGATTCGTCGCACTTCATGGTCACGGAATAGGAGTGATCGCTTGCAGGACGATTTTCAAGGATATCACCGGATGCCAAAGCGTCGTTGATATAGATCTTGGATTCGTTGATATAATTGGATTTCTGCTTGGGATCGTCGTTATTTCCCTGAGGATCGTACTTCAACCAGACCCATTTATCATAGTTGTTTACGGAAAGTCCCTCAGCGGGAGTGGTGAGCGCATTATTGATAATAACGCCTTCCATCGTCTTCGTGGGATCATAGACGCAAACATCAGTTGCCGCATCATAGGGAAGATCGGTATAAAGGTTGCCCTTATTTTCGATCAAGGTCTTTTCGCTGGTGTTAGTACCGATATCAATAAGCTTCCAGTACTCTTTGGAGAAAATATTATTCTCAATAGAAAGGTTCCGATCACTCAGTTCGTAATCTGCCGTAGAGGTATAGGAAATATTATTTACGGCATCTGCACGGGAGACCTGCCCGGTGGCACTGATATAGTTATAATTAATGGTAATGGGAGGACGATGCTGACCGTCATTAACGGGATTGGTAGAGATCATCACGTTATCATGGAACTTGATCATCTCATCGCTACTGGCCATATAGAAGAGGAACGGACTGGCACTGCTGCCCAAGTCACCGGTCGTCTTCATCATCGTGGCATTACAGAAGGTATTGTTGCTGATATCATAGTGGTAAGGCTCAGTGTCACTACCGGAGTCTGCTCTGGAGGTATAGGTATAGACGAAACGTCCGATATAATTTGCTTTCAGTTTGCTGGTGGCAAACTCAGGACTGTTCCAGACGTGGCAGTTGGTCATGGCGAAATCCATACCGACCCACTGCATGGTCATGACGTTATAAACGAAGTCCTGTACGCACTGCTGATAAGAAACACCGTTGAAATGCAGTTTCGTAGCATGACCGGAATAGAAACCGGGTGTAGGAGCATTAGAATCATTTCCGGTGATGTAGGAATTGCTCATATGGAACTGCTTTTTCACCGTTGTTGAGGCCCCACGGCCCCACAGACGAACCGGCGTCATATCATAGGCAGAGTTATCGTTCATAATAACGTTCTGCAGATAATAGGAACGGACACCGGATCCGGCGCCGGTATCCACAAAGGAAGCACCGTAGCCCTGGAAAACCAGACCGTCAATAATATAGTTGCTTTCCGCCTCTGTAGGTACAGCAACAGAGAAAAGACTCAACTCATTTCCGTCTTCTCTTTTGGTCAGACAGGTTCCTACACCGGCCCAGATCCGGGTCTCGCCCTGGTTATCTTCGCTGTTCATCTCCGGCAAAGAACGCTCCGGGCTCAGCTTCCATTCGTTGGCAGGATTGCTGTCGGGAACGTTGGGGTTGATACCGGCCTTTGCACCCAAAAGAATGACACTGCCGGTCAAAACGATGCCTTTGGTATAGTTGCCTGCCGTCAAAATACAGACAGGAACTTTCACTCTCTGCTCGGCCGCTTTGGCATACATATCTGCGACCGTCGCCAGATGGCGGTTCGGATCATATGTTTCGGTGATGGCATTGCCACGGAAAGCATAGGTAACCTCTTTGGGTTTTTCCTCTCCGGGTTCAAATGCCCACTCTTCATTTACGACGTAAACGCCCTTTTTCGCTTGGTTTTCTTTACCAACGTAGGAGTCATAGTCGATCTCTTTGTACTCTTTGGTGGTGGCAGCTTCATCGTACTGATACTGCGCGGTAGCGATCACAGTCGTCATGGAAACGACCATTAATACCGCAAGGATCAGACTCAGCAACCGAGTCATCTTGTTTGCCATATCTTTGTCCTCCCTTTAGAAAAGATATTGATAGATACTAAAATTATAGCAAATGACCTGTTAATTAGACAGAACCTTATGTTGCTTTTATTAAACAATTTGTGACAATTGGTTTAAAAATCAATTGTCTGCGGTTTCTTCCTCGGAAACCTCTTCTTCTTCCCGAGCCGCACCGGCGATGTCGATCACCTTAACGCCCTCGCCGAGACGGACCACACGGACACCCTGCGTGGAACGGCTGAGGAGGGAGATTTCCTCCACCTGCGTCCGCATGATGATGCCGCCGCTGGTCACCAAAAGGAGATCTTCTCCCTCTTCCACCATCCGGATGGCGGCGACCTTACCGGTCTTTTCAGTAATATTATAATTGGAGATCCCCTTACCGCCACGGTTCTGCAACCGATATTCTTTGGTGGCGGTACGTTTGCCGTAGCCGTTTTCGGTGATGGTCAGGAGAGCGGCACCTTCCCGTTCGACGACCATGCCGACGAGATAATCCTCTTCGGCGATGCGGATCCCCCGTACACCGCGGGTGACACGGCCCATAGAACGCACGTCCCCTTCCGCAAAGCGGATGGCCTTACCCTCATGGGTTGCCAAGAGGATGCTGTCGCCATCTTTCACAAAGACCACGTCCATCAGATCGTCGCCCTCATCCAGGACGATGGCGATCACACCGGATTTCCGGATATTTGCATAGTGGGAAAGGGGCGTCTTTTTGACGGTACCGTTGCGGGTAGCCATCACCAGATAACCCTCATCCTCAAAGTTTTCCACTCGAATCATGGCGTTGACCCGTTCCTCACTCATAAGAGGCAGGATATTGACCACGTTGGTTCCCTTTGCAGTACGGGAACTCTCCGGCACTTCATAGCCTTTGAGCTTATAGACCCTTCCCATGGTGGTGAAGAACAAGATGGTATCGTGGGTAGAGGCGGCAAAGAGATCCTTCACCACGTCCTCTTCTTTGGTCTTCATCCCGGTGATACCACGTCCGCCACGGTGCTGGGCCTTATAGGTGCCC
This sequence comes from Eubacteriales bacterium, assembly GCA_045544995.1. Lineage (GTDB taxonomy): Bacteria > Bacillota > Clostridia > Oscillospirales > QAKW01 > QAKW01. Next base: position 35,545 of record JAZQAE010000167.1, read on the forward strand.
ACCAGCTGACGCTTGATGTAGCCGGCCTCGGTCATGGTAAAGATGCAATCCTCCACAGGGATCAGATCCTCATCCTCCAGACCGATCTCACCGTTTCCAATCTCAGTCCGACGGGCATCGCCGAATTTCCGGGCGATTTCCAGAAGGTCGGTCTTCAGGATCTCCACCACCCGATGATCGTGGGCCAGAATATCCTTCAGATCGGCAATCTTTGCGGTGATTTCTTTATATTCGTTTTCCAGTTTTTCACGTTCCAGACCAGAGAGCTGACCCAGACGCATCTCCACGATGGCCTGCGCCTGAATCTCATCCAGATCGAAGCGATTCATCAATTTTTCCTTGGCGTCGGCAATATGCTTACTGCCGCGGATGATGGCGATGACTTCATCAATATGGTCGATGGCCTTCAAAAGACCGGCCAAAATATGGGCTCTGGCCTCTGCCTTTTTAATTTCATAAGCAGTCCGGCGGCGGATGACCTCTTTTTGATGGAGGAGATACTGCTCCAGCATCTGCTTGAGGGTCAGGATCTTCGGCTCGCCGTTGACGAGCGCCAACATAATGACCGAGCAGGTGACCTGCATATCGGTATATTTGTAAAGCTGATTTAAAATAACCTGAGGATTGGCTTCCTTTTTCAGCTCCACGACGAAGCGCAAGCCGTCCTTATCCGACTCATCACGGATATCGGAGATGCCGGAGATCCGGTCGGTCTTGACCTCTTCGGCGATCTTTTCAATCAAAGCCGCCTTACGAATCATATAGGGAATTTCATTGACGACGATCTTATAACGGCCGTCCTTCCATTCCTCGATCTCCGCCCGGGCACGGACGTAGATCTTGCCGCGGCCGGTCCGATAGGCGTTACGGATGCCGGTCCGGCCCATGATGATAGCACCGGTGGGAAAATCCGGACCTTTGATGTACTCACAAAGTTCATCCACGTCCATCTCCGGGTTATCCAAGAGAGCCACGGCGCCGTCCACGACCTCACGGAGGTTATGGGGCGGAATATCCGTCGCCATACCGACGGCGATACCGGAAGAACCGTTCACCAACAGGTTGGGGTACCGGGCAGGAAGCACACGGGGCTCTTTCCGGGTCTCATCGAAGTTGGGATCCCAGTCGATGGTATCTTTTTCAATATCTTTGAGCATCTCATTGGAGATCTTGCTCATTCTGGCTTCGGTATACCGGTAAGCAGCCGCCGGGTCGCCGTCGATGGAACCGAAGTTTCCGTGGCCGTCTACCAAAGGATAACGCAGGGAGAAGGGCTGAGCCAGACGAACCAAGGCATCGTAAACAGAGGCGTCACCATGGGGATGGTACCGACCGAGCACGTCACCGACGCAGGTGGCGGACTTCCGGAAGGGTTTATCGCTGGTGAGATTATCCTCATACATTGCATAAAGAATTCTGCGGTGAACGGGCTTTAAGCCGTCCCGCACGTCGGGAAGCGCACGTCCCACGATAACCGACATCGCATAGTCGATATAGGATGTCTTCATTTCTTTTTCCAGGTCCACGGGAACGATGACCTGATTTTCATAACTACTGGTATCAAACTGATCGTATTTAGCCATTTTCGTGCACCTCCTTATACGTCAAGATTCATCACGTACTTGGCATTTTCTTCGATAAATGCCTTTCTGGGTTCGACCTTTTCACCCATCAGGATGGAGAAGGTCTCGTCGGCGGCAATAGCGTCGCCCAAAGTGAACTGTTTCAAGGTACGGGTCTCGGGATCCATGGTGGTGGCCCAAAGCTCTTTGGCATCCATCTCACCAAGACCCTTATTCCGGCTGATCTCTACCTTACCCTTGCCGTCCTCTCCCCGCAGTTCTGCAGAGATCTGATCTCTTTCGGCATCGGAATAGGCGTACCGGGTCTCTTTTCCCTTGACCAACTTATAGAGAGGAGGAACCGCCGTATAGACGTAACCACCCTCGATCAAGGGGCGCATGAAGCGGAAGAAGAAGGTCAAAAGCAGGGTTCTGATATGCGCACCGTCCACGTCCGCATCCGCCATGATAATGACTTTGCCGTATCGGAGCTTTTCAATATCGAAATCAGCACCGATATTGGTACCTAAAGCGGCGATGACCGGATTTAATTTATCATTATTATAAACCTTATCCAAACGGGATTTTTCCACGTTCAGCATCTTACCCCAAAGGGAAAGGATCGCCTGGAACCGACGGTCCCGTCCGTCCTTGGCGGAGCCGCCTGCAGAATCTCCCTCTACGATATAGATCTCAGTATATTTAGTATCCTTGCTCTGGCAGTCTGCCAGCTTACCGGGCAGGGAAAGAGAGGTGGAAAGGGCGCTCTTCCGGGCGCTCTCTCTGGCCTTTCTTGCCGCCTCTCTGGCCTGAGAAGCGGATACCGCCTTACTAATGATGGTCTTGGCCGTCTTGGGATTCTCTTCAAAGAATTCGTTGAGCTTTTCGGTAATGATATTGCTGACCAGACCGTGAACCTCACTATTTCCAAGCTTGGTCTTGGTCTGACCCTCAAACTGGGCCTCTTCCACCTTGACGCTGATGATGACCGTCAAGCCCTCACGCACGTCCTCGCTGGAGAGATTGGCATCCTTTTCTTTGAGGTAGCCGTGCTTTCTGGCATAGTTATTGATGACACGGGTCATGGCACTCTTAAAACCGGTCTCATGAGTACCGCCCTCGGTGGTATTGATATCGTTGGCAAAGGAGATGAGGGTCTCATCATAACGGGTGGTATACTGCATGGCGATCTCCGCCATGGAAGTATTCTTGGTACCGCTTACGTAGATGATCTCTTCATGAAGAGGCTCCTTGCTCTTATTGAGATAGGTCACAAATTCCTTGATACCGCCCTCATAATGAAGGTTCTTTTTCTTTTCCTGACCCTCTCTGAGATCCTCAAATTCGATGCGGAGACCTGCATTTAGGAAGGCCTGCTCCCGCAGTCTCTTCAAGAGCACGTCGAATTCATATTCCAAGGTCTCAAAGATCTGGTCATCCGCCAAAAACCGAACGGTTGTTCCCGTCCGATCGGTGGTGCCGATCTTTTTCAAGGTACCGCCGGAATGACCGCGCTCATATTTTTGATAATAGATCTCGCCGGCAGAATGGACTTCTACCTCCAACCACTCGGAAAGAGCGTTTACAACAGACGCACCTACGCCGTGCAGACCGCCGGAGACCTTATATCCGCCGCCGCCGAACTTACCGCCGGCATGCAGAACGGTAAAGACGACCTCCACCGTCGGGATCCCCATCTTAGGATGGATTCCCACCGGGATACCACGGCCGTTATCCTGCACTTCAATAATATTGCCGGGCAGGATCTTAACCTTGATGGTATCGCAATATCCGGCCAGCGCCTCATCAATAGAGTTATCCACGATCTCATAAACGAGATGGTGGAGACCCCGAATGGAGGTGGAGCCGATATACATACCCGGTCTCTTACGTACTGCTTCCAGACCCTCCAATACCTGAATCGAAGACTCGTCGTATTGGTTGGTTACTTTTTGCTGATCCATTTTCATACTCCGTTTCTATAGATTAAATAAGTGATATTTTTTTCACGAAATTACAGCGTTTCAGCAAGGTGGGTGCTGAAATCTGAGAGATATAGACCACCACGTCCATGCCCCAATTACATACAATAAATGATTTTGGAATATCGGTGGCCACGTTGATCAATTTATGTTCTTTTTCCTTTTCTTGGAGAAACATCCGCGTCCGTTTGGAGACGGTGGCTTTATCCATATCAAAGATGCCGATAATATCGTTTTTCTTAATGAGGACGTCCTGCCCCAGATGAAGATACACGCATCTTCGCCACCTTTCCTTCTTTGATCTTAAATACTTTATTGCCTTTTTTGCGGATCTTTCCCAATTCGCAGGTAGAGAGCACCGTTTGCCGTCCCTCCATCCGCTGGAAAATAAACTTCTGACGATGGGCATCCAGCTCCGATAAAATATCATCCAATAATAATACCGGCTCGGTTCCCTTTAATTTTTTAATACATTCGGCTTCCGCCAATTTAATGGCCAATACCGCTGAACGGATCTGACCTTGGGATGCAAAAAACTTCATGCTTTTTCCGGCCAGCAGGATCAAAATATCATCCTTATGCACGCCGTGCATCGTCTGTCCCATGGCAATATCCGTCTCCCGCATCCGCCGGAGCCTGGCCAAAAAGAGACGGGCATATTCTTCCCGGCTGACCGTATCTTTGGTAAATTGATTTAAGTAAATAAGTTTTAGTTTTTCTGATTTTTGAGAGATCTCTCCGTAATATTCTTTGGCACAGTCGGAGAGGATCTCAATGTATTTCTGCCGTGCTTCTGCAATATAGGCGCCGGCGTCCGCCAATTTTTCGTCCCAGATATCCAGCATCTCCGCAAGGGTGGGATCATTTTGACACTGCCGCAATAACGCATTTCGGTTCTTAATGATCTTTTGATAGTTCAGTAAGGTATCGGTATAGTGGAGATCCAGCGAACAAAGTGCCATATCTAAAAAATTCCGGCGTTTATTCGGTCCCTCTTTAATGAGGTTCAGATGGTCGGGGGTAAAGATCACCGCCTGAAAACATCCCAATAGATCCCGCAATCTGGGAACTACCAATCCGTTATGACGAAATTCCTTGGCTTTTCCCTTTGCAAAGAGGATCTTTAATTCTTCCTCGCCATGCTCCAGTTCATAGGATAAGGTAACGGAGGCCTCTTCCGTTCCGAAACGGATGAGTTGCTCTTCCTTTAAAACCCGATAACTCTTCAGGCAGGAACAAAAGTAGATGGCTTCGATGCAATTGGTCTTTCCTTGGGCATTATGTCCGGCCAGAATATTGATCCCGTCCTCAAAGTCAAACTGAACGTCCTCAAAGTTTCTGAAATTTTTCAGATGTAAGGAACGGATCTTCATTGGATAATGGTATATTCTGCTCCGTCAAAGGAGAACCGATCGCCGGGATAGAGCTTCTTTCCCTTCATCAGGCAGACTTCTCCGTTGACCCGGACGTCGCCGGAAAGGATCATCATTTTTGCCATTCCGCCGGTATCTGCTTCGCCGGAGAGCTTCATGGCGTCGCAAAGACGGATATATTCATCTCTGATCAAAAGTCTGTTCATCGTTTTTTACTCTTTCATTCTGAGGGGCAGCACCAGGAAGAGATAATCTTCTTTATCAATCGGTTTAATAATGATGGGAGCCAGATTGGACTGCAGTTCGATCATGACTTCTTCATCGTCACAAGCGCTGAGCGCCGCCAACATATATTTATAATTGAAACCGATCACCATTTTATCGGAGAAGGGTTCGCAATGAACGGTATCGTTAAATTTACCGATATTGGATGCGGTGGTAATGTCGATATGATCAAAATCGAAATCACACCGGATGGGGCTGATAATGGTGGCATTTGCCATTAAGGAAGCCCGTTCGATCACCTGCGCAAATTCTCGTACGTTGACCTTGACCCGGAATTTGAAATCCTTGGGAATGGCAGCCTTATAATCCAAAAACTCACCCTCTAAGAGACGGGAGACCAGCTGCACGTTACCAAACCGGAAGGAAACGAAGTTTTTACTATGGCAGATGCGGATGGTATCCTCTTCGCTATCCGGCAGGATCTTCAGCATTTCATTCAGAGCACGGGAAGGAATGACCACCTTTTTAAAGTTGCCCAGCACCTGCGCATAAGGCACTTTGCGAATGGCAAGACGGAAGTTATCCACGGCCACGGCATTGACGTATCCATCTTCTGTCAACTCAAAGAGAACACCGGTCAAAATGGGTTTCAGATCGGTGATGGAAACGGCAAAGATGGTCTGCCGTACCATATCTTTAAAATCAGAATAGGTCAGGATGATGCCGTCCTCACTCAAAACGTCCGGCAGTTCCGGAAAGTTCTCGGTGGACATTCCGGTAATGGTAAAATTGGAATTTCCGCCTTGCACGGTGGTCAAAAGGGTTTTATTATCCACTTCGACCGTCACCGGGCAGGAAGGCAATTTCCGTACAATGTCGCCGATGAGTTTGGAAGAGAGGATGACGGTACCGTTTTCGGTATCCTCTGCATCAATTTCATAGGTGATGGAAACGCTCAGGTCATAAGCGCTGAACCGGACGTTTCCCGGCCGGTCGATCTCGATCAGAATACCTTCCAAAGCCGGAATGGTTGATTTCACACTGGCCGCTTTTTGCACAATATTGATTGCTTCATTTAATACGTTTCTGTCGCAGGAAAATTTCATCGTTCATTTCCTTTCATTGTTTATTGTAGTAGTTGTTGTAGTAGTGTTCAAAACCCTAAAAAACATCAATTTAGGAGATGGCCAAGCAAAAATTTGCTTGTCTATTTCCTGTTTACACCCCGGTTCTCTTTCCACAATCCTTAAACAGCATTATGTAAACTGTTAAAAAATCTGTGGAAATTGTCTAAATCCGTCTGTGGAAAAAGGAAAACTCTGTTAATAAGATTTCTTGATGTTTTCCACCAGTTCCGCCACAATCTTTGCGATCTGGGGATCCTGTTTGATGGCTTCTTCGATCTTTTTAATGGAATGGAGAACGGTGGTATGATTTTTACCGCCCAGCTCTTTTCCGATTTCAGGAAGAGAGAGATTGGTTTTTTCCCGAATGATATACATGGCGATTTGACGGGGCAGGACGATATCACTGGTACGCTTGTCCCCTTTGATCTTTTCTACCGAGACGTCATAATACCGGGACACTTCATCAATGACCGCTTCCGGCGTGATGGTTGCATTGGTATTTTCCTTGATGACCGCTTCCATGGCATCCTTGGCCAAAGCGATGGTCGGAGTATGACCCCAAAGAGAATTATAAGCTTTGAGTTTTTTGATGGTGCCTTCCAATTCCCGGACGTTGTTTTTAATTTTAGTAGCGATGAGTTCCACCACTTCGTCGGGAATATTCAGATTATAGAATTTTGCTTTCCGCTTGATGATCGCCACACGGGTCTCGTATTCAGGCGGTTGCACGTCGGCAGTCAAGCCCATGGCAAAGCGGGATTGCAACCGTTCTTCGATATTATTTAGATCCTTAGGGGGACGGTCGCTGGTCAAAATGATCTGTCTGTTATTTTCATAAAGGGCATCAAAGGTATGGAACATCTCTTCCTGAACGGAAGGTCTTCCGCTTAAGAACTGCACGTCATCCATCAATAGAATGTCGGCTTTACGGTATTTATTTTTAAATTGACGCTGAGTCTGATGCTGGATCGCTTCGATCAGTTCGCTGGTAAACTCATCACCCTTGATATAGACGATCACAAGATCCGGATTATTTTGCTGGATCTTATTGGCGATCGCATTAATAAGATGGGTCTTACCGAGACCGCTATGGCCGTAGAGGAAAAACGGATTGTATGCTCCGGCAGGATTATTGGCGATGGCCAATGCTGCCGCATGAGCAAATTCATTTTCCTTACCGACCACGAAGTTTTCAAAGGTCAGATTGGATTTTGCATTGAACGCCTGGATCTCTTCCTCAAACCGAGGCAGTTCCTGGCTGACTTCTTCGCTCTTACGCTGGGTCATTTCTCTGAACCGAGGCGGAACCTCTTCTTCCGTCATGACCTGAATGGTCACGTCGAAACCCATCACATTCGATATTGCGCTCTCTACTTCCGTCTTGTACTTTTTATCAATAATACTTTTTTGAAAGAGAGTGGATACGCAAAAATATGCAACGTCATTTTCCATTTTCATGGGAACCAGCAATTTGATCCAGCTTTCAAATGAAGTGCTGTTCAGATCATTCTCCAGAATGACTAACGCTTTATCCCAAACATCCTTAAATGATTGCATTATTTCATACTCCCCTCTTAAAAATAATAGTTATACACATCTATTTTAACATATGTTCAAAACAATTGCAATATATTTATTTTATATATTATACTATAAATATAGTTTCATTAATCTAAATTATTGGTTAATGAAACAGTTGACAAGAAAGACGATCCATTATATAATCTATTTTTAGAACATAAATGGAGGGAAAACCATGAAAAATACAGAAAAAACAATGGAACAGATCGTAAATCTTTGTAAAAACCGCGGCTTTGTCTATGCCGGCAGTGAGATTTACGGCGGACTTTCCAACTCTTGGGATTACGGTCCTTTGGGTGTGGAGTTCAAAAACAACGTAAAAAAAGCTTGGTGGAAGAAATTCGTGCAGGAATCTCCCTATAACGTCGGTTTGGATTCCGCCATCATTATGAATCCTGAAACCTGGGTCACCAGCGGTCACGTAGGCGGTTTTTCCGATCCTTTGATGGATTGTAAGGATTGCCATGCCCGTCACCGGGCAGACAAGCTCATCGAAGACGTGGGCGGCAAGGCTGAGGGGATGACCTTTGAGCAGATGCAGGAATATATCAAAGAGAACAATATCGAGTGTCCCGATTGCGGCAGCAAGAACTTTACCGACATCCGTAAGTTCAATTTGATGTTTAAGACCTTCATCGGCGTGACGGAAGACGCTAAAAACGAGGTTTATCTGCGTCCCGAGACGGCACAGGGTATCTTTGTCAACTATGCCAATATCCAGCGGACGACCCGTAAAAAACTGCCCTTCGGCGTCTGCCAGATCGGTAAGTCCTTCCGTAACGAGATCACTCCGGGCAACTTTGTGTTCCGTACCCGTGAGTTTGAGCAGATGGAATGTGAATTCTTCTGCAAACCGGATACCGACCTGGATTGGTTCTATTATTGGAAAGATTATTGCAAAAACTGGCTGATCTCCCTTGGCATGAACGAGGAGAATATGCGGTTGCGTGACCATGAGAAGGAGGAGCTTTCCTTCTATTCTAAGGCAACCACCGATATTGAATTTCTCTTCCCCTTCGGCTGGGGTGAACTGTGGGGTATTGCAGACCGTACCAATTACGATCTGGGCCGTCATCAGGAAGCCAGCGGTAAGAGTCTGGAATACTTCGATCCCGAAACCAACGAGCATTATATCCCCTACGTGGTAGAGCCCTCTTTGGGTGCTGACCGTGTGGCTTTGGCGTTCCTTTGCGAAGCCTACGATGAGGAAGTTTTGGATGCGGAAAAGAATGACACCCGTGTGGTTCTGCGGCTGCATCCTGCTCTGGCTCCGGTGAAAGCAGCGATCCTGCCCCTTTCCAAAAAGCTTTCCGCCGCCGCCCAGGAAAAGGTATACAGCGTTCTTTGCAAGGAATTCAACGTGGAATTTGACGATGCCGGTTCCATCGGTAAGCGTTATCGCCGTCAGGATGAGATCGGTACTCCCTTCTCCATCTGCTACGACTTTGAGAGTGAAGAAGACGGCTGTGTAACCATCCGTTTCCGTGATTCTATGGAGCAAAAACGGGTAAAAATCGAAGAATTGACAGAATTTATCCGGAAAAGCCTTGAATTTTAAAAGTTTTGGTTGACAAATTATGTTGACCTATTATATAATGTAATACGCTCAAAAAATGAATGTATAAACCCCTAAAGCAAAGGAGGAAAGAAACATGCTGCGGACTTATCAGCCCAAAAAGAGACAGAGAAGCAAAGTGCACGGCTTCAGAAAGAGAATGCAGACTGCGAATGGCCGTAAGGTTTTGGCCAGAAGAAGAGCAAAAGGCAGAGTAAGATTATCTCACTAATATTAAGGCCACAGTAATGTGGCCTTTTATATTATGAGAAGGATGGAAGAAAGATGGAAAGCGTAAAAGAAAACGTCAATTTCAAACGGGCTTATCATCAAGGAAAAAATAAGGTATTTAAGGAAATGGTCGTCTATTGGCGGAAAAACCGGATGGGAACCACTCGCCTCGGCATCACCGTCAGTAAAAAGATCGGCAACTCTCCTGCCCGCAACCGTATCCGGCGGATCATTCGGGAGGGGGTTCGGCAGAATATGGATATCCTGCCCAAAGGGCATGATATTATTATTGTGGCCCGGAGTCGCTGTCTTTCCTGTAAAAGTACCGATATTGAACGCCTGATCCGGGAGACCTTTTCGGCTTGAGCATCCTGAAAGGACTCCGAAAGCTTTTCATTCTACCGATCCGAGGGTACCAGAAATGGATCTCCCCTCATCTGCCTGCACGATGCAAATTTTATCCCACCTGCTCCGCTTACGCCTGTACGGCGATTTTGCGCTTCGGCATATTCATCGGCGGAGGACTGGCATTATGGCGCATTTTGCGGTGTAATCCCTGGTCCATGGGTGGCTACGACCCTGTCCCGGAAAAGGGGCAGTTGTTGAAAAGGAGAAAGTAAAAACTATGTGGAGTTATCTTGTTGTCCCGTTCGCTTGGATCATGCAGCAATGCATGGCCTTTCTGAACAACTACGCCCTGGCGTTGATCGCATATGCCGTCATCACCAAGGTGATCATCTTCCCCATCTCCATGAAACAGCAGAAAAATCAGCTGAATATGGTGCGCCTGCGTCCTTATCAGGATGCGTTGGCAAAGAAATACGGCAATAACCGTGAAAAATACAACATGGAACTGCAGAAACTCTATCAGCGTGAGGGATATAATCCCATGAGCAGTTGTCTGCCCCTGCTGATCCAGCTTCCCCTGATCCTGTTGATCTATAACATTGTCCGTCATCCCTTGACCTACGTTCATTTCAATGAACTCTTTACCGCCAATGCGGCGCAAAAGGTCTATGATCTGGCAAAAGGACTTTCCAATCTGCCTGCCGCTGTGACCAAAGTGATGGAGACCATCGCTTCCGATCCCTCCAAACTGGCAAAGATCAGCGATTATGAACTGCAAATTTACAGTTCCGCTTCCCAGGCCGGTGCGGTCAAGATCCCCGGTGATAGTATTTTAGGGCTCTTCAGCCTCTCCGGTACCCCCAGCCAGGATTTTTGGAGCCCCATGATCCTCATCCCCATCTTGGCAGGCTTGACCGGATTTTTGACCTCTTGGGTCAGTCAGAAACTTAATTCCATGACCCAGGATCCCTCCGTGGCCGGCAATACCAAAATGATGACCTATATGATGCCCCTGATCTCGGTCATCTTCTGCTATTCCCTCAACTGTGCGTTGGGTTGGTACTGGATCATCACCAACGTATTGACCATCGCTCAGACCTATATTCTGCATAAGATGTATGACCCCAAAAAGGTCTTGGCAGAAGTAGAAGAGAAGATGCAGAGAGAAAAGGATCAGAAAAAGGCCAAGCGTAGCGCCGCCGCTGCAAAAAAGGCCGCCGCAATGGCTGCCGCTAAGAAAAAGAAATAATAAGAGGAATAGAAAATGGCAATCAAAGAACTGTTTTTTGAAGGAAAGACCATCGAAGCAGCAGTAGAGAACGCTGCTTTGGAATTGGGCGAAGATAAAGATCTGCTCAGCTACACGGTTGAAGAAACCCCCTCCAAGGGAATCTTTGGTATCGGTGCTACCCCGGCAAAGATCAAGGTGGAGATCGAAGTAGCAGAGGAAGAGATCAAAAAAGAAGAACCGAAGAAAGAAGTAAAGATCCCTGCTTGGGAGCCGGAAAAACTCTCCGGCAAAGGCAAAAAGTCCGAAAAGGCTGAGAAAAAATCCGAAAAGAAGCCTGCAAAGAAGGCAGAACCCATCGTTTTGGATGCAGAGGTTGAAAAGAAACCGGTAGACGATGATAATTCTAAGAAGATCACCGAGTTTTTGAGCGGTCTTTTGGTTCACATCGGTGCGGAAGAAGACAGCGCCATCAAAGTAGAGATCGGTGAAGAAGATCACTATTACGTGGAAGTCAGCGGCGCCAAGATGGGCGTCTTGATCGGCCGCCGTGGCGAGACCTTGGATGCCGCCCAGTATCTTTGCGGACTGGTTCTCAATAAGGGTCGCAGCGGAGATAAGATCCGTGTGACCATTGATACCGAAAACTATCGGGCAAAGCGTATCCGTACTCTCCAGAAATTAGCAGAGAAGAATGCGGAAAAAGCCGTCAAGTATAAGAGAAACATCACCATGGAGCCCATGAGCCCCTATGAGCGTCGGATCATCCACGCCACCCTGACCGGAAGAGAGGATATCACTACCTTCTCCGTCGGAAGTGAGCCGAAGCGCCGGGTCGTTGTTAGCTACAAAAAGTGATTATGAAAGGGGCTGTAAAAAAACATTTGTTTTTTTACAGCCCCTTTTATTTTTTATTCTACTTCCGAATCATCAAAATCGCTGTACTCTTCTTCCATGCGATCCAGAAGCACTCGCACGACTTCTCCATCCTGCATGAAAGAAAGCTCCACCCGGTTATTCCCCATCCGCTCATAGCGGTAAACGTAGATCATGCCGTCTTCGTCCGTCAGCGTAAAGGCATCCCGATCCACCACAAACGTACCGGACACAATGGTATCGCCATTAGCCAAAAGGAACATCTTTTCCTCCGAATCGAAAGTAATGGCCAGACTGGACCCTTCCCAGGAACCATCCATCCAGGTGCTCCTGAGATAATAGGAAATGATGCTTCCCACGATCAGCCCCACCACCATCAAGGAGCCTGCCGTCCAAGCCACCGGCCGGAACCACTTCGGCAATTGAATTTTCTTTTTCGGCCGTCCGTAATAGCAGCGAGGACAGATATGTTCCTCGTTTTCAAATTCTGTTCCGCAACGTTGACAAATCATAATCGTTCTCCTTAGGGTATTGGCGAGTATTTTAACGAAGAGTTTAATTGCTCACCCTAACAAACAACCGTCCCGAAGGACGGTTGTCTATTTTTTACTCGCCCAGGTTTGCAAAGAGATCCAGGAAGTTCAGTTCCTCTTCCTGCTCTTCATCCTTATCCTCCGCTTCCACAGAACCGGGGAATGCCAGGATCGGCTCATCGGCCATCAAACCCTTCTTGGAAGACTCCGAAGAGGGAAATCCGGTTGCGATCACCGTGACGATGATCTCATCATCCAGATCGTTATTGAGCGCCACACCCCAGATGATATTGGCATCGGGATGAGCGGCCTGCTCGACCATCCGGCTGGCCTCGTCCACCTCGTCCATCCCGATATCGGGAGATGCGGTGATATTGAAGATGACGCCGGTAGCGCCGTCGATAGAAGTCTCCAAAAGGGGACTGGAAATCGCCATAGCAGCAGCATTGACCGCCTTGTCCTTACCGGAAGCACGGCCCACACCCATGTGAGCATTCCCTGCATCCTTCATGATCTTATGTACGTCTGCAAAGTCCACGTTCACAAGACCCGGGATCAGGATCAGATCGGAAATACTCTGTACACCCTGACGGAGAACGTCGTCTGCCACCTGGAATGCATTGAGGAGGGTGATCCGCTCAGCGGATACGTCCTTGAGTTTTTCATTGGGGATAATGATAAGGCTGTCTACGTGCGCACGGAGTTTTTCGATACCGGCCTCGGCGGTTTTCAGCTTCATCCGCCCCTCAAAGCCAAAGGGCTTGGTCACGATAGCAACGGTCAGAATGCCCATATCCTTGGCAATCTCTGCCACGATCGGAGCACTGCCGGTACCGGTACCGCCGCCCATACCGGCGGCAATAAAGACCATATCGGCGCCACGGAGGACGGCCTCGATCTCTTCACGGCTTTCGATGGCACTGTTTTCGCCAACCAAGGGATCACTCCCTGCGCCCTTGCCCTTCGTCAGTTTTTCACCGATCTGCACCTTGATGGGAGCAGGAGAAGCCTCCAGGACCGGTTTATCGGTATTAACTACCACAAAATCCACGCCCTGCACGCCGGCTCTGATCATACGGTTGACTGCATTACAGCCACCGCCGCCGCAACCGACTACTTTTATATTGACGACGCCCTCGCCGCTATCTGCAAATTCGAAACTTGCCATTCTTTCTTCCTCCTGATAATTTTATATATCGATCCTATGATAAAATACTCTAAGTTATATTTTAATATTAAACGAACTGAATTGCAAGTGTTTTTCATAAATTTAAAAAGAAATTCATGGAAAATCAAATGCAAAAAGCAACAACAGCCATCCGCCGTGCAGATTCCTTTAAAGAATCAATTTCTGCCCGTTCGTGAACCGAATGGATATCAAGACCGTAAACACCCAGATTGTCGATGGTAGGAATTCCGGCGAGGGTCGTATAGGCCGCATCCGAACCGCCCAACGCTTTTGCCCCCTCCAGACGGGACATCCCGTTTGCTTCATAGATCTCGTTCATCGTCTCCAGAAGTTTAACGTTCCGATCATTCAACGGCATTGCCGGTCGATCGCTGACCTTTTCCAGATCGCAGGTACAACCGGGAACAAAGGTTTCTGCCGCCACCGCCTCTACGGTACGGATCGCCTCGTCGGCCTGTTCTTGATCAGCAAAGCGAATATCTGCCAGGAAACTACATTCCGCCGCCACTGTATTGGCAACGGTACCGCCCTGAATCACACCGCAATTGCAGGTGAGACCGTCTCCATCCTTCATCGGCTCCAGCTTAAGGATTTTATGAGCCGCCTCTGCCACCGCATTGGCACCGGTCTGACACTTGGAGGAATGAGCCGCCTTGCCGTGAATATTGAAACGATACCGCAGAATTCCTTTACGGATATATACAGCAGTCCCCACACCGCAGCCCTCGGTATTCAAAAATGCGACAGAATTCTTCGCCTTTTCACACATAAACTCAACGGTCTTCTTCCCGCTGGTCTTGCTGCCGGTCTCCTCGTCAGATTGGATGATCAACTGCACCGGACGACCCTTAAATCCGCATTGGTCCAGGGCATCCATCGCCATAAAAGAAGCAACGACACCGCCCTTGCAGTCCGTTACGCCGGGTCCGTAGATGTACTTTTCATCAAACCGCACTGCAGGAGAGCCAAAAAGCCCCTTAGGGTGCACCGTATCAATATGACCGGAGAAGGTGATCGGCGGAGCGTCCACCTCAGAATTCATGGTAATGCAGATCGCATCGCCTGCCACCTCCTGCCGGGAGAGTTCTACCTTCCAGCCCCGCTCCTCCGCCATGCGGATAAAGTAGTGGCCCACTGCGTCCACCGCCGCCTTATCGGCAGTCGGACTTTCCAGGTTACAGACGTCTTCCCAAACCTTGATATACTGTTCGTTTATCTTCTCTATTTTTTCAAAAAGTTTTTCACATTTCATTTTTTCACCTCTATTTTTCATTATAGCATCACTCTTTCTTATAATCAATAAAAAACAGAGGATTTTACTCCTCTGTTTCTTCATTTTCTGTATTTGATTCTTCCGTTTCCGTCTCCTCGGCCTCCGGTTTTTCCGTCTCTTGTTTCTTCGGTCTGAAATAGACCCGCTCCGGATTGGAAACGTCCACGATGGCAGACTGCCCCAAACCGTTATCTTTGATCAAATAAGCAGCCAACTCCATTTTGGTTTCGGATTGATCTAAGCTTCCAAAATCAATGGTCAGGAATTCTCCGTAAAGAACCTGAATGTCGTAACGGGCAAAAAACTGCACTTCCCGTACCTGTTTCCAATCCAGATCCGGATTTTTGCTGAAGCCCTCATACAACCGTTTCAGGAATCCCGTATAATCTTCTTCGCCAAAGACTGCCGTCTCCCCCACCTTCAGCTGGGTGGCAGCGATCTGCGTTAATTGAGGAACGCCGTCCAATGGAGAAGTCACTTCCTGCTCCGTCTCCTCGTCTTCTTGCTCCCCCTCATCCTGTTTTTTCTCTTCGGACGCACCCTCTTCCGGGATCACTTCTTTCGGCAATGTCAGCAGTTCCAACACCCGATATTCTTCGTTGAGAAATGCGGCGCCGGTCTCGGTGGGAACCCAGACGACCGGCTGGTTTTCCACCACCTTAACAGAAAGCGTATTGGGCAGTTTCCGATTGATTTCCACCGTCTTTACGTAGGGTAAACTCTCCATCCGGTCGATCACTTCAAACTTATCCAGCCGGAAAAGATTTTGACCGATCTTAAGACCGCCCACCTCCAAAAGTTCTTCGGCGGTATAGCGGGTATTCCCTTCCAACAAAATGGTCTCCGCATTAAAGAAGACCGTCACAGAAAGGATCGCCAACGTCAGCATCATCAACACAAAGAGCAACCCGAAAAAGACCATTT
This sequence comes from Eubacteriales bacterium, assembly GCA_045544995.1. GTDB lineage: Bacteria > Bacillota > Clostridia > Oscillospirales > QAKW01 > QAKW01. The sequence continues at coordinate 51,552 of JAZQAE010000167.1, forward strand.
TGGCCCGTTTTTTCCGTCTCTTCTTTTTTTGATAGTAGCGCTCTACGCTATTGGCCATACTATCACTTCCTTAATGTATCAATTGATAGAGTTCATTATAGATGGTTTCTGCCGCTTCCGGCAACGCCAACTCTTTGGCATGACGGCTGAGAGCAGCTCTCTCTTGAGGATGTTCTTTCAACCGCATCACTTCGCTATACAGCCGACGGGCAGAAAGATCTTTCTCCTCCAGGAGGATCGCGCCGCCCCGGTCAGAGAGAGAACGTGCATTATAGTACTGATGGTTATGGGTCACGTTGGGCGAGGGAATCAAAACCGCCGGTTTCCCGAGGGCGGTCAACTCTCCCAAAGTGATGGCTCCGGCACGGCTGATGACCGCATCGGCGGCCGCCAGATGCAAGGGCATATCGTAAAGATAAGGCTGAACGGAAATGAAGCCTTTTTTCTCCACGTCAAAGCCTTTATCTCTCAAGGCCTCCGGCATCCATTTCCATGCCCGATCTCCAGTGGCATGGGTATGATAAAAATCTTTTTTCTTGGCATTTTCCGCAATCACGTCCACCATCGCCCGATTGATCTCCAAAGCGCCGAGACTTCCGGCGAAGGACAGGAGATAAAAGGCATCCTCCGGAATTCCCAAGGCAGCTCTTGCATCCTCTCTGGAGGTCGAGAGGATCTCTGCCCGCAGAGGATTGCCGGAGAGGATCATCTTCTTGGTCTTTCCAAAATATTGCTCACTGCCGGGAAAACTGATAAAGACGATATCCGCCTTCCGGGCCAGCATTTTACTGGTGATACCGGGATAGGCATTCTGCTCATGGATGCAGGTGGGAATGCCCATATTCTGAGCCGCCGCCACCACCGGACCGGAAACGTAACCGCCGGTTCCGATCACCAGATCCGGCTTAAACTCACGGATCAGGGCTTTACAATCCGACCGGGCTTTTAAGTATAACTGAATGGTTTTCAGATTATCCAGCGTCAATTTCCGGCGAAAGCCTTGGGTCTTGACCGCTTTGAACGCAAAGCCAGCTTTTTGAACCAACGTTTCTTCGATCTTGCCGGAATTCCCGATGAAAAGGATTTCTGCGTCCGGATTTTTTGCTTTAATGGTACTGGCGATTGCGATAGCCGGATTGCAATGTCCGGCGGTACCGCCCCCTGCTAAAAGTACTCTCATTCTTTCGTCTCCATTCATTAGCAAACACGAATAATCCGAGCCGGATTTTTAGGGAAGGATTTTCGCCTTTGCCGTGTTAAAATACTCGTTAATCGACTGGGTCAATCTTGCTTGCTAAAACGGGATACCGCCAAGACGATTCCCATTTCAAACAGTAACATCAATAACGCCGTACCGCCGTAGCTGAAGAACGGCAAACTGATTCCGGTGGGAGGCACCGAATTGGTTACCACCGCAATATTCAGCACCGTTTGAATGGCCACACGGGAGATGATTCCCACCACCAGGAGGGAACCGAATTTATCCTTGGCATGATAGGCGATCACAAATCCCCGCCAGATCAAAAGCACAAACAAAACGATCACCATCATGGCACCGATAAAGCCCAATTCTTCGCAGATGATGGAGAAAATATAGTCATTCTGCGGTTCCGGGATATAGAGATATTTTTGCCGGGATTGCCCAAGCCCCAGTCCCAAAAGACCGCCGCTTCCGATGGCATAGAGGGACTGGATGGTCTGGAACCCGTCGCCGGTGGGATCAGAAAAAGGATCCAGCCAGGTGTTGATTCGTGTTTTCGCATACGGAGTCAAAAAGGCAAAGCCTGCCAACGCCGTTACACCGGCGGCACCGATTCCTAAAAATTGCTTCAGATTGGATCCGCCCACAAAGATCATGACGGCACCCACCAAGAAGATGAGGATCGCACCGGAAATATGGGTCTCCACCGCTACCAATCCGCAGACCACCATCAGGACGGCAGCCGGAATCAGGATGCCCACCTTAAACTCTTTCATCCGCTTATAATTGGCGGACATATACGAAGCGAAGGTCACGATGATCGCCAATTTACCGATCTCACTGGGCTGGAACCGAAAGGCGCCAAAGCCCAACCAACGCCGGGCGCCGTTTACCTTGATACCGATTCCCGGAATAAGAACCAGCATCAGCATCAGTACCGCCGCCCCCAGAAGAATCAGCGAGAAACGGCGCAGATTATGATAATCAAACCGAGGCACAAACAGCATGAATGCCACGCCGACCACCGCAAAAAGCAACTGACGTTTGATAAAGTGGTAACTGTCCCCGTATTTATAGAGGGCGCTGACGTAACTGGAGGACGCCACCATGATCAAACCAAAGGTCAGAAGACAAAGAACCAGGATCAGAAACACCAGATCAATTCCGCCGGCCTCTGCCTTATCGGCAAACCATTTATTCTTTTTTTTCGGCTGGTTTTTTGCCAATCGTGGCACCCCCTTTTAATAAATCTTAAAGATTGAAATAGCGATAATAGAACATTCCCCAAAGAGCCAAAAGGCAGCCCAGGGCGCTGATAGCGGTAAAGACGGCAACGATTTTGTTTTCCGACCAACCGCACATTTCAAAATGATGATGGATCGGGGTCATCTTAAAGATCCGTTTGCCGTGGGTCAGTTTATAGAAGCCCACCTGCAGGACCACGGAAAGCCCCTCCAAAAGATACATGATACCGCCGATCAGGATAAAATACGGCATATCATAAGCCATCGCCAATGCCACAATGGCGGCACCCAAGAATAAAGAGCCGGTATCGCCCATAAAAACTTTCGCCGGATGGAAATTATAGATTAAAAAGCCTGCCAAACCACCGGTCAAAGCGGAAGCAAAGAGGGTAATGCCGGTATTATTGGTTCCGGTCAAAAAGAAGCCGATGATCATAAAAGAAATGGTGTACGGCAGAGAAACGCTGGTCACCAAGCCGTCCAGGCCGTCCGTCAGATTGACGGAATTCACAAAGAAGAACAGCATCGGGATCATCAGCAGGAAATAGAAATAATACAGATGAATCCGAATATTCAGATAGGGAATGAAAATGGTATCGGTAATGGTATTGGTGGCATAGAGCGCCCCAAGAAAGAGCGCCATGAAGAGCATCAAAGGCAAGGTCTTTTGCAAGACGGATAATCCCTTATTCCGCTTTTTCACCACCTTAATATAGTCGTCCACAAAGCCGACGATTCCGCAAAGAACCACAAATACCAAGCAGATCAAAAGCCGCCAATCTCCCCGGATCATCTCACCGATGCCCATGACGAGGGTCACCAAAATGGTGGGAATGATAAAGATCAGTCCACCGATGGTAGGCGTTCCCTGCTTGGTCTCCTTATGCCAGGAAGGACCGATATCCAGAATGCTCTGAGCACATTTCAAACGCCGCAAAAACGGCAGGATCCAGGGCGCAAGTAACAGCGCCAGAAAGAAGCTTGCCGCAAGGGCAATGATGATCAGCCAGTAATTCATTTATTTCCCCATCCTTTCCTTTAATGCCGCCGCCAATTTGTCAAAGCCCATGGAATTGGAGGCCTTGAACAAAACGGTGTCGCCGGGTTTCACCAAGTTCTCCAGCAGAGAAAAGGCTTCGTCCCGGGTAGGAATATAGTATTTTTCGATTGCTTCGGGCAACCGATCAAAGATCATTTTAGCCCGTGTCCCGATGGCAACGACCACGGGAATCCCCAAACGGGCGCAACAGTCCGCCACTCCTTCGTGGCCTTGTTTTTCATAAGAACCCAACTCCAACATATCGCCAAGGACGGCGATCTGCCGACCGGGCTTGCCGGACAATACCTTAAGAGCGGCGGCCATGGAATCGGGCGAAGCATTGTAAGTATCGTCAATGACAGTCACACCGCCAACAGTTTCGGTAAACTGCCGGCGTCCGTCCCCGGTAAAGGATTCAATCCCCTCTTTCAGCAACCGAGGATCAACGCCCATAAGATGCCCCACACCGAACGCCGCCAAAGCGTTCATCACCTGATGTTCGCCTTCTACCTGCAGGGCGATCTCGATGGAGCCCCCGGGATAACACAGCGTAAAGGCAGAACCCTCCGCCTTTTCGGCTCTATAATCATTATGCGCAGAAAACCCGAAATAAACGCATCGCTTCTGAGGACGGGCTCCGTACAGCAACGGTTCGTCCCCATTCAGAAGTGCCACCCCGTCTGCCGGCAACGCATCCACCAGTTCCAGTTTGGCACGGGCGATATTTTCCCGGCTCTTCAAAAGTTCCAGATGCGCCACGCCGACATTGGTCACCACGGCGATCTCCGGGGTAATGAACTGGGTCAGATAAGAGATCTGTCCCAGTCCGCGCATCCCCATCTCAATGACGGCCGCCCGGTCGGTCGGCTCCACCGCAAGACCGGTCAGGGGGACACCCAGTTCATTATTCATATTGCCCTTGGTTCCGGAGACCTGCATCGCCGCACTCAGCGCAGATAAAATGAAGTTTTTCGTGGTGGTCTTACCCACACTGCCGGTGACGCCGATCACTTTCGCCGTTAAGGATTCCAGATGCGCTTTCGCCAACTGGCCCAGTGCGAATCGTTCGTCTTTCACTTCAAAATACGGGCTTTTCGGCGCATTTTCTAACGGTTTTGACCCCAAAAATGCGATTTTTTCATAGGTTTTATCCAAAGCAGCGATAAACCGATGTCCGTCCACCCGTTCTCCCTCGATGGCGACGAAAAGACATCCCTCTTCCGCCTGACGGGAGTCGGTAACCACCTTTTGGATGTCAAAATCCAAGTTCGGTTTCGGACAATTTAAAATTTCAGCGATTTGACAGACGCTTAACATTCCTCTAAAAATTCCTTTACGATCTTCTTTTCATCAAAGGGGTACTTGGTCTTGCCGATGATCTGGTAATCTTCATGTCCTTTACCGGCCAGTAAGATCAGATCTCCGTCTTGCGCATTGCGGATGGCATAGCCAATGGCTTCACGCCGGTTTTCGATAACGGTATACGGAACCGCCGTCCCCTCCAAGCCGACCAAAATATCTTGAATGATGGCACCCGGCTCTTCTGTCCGGGGGTTATCGGAGGTGACGATCAAGGCGTCGCTGTACTTTGCGGCCATGGCGGCCATCAACGGACGCTTGGTACGGTCACGGTCTCCGCCACATCCAAACAGTGTGACCACACGCCCCTTGGCATAGGTCTTAATCGTAGTGAGAATATTCTCCAAGGCATCGGGGGTATGGGCATAATCCAACATCACCGCAAAGGGGTAGCCCTCGGTGATCACCTCGGCCCGGCCTGCCACCTTAGGGATGTTATTCAATCCTGCCGTTACCTCCTCAAAGGAGTATCCGGCCGCCAAAAGAAGTCCTGCGGCGCAAAGGGTATTATGAACCGTAAACATCCCGGGAGTAGAGACCCGAATAGGAGCGCTTTTCTCCCCCATCTCCAAAAGATAAGAGACACCGGATACGTCGATCTCGATCTCCTTTGCCTGAAGGTCTGCGGCCGTCTCGGCAGAATAGGTCATTCCGCCATACCGCTCCGCCAATTCCCGTCCGGCAGCATCATCCAGGTTGAAAACACCGGTTCCCGCCATGGTGAACAGACGGGCTTTGGCCTCTTTATAGTTTTCCATCGTCTTATGGTAATCCAGATGGTCTTGCGTCAGATTGGTAAAGCCTGCGGCGGCAAACGGAAGACTATCCACCCGTTTTTGATCCATCGCCTGAGAGGAGACCTCCATCACCACGGTACGGACCCCGGCATCCCGCATCTCTTTCAAGAGGGTAAACAGCTGATAGGGTTCCGGAGTGGTGAAGACTGCCGGGATACTCTTTTCGCCGATCATATTATGGACCGTACCGATCAAGCCGGCCGGTTCTCCTAATCCATCCAAAATGCTTTTGGCAAACTGGGCGGTAGAGGTTTTTCCATTGGTGCCGGTCACACCCAAGAAGCGCAGTTCCTTTTCCGGATGGGCGAAAAAGTTGGCGCAGACCAGCTGAAACGCCCAACGGGTAGAGGGGGTCTCCACCACAGGAATGCCCACCTCCAAGGAATGCTCTGCCAAAATGACGGCGGCGCCGTTTGCTTCGGCTTTGGCGGCAAAAACGTGGCCGTCCACTTGTTCGCCGGGAATGGCGGCAAAGAGCCAGCCCTCTTTTACTTCCCGGGAATCACAGGTAATTCCCAAGATCTCCCGATCCTCATAGGAATTCAAAATTTCAAGTCCATTTAACAGTTCAGACAGGTACATGCTGACACCTCGATTACATACTTGATACGCCTTCGGAGCTATTGGTACGGATGGTCACAACGGCGCCCTCCGCCACCACGGTTCCCGCCTCCGGAGACTGGGAAATCACCAAGGCATCGGAGCCGGAATTGGCGTTGCCGACCACCCGGACGTTCAAGCCGGACTGCTTGATACGGTTGGTGGCACCGGCCACGGAATAATCCACAAGGTTGGGGATGGTAATATTCTTAGAAGGCTTGGAATCGCCGGTATAAAGGATGACCGTACCGCTCTGAGGCATGGTGGAACCGGCCTCCGGCATCTGCGCCACGACGGTATCGCCGTCGCCCTTGATCTTATACTTGATCTCTGCGTCAATTAAGGTCTTTTCCACCTCTTCTAAGGTCTGATCCATATAGGAGGGGATGGCAATATCCAAGGTTGCCAGTTCCTCTTCCGTATACTCAGGCTGCACCCCCAGATACGGCAAGATGTCGCTGAGAATATCCCCTGCCACGGGAGCGGCGATGATACCGCCGTAGATCTCGCCGGCGCTGGGGGTATCCAGCATTACTAAAATGGCGTACTCCGGATCGTCTGCCGGAGCAAAGCCGATGAAAGAGGAAATATAATCTTTGATACCGGTAGCCACGTAATCGTCGATCTTCTCGGAGGTACCGGTCTTACCGGCCACCCGATAGCCCTTTACGTAGGCATTCTTACCGGAACCGACGCTGACCACTTCTTCCAAAAGGTCACAAACGATACTGCTGGTCTCGGCAGATATCACCTGCCGTTTAGCGGTACCCTCGAAATTTTTAACAACCTTTTCAGTGCCGTCCTCCTGGGTCTCGGTGATCTCCTTGACCACGTGGGGGGTGATGAGTTTTCCGCCGTTGGAGGCGGCGGCCACTGCCGAGATCATCTGCAACGGCGTGATCTTAAAGTTCTGACCGAAGGAGGCGGTCGCCAATTCTACTTCCTGGAAGGTGGAGAACCAGATTCCGCTGGCCTCGCCGTTGAGATCAACGCCGGTTTTTTCGGTCAGGCCGAAATTCTTGAAGTACTGATAAAACTTGGTGGCACCTACTTTGGCGCCGATGGAGATAAAGGCCGGGTTACAGGAATTCTGAATTGCCTGAGACAAGGTCTGATGGCCGTGTCCGCCGGACTTCCAGCAACGGATGGTCCGGTCTGCCACACGGATATAACCGGGACATCCATAGGTGTCGTTCAAGGTGATCAGCCCCTCTTCCATCGCCATGGAAAGGGTAACGATCTTAAAGGTGGATCCGGGCATATAGGTATCCACGATACACTTATTACGCCAGATCTTATTGCGGTAATCGGTGGTTTTCTCTTCCAACTCTTCCCCGGCCAACGCCGAAAGGTTTTCCAGTACCATCTTATCGGTGATGGTGTAGTACTGGTTGGGGTCATAATTGGGCAGAGAGGCCATGCCTAAGATCTCACCGGTCTTTACGTTTAAGACGATGCCGGCGGCTCCCTCTTTACACTTTTGCTCGATCCGGGCTTCCTGGAGGTGCTTTTCCAGATAGTACTGTACCGTTTCATCAATGGTCAGTACCACGTTCTTTCCGTTTTCCGCCTCCACGTAGGTCTCATATTCGATGGGCAATTCCGTTCCCACTGCATTTTTAGCGGTGATCAATTTGCCGGACGTTCCCTGGAGATATTCATTGTAGATCGACTCGATGCCGTCCAGACCCACGTTATCGGTACCGGTAAAGCCCAAAATATGGCAGGCAAGGCTGTTATAGGGGTAATATCGCTTGGTATCCTCCACCAGGTGAATACCGGGAAGGTCATTTTCGTCCACAAACGTCCGCACTTTATCCGCCACGTCCGACTCGATACGGCGTTTGATCAGCTCATAATAGTTTTTCTTTTGGGTCTTTTCGTAGACCGTCTCCTCATCCACACCTAAGATCTCGGCAAGTCCGGAGGCGATCTTACGGCAAAGAGCGGTATCCTCTTTATCGATAGAGTTGGGGGCGATATAGACAGTTTCCACCGGGGCAGACTTCGCCAAAGCGGTATAGTTCCGGCTGTAAATGGTTCCCCGCTGGGCATTCAGCGTCGTATCCATCGTCTGCTGACTGATGGCTTTGGTTTGATAATAACTATAATTGACGATCTGATATTTTACCAACATTCCTGCCAGCCAAAGCAATAATGCCAAAGCAAAGATCGCCAGCATGACCGTACTGCGGTTTACCATCGAACGGCTTGGTCCTTTTCCCATGCGAAACTCCTTTCTCTCCTAAAATCCCCCAAAATATGCGGTGTAAAATTACACCGATGCCCAAAATAAGGCAATTTTTTCATTCCATATAAAGCGCAAAATGAGAGTAAGAATAAATTCCCACTCTCGTTTCACTTTTATTGAAGCATCAGCTCAGATATTCCAAAATAATATTAAATTCTGCCACGACGCCGTCCCACCAGCTATTGCCTTTGGGCTCATCCTTGATGATTTCTACCGTATCGTCCGTCAGCAGGTTAATGGTCTGGATCTGATAATTCTCGATCTTGACCATCCCCAGTTCCTCGGTGGCGATGCGCTCGATTTCGTCCATGGAATTCTTACTTTCAATGGATACCTGTAATGCGCCGGTCTCCCCTTCCAGTTTGGTCAGGTTCGATTTTGCGGCGAGGAGGTCACTGGAGACCTCGTTGAGAGCGATATGGCTATATAAGAGATAACCGCCGATGGCCAGAAACAGTGCGATGCAAAGTACCGCCGACCAGCGGATTCCCCGAATATTCAGTTTTCTCATATGGGTCTCCTTTCTGCTATACGCAACTTTGCGGGCTTTGAGCGGTTATTGGCCGCCAACTCTTCCTGGGATGCCGTGATCGGCTTATGGGTGATCTGCCGGATAATGGGCTTGCGTCCGCAAACACAGATCGGCAGATTTTTATCACAGATACAGCCGGAAGCTAAATCTGCAAAGGTGGTCTTCACAATGCGATCCTCCAGCGAATGGAAGGTCATCACAGCGATTCTTCCGCCGGGTTTCAAGACGGACACCGCATCCCGGATTGCTTGCTCCAGGATCCGCAGTTCGCCGTTAACTTCAATCCGGATCGCTTGGAAGGTCCGCTTGGCAGGATGCTTATTTCCGTAGCGATCCTTGGGTGGGAAGACCTTTTCAATGATCTTCACCAATTGTCCGGTGGTTTCGATGGGTGATTCTTCCCGACGCTTACAGATCGCACCTGCGATCCGGGGCGCCATTCGCTCTTCACCGTAACGGTATAAAATATCGGTCAATTGTTCTTTGGAATAGGTATTGACCACTTGATATGCATCCAGAGGGCTTTCCCGATCCATCCGCATGTCCAGCGGAGCATCGAAACGGTAAGAAAAGCCACGGCTTTCCTCATCCAATTGAAAACTGGAAACGCCCAGGTCGAAAAGAATTCCGTCAATGGCGGAGATCCCTTCCGCATCCAACACACTCCGCAGGGCAGAGAAATTGGATTTGACCGCTTTGAACCGCGCTCCAAAAGGTTCTAACCGTTTAGTGGCTGCTGCCAAAGCGTCCCGATCCTGATCAATGCCGATCAGGAAGCCTTTATCTAACCGTGCGGCTATCAGACTGCTGTGACCGCCTCCGCCCAACGTGGCATCCACATAGATCCCATTGGGGTCGATGGCAAGTCCTTCGATGCACTCCTCAGCCATCACGCTATAATGCGAAAATTCTTTCATCAGAAGCCCAGCTCATCCATGGCAGCGACAATGCTTTCGCTATCCATCTTGGCTTCCATCTCAGCATAACGCTCGGGGGACCAGATCTCTACCCGATTGCCGTTACCGATGATGACTGCCTTTCCTTCGATGGCCGCCAGTTCTCTGAGTTTGATGGGCAATTGGATCCGTCCCTGCTTATCGGGGGTCACGTCCTTTTTATGGGCATTGAAGAAAAGAGAAACGCCCCGGCCTTTGGACATCGGCATGGCTGCCAGCTTATTCTGCAGTTCCAACCATGCTTCCCGGGTCAGTACATACACGCAATCATCTAAGCCACGGGTCAGTACCAGATCTCCGCCCATCAGTTCTTTGAACTCTTTCGGCAGGATCGCCCGGCCTTTTTCGTCCACGAAGTTTTCGTAGTAGCCTGTCAGATAAACCATGTATGCACCTCCTTTCGCATTTTCACCCACTCAATGTACACTAAGCACCCATTTAGACTCCACTTGATTTAAATTATACCAAAAAAACAGGAAAATGCAATAGTTTTTTATTAAAAAAATAAAAAAATACAAAATAAAAAAACACCCCGTTGTGGCACCTCTCCTACGGATGGTGCCACAGTTATATTCGCCTCTCGGCGAGTGATATTGCTTCGCAGTTATATGATGCTTCGCATCGTTATATTGTCCTTCGGACAGTTTTATAGGCGAATATAATATAACGAAAGCCGTATGGCTTTCATATCACTTGGCCGTAGGTCAAATATAACTGCAAACGGTAGTTTGCAATACAACTCACACTTGAGAATAATAGAAAAACGGAGACGGCTTCTTTACGAAGCGTCTCCGTTTTCGAGGTGTTTTTTCCTATTAAATTATAACTTCAAGTCGCCCTCTTTGATCCAGCCCAGCTTACGGAGCAGCAGTCCGCCCAGCCAAGTAAGGATCGCCGGAAGCACGAAGCAGATCAGCGCAAGACCGATCCAATCAAAGGCGGTGATGGGGGTTCCGCTCTCCACCCAGCCGGTATATACACCGATCTGACCCACCAGTCCGCAGGTACCCATACCGGAGGAAACGGCGGGGCCATTCATTTCCAGCTTAAAGAGGCAGGTAGCCAGAGGGCCGGTGATGGCAGAGGTGACGATGGGAGGGATCCAGACCTTGGGGTTCCGAACGATATTGCCCATCTGGAGCATGGAGGTACCGAGGCCCTGGGAAACCAGACCGCCCCAGCGATTTTCACGGAAGCTCATGACGGCAAAGCCCACCATCTGAGCGCAACAGCCAGCAACTGCCGCACCGCCGGCCAGACCGGTCAGACCCAGCGCCGCACAGATGGCGGCGGAGGAAATGGGCAACGTCAAGGCGATGCCCACCAAGACGGAAACTACGATGCCCATCAGCAAGGGTTGCAGTTCTGTCGCCTGCATGATCAGCGTACCGAAGGCGCTGGCCGCCTTGCCGATATACGGCGCAATGCCGGCGGAAAGTGCCACGCCCACCAGGATGGTGACCGAGGGGGTGACCAGAATATCCACCTTCGTTTCCTTGGAGACCAGTTTGCCGCACTCGGCGGCAACGATAGCAATCACCAGAACGGCCAAGGGGCCTCCGGCACCGCCCAAGCCATTGGCGGCACTACCTACTGCTGCCAGGGAAAAGAGCACCAAATTCGGCGCTTTCAGCGCATAGCCGATGGCAATAGCCATCGCCGGGCCGGACATGGCAGAGGCATATTTGCCGATCTCCACCAAGAAGCCCCAGCCGGTCAGATCACCGATGGTATCAATGATGGTGCCGATCAAAAGGGAGCAGAAGAGCCCCTGCGCCATGGCACCCAAAGCGTCAATAAAATAACGCTTCCAGGAAAACTCAATGTCTTTTTTCTTTAAGAATTCTGCAAATTTACTCATCCTAATAAACCTTCTTTCTGAAGCAGATCACGCAGATAGTCAATAAACATTTCATAGCCCATTTTATTGAAATGAACGCGGTCGGTATCGAAGATATCTTCCCGCACCATTTCGGGATCGCCGATGTCTTCAGGCTTTTCAAAATAGAAGGGTGCCTGATACAGATCCACGATCTGAACCCCTTCCTTCCGGGCGCAATAATCTTCCAAATATTCATTGTACTCTTGACGGAAGCGGGTAACGTGATTTACCGTTCCTTTATTCTTGATACCCGGCATCTTTTTAAAAACATAGACCGGTGCATCGGGGAATTCAGCCCGGAACCAGTCGATCAGGGTTGCGGTAACGTTCATGGACTCGGCAGGGCTATAGCCGAACCCGATATCGTTGCTACCGGTGGAAAGGATCAACGCACGGGGCGCATAAGGGCGCACCAGACGGTCGTAGTAGTACAAAAGGTCATCGGCACTGCTGGTACCAAAACCATGATTAATGACCGCCTTAGAGCCGTCCTTTGCCAAAAGCGTCTCCTCAAAAAGAGGATGACCCTTTTCGGGATGACGGTCGCAGTATGTGAAAGAACTGCGGGTAAAGAAGGAATCTCCGTAAAAAAGGATCTTGCCGGTCTCTACGGGGCGTCCCAAGTACTTTGCAATTTCATCGTCAAATCTTCTGACTTCCAATCTTGATCCGAACATTACAGCAGTCCCTCCTGATCTAGAAAATCACGGAACCAGGCAATGAATTTTTTGTATCCTGCTGGATTGAAGTGTACCTGGTCACCCACGTAGTGAATGGTTTTAACCTTGCTATAGTCGCCAATGTCCTCCGGATTTATGTCGTAGGCCTTGGTATCGCCCGCCTTGGAATAAAGGAACGGGATCTTTTCCATGGCGATATAGGTGCAATCGTTCTTTTTGCAATAGTCCTCTAAAAGTTCGTTATACTGGGCACGGGCATTGAGATAGATCTTCTGGGTGTTGTTCTTGCAGTTGGGCAGATAATTCATGCAATAGACGGGAGCACTGGGGAAATCCGCCTTAAACCAATTAATGATCCGTGCTTCAATATCCATGACATCCTTGGGGAAATAGCCAAAGGCAAAATCGTTTGCCGCAGTAGCCAGCACCAAAGCCTTGGGCTTATAAGGACGGACCATTCTGGAATAATAATACAGCAGGTCATCCGCACTACTGGTGCCGAAACCATGGTTGACGATAGCCTGAGAGCCGTCATTCATCAGCAGCTCCTGCTCGATATCCGGATTTTCCTTCACAGTTCTGATGGGAGAGCAACGGGTAAAGAGAGAATGACCGTACAGAAGGATCTTTCCCTCTACCACCGGCATCGCTTCGTAGTTCAAAATCGATTCCTCAAACTTCTTGACTTCCAGTTTTGAACCAAACATTATTTAGTCCCTCCTTTGATTTTTTATATTCTAACATAACGATAAACGAATCACAAGGGAATATTACCCAAAAATAGCGGTGTAAAATTACACTATTCATAGCAATTCTTCCAAACCGCGGACGTCATCGTAGCAAAGCTTCGGCAGATCCGCATTGGGACAGTTCCACGGACTCTGGGCACGGATCCAGATCGGGACGTATCCCGCCGCCCGGGCGCCTTGGATATCGTTGATGGGGTTATCGCCCACGTAATAAAGATCTTTCGGCTCAATTCCCAGCTTCTCTGCCGTATATAAAAACGGCGCCGGGTCCGGCTTTTGGATGGGAAAATCGCCATCCCCCTCCTTGGGAGAGGCACAGACGACCAGATCAAAGGCATCCTCCAGACCGATCAACCGTATTTTATCCTTCTGCAACGAGATACCGCCATTGGTAAGAAGCGCTACGGCGTACCCCTTGGAACGGATCTTTTCCAAAAGCGGTCTCACAAAGGGAAAGGGGACGGCGAACCGATGAAAGTTTCTAAGCACAAAATTCCGAAACTGATCCCAGGTGGGGATGCAGTCTGCATTAAAGAAATGCTCCTCCAAAAGATGATCGTACACCCCACGCCAAGCAAATTCCTGCACAAAAAGTCTTTCCGTATGTAACGCATGGCTCAACGCCCGTTGAAGATCGTAGCCCGGATTGATGTATTTCTTGATCGCATCATAATGATAGGTGATAATCTCTGTTAAGGTGGCATAACGATCAAATAACGTGTTGTCTAAATCAAAAACAAAACCCTTCATCCCAAATCCCCCTTTTTTCTCCATTATACACTTCTTTTTTCAAGAAAACAACAAAAAATCCCTTGAAATCGTGAGATTTCATGGGATTTTTTACAGCGTGTCAAAGAACCCTGTTTTTTCATCTTTGACACGCTGGGAAGACTCTCAAAAATGTTCCCGAATTCGTCAAAACGGTCTCGTCGGCGTACATGGGTACGGTAGAGGGCGTTTTGGCGGATAGCAGAAATTTTCAAT
>JAZQAE010000168.1:0-3663 GCA_045544995.1 Eubacteriales bacterium
CAAGTTGACGGATCATTTCATAGGTCTGATCGGCGGAGCCGTCGTCCACGAAGATGAACTCACCGGCAATTCCATTTTCCTTCAACAGTGCCTGAATGGTATGATATGCAGTTTTAATACACTTTTCTTCATTATAGGCAGGAATAATAACTGATAACATAAAAGCTCCTTAAATCTTCGCAAAAGATCTTACAATCGGGCAAGAATAGTTTCCTTTCCCTCTATTTTTTATCAACCACAAGTTGCTCTAAATGGTTTGAAATGGTGTCCCAGTAGACACCAACCGTCATCGGCGGATAACCCAAAAACAGTAACTTATCAATTCTCTGCTCTTTAAAAAACGTTCCCAATTCAAATTTATTGGCACTTTCGTTAAAATAACGAGGTTCCAATAGCCAAATCGTTTCATAAGCATCGATCAGGAAAGGAGCAAAGGCATGACCGTAAGAATCACGCACCACCATAATACTCTTTCCGTTTTTGGTACCGGTATCAATCCGTGCAAGCGGAATATCCCCACCCATGAAAATGGCGTAAAGATTATCATTTTTTTCATAGTCGGCATAGATCACGTCACGCTCTTCCGGATCCGTCATAGCGGCAGTCTTATAACTTGTCACCTTAGCCTCGGCAAACGGATAGAAATATTCTACACGATCAGGTGTTTTTTCAATCAGAGAAATCACCTGATTATTCTTCGCCGACTTATAAAGAGAACCAAGAAAGCCCTCACGCACACCGGATTTATACGTCTCAAGCGGCGGAAGAGAGACGTTTTCTACAGTCTCAAGAAAGGCGTTGCAGGCGTAATAAGCCCCGGTAGCAGTCCAGTGATGATCGGAACGAAAATAGATATATTCATTTTTCAAATCATCGTATAATGGCCGCAGATCCAGCAATTTAGGGCCATTCAACGTTGAGGCGGTAAGTTCCCAAGCATGATCAAAACTGAACTCATCCGTGGTATATTCATGAGGGGCATACAGATTATAGGCCGGCTTCGGAAGCAGCACATAGGTTTCAGGCGCACCGCACTCCTGATATAGCCGATTTACCACATTTGCAAACCGTACGGTGTTGATATCACTCACACGGAAGGTCTCCATGATTCGATTTTTATAGATCATGGACCCCGAGGTGATTTCTACGTCAGATACGCCATTCTGCACCGGTGGAGCCGAAGGCAAGGTAATAACGTCTTCCTCCGAGATCAGTAGATTGGGATACAAAATCGAATTATATTTTTTGGAAAGAGCAAGAAACATCTTCCGGAAGGGAAACTGGTCATTGAAATAAGTCTCAAATTTCTGCATAAAAGAAGCATCGGCATAACCCGCGACCGTGATAGAAGGGGCGGTTGCCAGTTCCCGGTTTTCATCTTCCGAAAAGTGTTGATCCCGATCAAACAGACTGAAACCCAGCAACAATACGATGGGAATGAGAAAACAAAGGATAGAGATGAGATAACGTTTTTTCATAGCGTTGTATTCTTTCTTCAAATTTTAAAAACGGAAATAGAGGAACGGATTGTAAGAAGAGTTGACCAACAGCATCGTGCAGATCACCAACGCCAAAAGGTTAAACGCCGTTCCCAAAACGACGGAAAGGATTGAATCCTCTTTGATCCATTTATTCATAAGCTTAGCCAAAAGTGGTGTGCTGGCAACACAAGTGATCACGATAAAGATAAGGTTCGTTTTCAACGACACCACGACCTCGGCCATTCCAAGCGAATTGAAAGAGAACATGGTCGATAATGCCCGAAAACATTCTCCGATATCGGTAAAATAGAATAACGTCCATCCGATCAACACCGTAAACATGGCATATATCCAAGAGATGAACTGCGGAATTTTATTTAAAACCTTCAATAACACAAGCTTTTCAATGGCCAGAAGAATACCATAGAATAAACCCCAAAGCAGAAAATTCCAACTGGCGCCATGCCAGATACCGGTCAACGCCCAGACGGTGAAGATGTTTAGAAGCTGATGCTTGTACTTTCCGCCCATCGGGATGTAAATATAGTCCCGAAACCACGTTCCCAGCGAAATATGCCATCTGCGCCAAAACTCCGTAATGGATCTGGAAATATAGGGATAATTGAAGTTTTCGATATACTCAAAGCCAAACATCCGACCAAGACCGATTGCCATATCGGAGTAACCGGAAAAATCAAAATAAATCTGAAAAGCAAACATCAAGATCCCATACCAAGCCCCCGACGAAGAAGCTCCGCCCAGCATTTCACCGGCGATTTCACCGGCATGGTTGGCAAGGATAACCTTTTTGCAAAGACCCACGGAAAAGCGAACCGTCCCCCGGTAAAATCGCTGCAACGTATGCTCCCGATATCCCAATTGAGACGCCAGATCCCGATAGCGCAGGATCGGCCCGGCAATCAGTTGAGGGAATAGTGACACGTAGAGCAAGAAATCGAGAAAACGTTTCTGCGGTTCTTCACGCCCTGCGTAGATATCAAGGGTGTAGGAAAGCGCCTGAAACGTATAGAAAGAAATACCAATGGGGAGGGAAATCTGCGGTACCGGAAGATTCAGAAACGGAAGTAAATTCATCGTTTCCACAAGCAGACCGGCATATTTGAATACTACCAAAAATCCCAAACTGATCACCAAAGCTGTAACTAAATAAAGCTTGCGGTGTCCCTTACGGGTGCAAATCATCTTGGCTGCCATATAATTTACAAAGGAAGACACGACCATCAATAGAAAATAGATCGGTTCGCCCCATGCATAAAAGGCCAGCGAAAAAAACGTCAAGACAATGTTTTTTGCCTTCAATCCCGGCATCACGTAGTAAATCAGCAAGGAAATCGGAAGAAATATAAACAAAAAGACTAGGCTTGAAAAAACCATATCAGACCTCTTTCGTTAAAATGGATACCATCGTTTTTTAAAAAATAGTTATAACTTCTCCATCTCCGTCAGGGCGGACTCTCCAACGATCGTTTGGGTCTGTTCCGGAAGATCCATCTTCTCGAATTCATTGAAATACCGCACCCCGAATTCTTCCAGCGCCTCTGCGCTGAAATGCAGGTGATCGGGATTGGAGCCCAGCCCTTCGGCAGAAACAAACCGACAGTTGGGGTATTCCCTTTCCAGCTTTTGCAGTTGCTCATTAACGAGGGAATAGTACTTCCCGACGTCTTCAAATTTCGCACATTCGGCAAGGTACTCCCCCAGTCCGCCCACCAGGATGGGCAGATCGGGGACATTCAACTCTTTGCGCAGGGCATCCATGATGATTTTGAAACGCTCTGTGTAACCGGAATACAGTTCCGGAGTGCAATCACTTTCCCCCTGATGCCATAAAACACCCACCAGATGAGAGGAACGCATGGCCAACTTAGCACAGCTCACCGCATGATCAAACAAGAGCGTCCCCGGCATCCATTGATCCAGCTTTGTTCCGCCATCGGCACAGGGAATGATCCCGACATCCACCTCCGGATGCGCCGTCACGTACGCCTTGGCGAAGCTTTCCGCCAGGCAGGTTCCGGAGAAATGACGATCGGGATTAATGGGACGAAAGGCCTTTATAAATCTGCCGTTCCGCATCATTTTAACTTTACCGTCGCAGGAATCCAAGGGCTTTGCTTCATCCAAAAATCCACGTCCCGCCGCATTGGATTGCCCGATCAAT
>JAZQAE010000169.1:0-4851 GCA_045544995.1 Eubacteriales bacterium
GGAGTCAAGGTGCTATCTTCCGCAGAAACAGGCAGTACCACACCGGTAAGCATAGATGCCAGCATCAGGACCGCTGCGATTGCGGAAAGCAACCGTGTTTTCTTTGTGACCATAAGTCATTTCCTCCTAATCGAACTTTTCTTAAAGACACTCCGCCCAAGGGCACCAAGCGGTACCCTTGGATGAGTTTGAATTTTTATATCATAAATATTTACTCTTTATTTCAGAGTGTCGATCCATCCGTTCAGATAACGGAGCAAGTGGATCACATCGTCAACATTGACGTCGGGGATATCATCCTCTTCTGTGCCATCACCCACATCAGTCAGATCAGCCATCTCATCGGTAACGATCGTCTGATATTCTTCCGGAAGTTCGTTGTTGATATAGCGCATCAACAGAATAGCATCCAAGAGATCCACATTACCGTCAATGTTAAGGTCTCCATCTACCTTATCAACACGCCAAGTCACGTTGGCCGTCTTCTCCTCTGCGGGCTCATAAGCGACGGGTTCGCCTGCCAAATTAACGCCCTCAGCAGTGGCATTGAACACATATTCACCGTTATAGGCTCTTTCCGTGAGTTTGAAATTCAAGGTTGCTACAACTTCATCTTTACCCACGTCAGCATCTGCCATCAACTTGATCTCTGCGACACCGTTTTCGGCAGAAAAAGCAACCACTGTAAAGTGAGTAGAAATAACGTCCGTCTCAGTAAGGGTCATATTGATGTAGTCATAATTGACCTTCAGTGTTACCTCTTTTGCGCCATAGTTCAGAAGCTTCACGTCCACCTTAACAAGGGGATTATTCGCCTCAAGTGCCTCGGCAGTAATTTCCAGTCCTGCCAGTTTATCCAAGATTACAATTTTAGGGATATTACATCCGTTTCTACAGGCATATTCAATCTTGCCGGTTTTTTCAACAGTAGCGTCTGTCTTGATTCCGTTTTCGTAATCATAATCATGACCAAGTTTAGGAATCTCGATACCGCCTTCGGTCTTGCCGCAGTTGTTTGCACAAGTATAAAGCGCAGTTTTGCCCGGTTCCTCACACTGGGCAGGCTCTTCTTCATTCGTCAACTGCATATCATGCTCAAGAGCGGGGATCGTCTCGCCACCTTCGGTCTTACCGCAACCGTTGGCACAAGTGAGGATAGCGGTAGTTCCCGGCACTTCGCACTTGGCAGGATCTTCCGGGGTTGTCTCTTGCATATCATGCCCGGTCTTATCATCGGTTTTTTCTTCGGTTCCAACATGACCGCATGCACAGAGCGTTCCTTTCTTACCGTCTTCCGTACAAGTTGCAGGAATATCAAACGGGATATCATAGGCACACGCTTTTAATTCTTTCAACCCACAGGTGGCAATAATACCTTCTGCGATTACGATGCCCTCGGCAGTGCAAGTCTCAATGTGGCTTCCCGTTCCGACATCTGTGCGAACAATCGTATGTTCGGTAGGCAAAACGCCTTCAACGTTGATAACCAGATCCTGATCGGCAACGTATGCATTACCGCCATAGTTAAATGCGGTGTCATTTACCACGTAAGCATAGTACTCAATTTCACCTTGCTTGAGGGTGATTCTTCGCATCTGAGTATCAGCCGTGCCATGAACAGTCTTACCGTTCTCAACAGTGTAGTAAGTCACGTCGCCGGTACCCTTATGAGTAGATTCATTCGTCAGCTTCCACGCCATTGCACCGTCGGCATACTCGTTAGCAGAAACGTTGTGCATTGCATTGTGATTACAAATAGGACGACCGTCATAAGATACATCACCATACATAAAATCCGGTTTAACATAAAGGCTAGAGCCTTGATAAATCGGATCAACCCCTACACCATAGGTGTTTTTGTAAAGATCTTCGAACAGATAGCCTTCACCTGTTACAGCAAGAATATGAGCAAGTCGAACACGACAACCACCGGGAGTACTACCACTGGAGCCAATAAATCCTTCCGGAATAATGTAGGTGGGTTTAACAAAAGAGTTTATAACTGTACCTACTTGCCAGTCGGAAACAGCACCCACTTGCCAACTGGAGCAGTCGATCGTTCCCGCAAAATAGCAACCATCGATCAAGCTATCTTCGTCATACATCTCGCCGACAAGACCACCAGTTCTTACATCGGCATTAACCGCTTTATCAGAACTATATTCGTGCTTAATGTAAGCAGCACTCCAGCAGTCTTTCAAAGTACCATACAAACGTTTAACAAAACTGGCTGCATATCTGCCGGTACTCTCGACTTTACAAGTATCATCCAAAATCAAATCGGTGATAGTGCCATAAAAATATGCATCAATCAAAGCCGAACCGCTAATTGTCACATTTTTAAATCTATGACCGGCGCCGTCCAAGGTCAAGGAAACCTCAAGCGACGTTGAAGCGCCCTGAGCTACCGGTGCAATCGTGGCTCCTTCGAAGTCAATATCATTCTTCAGGGTTATGGTTT
This sequence comes from Eubacteriales bacterium, assembly GCA_045544995.1. Taxonomy (GTDB): domain Bacteria; phylum Bacillota; class Clostridia; order Oscillospirales; family QAKW01; genus QAKW01. The sequence goes on from JAZQAE010000169.1 coordinate 2,462, forward strand.
CGTCCTCAAAGGTCACTTTACCTCTGTTAATGACAGTTTTCCAGTCTTCAGCATCGGTAATCCACCAGTCTTTGACATCGGCAAAAACTTTGTTTTCATAATACTTATGAGGAACTCTTGCTCCGGACTTCACAGTCAAGGTGGCGGCGTCAAATGCAGCCACTGCATTTGCCAAAGCAGTATTCTTGGCAACAATTGCTTTACCATCTGTCTCCGGCATTGAAAACGCATTATTTACAGTTGCAAGAAGTGTCGTAGTATCTTCATTAAAAACATTCAGATTTAAAATGAATTGAACTTCTTTCGCATCTTCATCATCGACCGTTACACGGGCATAGGCTTCCAACTTTTTAATTGCATTTTCCACGTCGGTAACAGTTGCATTATCATTTTCCACTACAGCTTGAGCATCGCTCATGTCTGTCGTTTCAGAGAGCATCACATCTCCCTTCAGATAAAACTTCGCATCTTCTCCAATTTCGTTGATCTTCTGTTCCAAAGCCGCCTTATTGGGCTTGCCGGAACCATTTACCTCGATGGTCAAATCAGCGGCATCCTTTGCAGACTCATTCAACGTCAATTTGCCGTCTGTAATCGTACCATATTCGCAGGTATAAACTGCCGTCTCCGGCAGCAAACCAGGATGTGCAACATCAATCTCTCCATCCAGATTTGGATAAAAAATTCTAACCTCATCTGTCCCCTCGATATTGACAACCACCTTAATTGTTTTATTATCGGCAGTACCAAAGGCAGGAGCAACACCGAGATCAGCATCCGCAACCATGGTATAATAAGCATCTGTTGAGGCTCTTGCCACATTAAGTTCCCAAGCCGCTTGACCAGAAGCAACTGCGTTATATGCAGCCGTACGCACATCCTCAGTCTGAGCTGTTTTGTCACCAGTCCAGGAAATTTTTTCTGTGTCAGCATAAATTTTTCCGGATGTGCTAAAGGTTTTAGCGGCATATGAGGTGTTACCTTCATATCCGTAGCAAACAGAAGAACCACCATAAGTAGCGCTTGTATTCTGCGTTCCAGACGAAAACGCCCCATTATTGACAAATATAATATTATTAAGTTTATACGTCGAATTCTTGGCTTTTTGTGTGAATAAACCAAAACCCTTTATGTTATCAGGAACTTGCGTGTTCATTACGATAGCGTTTGAAAGAGTAAGATTAGAAATGGTGGATTCACCAATCAAAATATTGTGATTGGTCATGCCAACGCTTTCAACGCTATTGCCGTTCATATAAATATTTTTGATCGTCACCGCATTTGTAATTGTTCTCATCTCTGCACAAAGGAAACCAACATTTCCATTAGTGCCAGGATTAAATGAACAATTCTCTATTGCGATACCGTCAATTACACAGTCCGTCGCCTTTGCGATTCTACCAAACATAAAACCTGCACGAGCGGGAGAAGCACTGGCATCCACGGTACAGTCACGCATCGTGATATTCTTCAACGTAAATGTATCGACCGTAACAGTTGTCACATCACTATAATATCCAGCAAAAATCAACCCGGGACGATAGTTTTTATCCCGACCTTCAGTATTGTCTTCGATATATCTACAATTGTCAAAAACCAGATTCTGAATGTTTTTGCCGCCGGCATAATGGCCCAGCCAGGGACTTGTCAAATTAAGGCCCTTAATAGTGGCCGCACCATTCGAGCCAAAGCGACCATCCAAGCCTGCAATCAGTCCGTCCATCGCATTGGCAGATCCGGTATAGTATGTACCCTCTTCCAACCCTTCTGTCAGGTCAATGTCTTTAAAATAGATCGTGTCATCTGCGGTCAAGCCTAAAGTGGCTTTGTTTTGGGCAAGCAATTCCAATTCAGCCTTAGAACCAACAGAATAACCGTTTTCATTGGTTGTTCCTGCGACGAGATCGGTGATGGATGTTAAATCATCCCATTTCACTTCAGTCTCCGCAGTTACAGGCAGAACGAAGCCGGTAAATAGGGACACCAGCATCAGAATTGCCATCAAAGCAGACAACAGTCTTGTCTTGTTTGTAACCATAGTAATTCCTCCTAAAGAAGCTATGTCTGATCGGTACCATCGACATTCGGTGGTACTGACCCAGTTTTATGGTACAATTGTAACATACCTTTTATATATTTAACATTGTTTTATGTTGTTTTTTTCAAACATTTTGTGACATTTCTGTTTTTGTCCCGTTTCACTCTCTTTTTACCACAAACAAAAATTAAGCGGTCAAGGCTTTCGCCCCAACCGCTTAATTTATTTAGTTTAGATCAAATCAAGGGATCTCGCAGATTATTTGACCAATACGCCGTTGTTGAAGGTGTAAACCTTATTAACTTCAACGCCAAGGCCATCAGCGATTGCCTGGTCAGTGATCTTGTAAGGA
>JAZQAE010000170.1:0-37118 GCA_045544995.1 Eubacteriales bacterium
GATTTTATCCTCAAGCAGATGCAGAGCGTGGATCCTCTTCACGTGGAGACAATCACCGAGGAAGAGGCAATCGCCAAAGGACTCTTGGAATATATCGGCCAGGTGACGGATAAGCGCTATCTCTCTCGGGTACTGGCAGAAAAATTGCCCCTTGGAGATCTGAAGCCGGAGGCAAAGGAACTCTCCATCGTTTATACGCCGTTCCACGGTACCGGCTATAAGCTGGTTCCGGAGATCTTTAAGGCGTTGGGCGCCAACGTATACTACGTGGAAGAGCAGATGGTGCCGGACGGCGATTTCCCCACCGTGGCTTATCCTAATCCGGAAGAGAAGGATGGCTTTAAGCTGGGCTTGGAATTGGCGAAAAAAGTGGGAGCGGATCTGGTGATCGCCACCGACCCGGATGCAGACCGTGTGGGCGTTGCCGCTTTGGCCGGCGATCAGGTGACCCTCTTTACCGGAAACCAGATGGCAGCCCTTTTGGTAGATTTCATTATCCAGGTGCAAAAGGAAAGCGGAACGCTGCCGAAGAATCCGGCAGTGGTTTCCACCATCGTATCGTCTAAGATGCCGGCAAAGATCTGTGCAGAGAACGGCGTTTCCTATTTTGAAGTACTGACCGGCTTTAAGTATATCGGCGAGATGATCGAACGATTCAAGGCAGAGGGCTCTCATAACTTCCTTTTGGGCTTTGAAGAGAGTTACGGTTATCTGCGGGGTGATTATGCCCGGGATAAGGATTCTCTGGTGGCTTCCATGCTCATCGCACAGATGGCGATGTATTATAAAAATAAAAATAAGAATCTGGTTCAGGCGTTGGAAATTCTCTTTAAAAAGTATGGCTATTTTGAAGAGAAGACTACCAGTTTCACCATTCAGGCAGTGATTCCTCAGGAGAGAATGGATGAGATCATGAAGGGTCTTCGCAGTCACGTTCCGTCCTCTATCGAGGGGAAAAAGGTGATCGAATTCCGGGACTACAAGAATCATCTGATCAAAGATATGCTGACCGGAAAGGAAAGCGTTACCACTCTGCCGACGGCAGACGTGCTCTATTATATTTTTGAAGACGGTACCCATGCGGTCATCCGTCCATCAGGTACCGAACCGAAGGTGAAGGTCTATATTCTGACCTCCGGTGAAAATCGCTTCGATTGCCACAGCAAGGTGGAGACCTATGGGGAGATCTTTGGAAAGCTCTTGAAATAAGAAAACACTTGCTTTTTCAAAGATTGTCGATTAGAATGGAAGTAGAAAGGGGACATAGTCCCATGATGAAGAAAATTCTGGCAGGTCTTTTGGCCGTACTGTTGCTCTTGACCTGCGTTAGTTGCGGAAATAAATGCCGGTCTGCCTACCCAAAACGGTGAGGAGATCCGGGGCGACAAGCCGGATACGCAAGAGCCTACCGTAAATGATCCGACCAATGAGGATGAAAAACCTGCGGATCAGGACGAAAAACCGGAAGAAAAACCTGAGGAACAGCAAAAACCGACCGAGGACGAAAAACCGGAAGAAAAACCCGAAGAAGAGCAAAAGCCCGAGGAAGAGCAGAAACCTGAGGAAGAGCAAAAGCCTGAGGAAGAGCAGAAACCGGAGGAAGAGCAAAAGCCGGAGTCGCCTTACGCCGGGACTGAGGTTTCCTTTAAGGCCCACACTGTAAAAGTGGTGGATAGCGGATCTTATACAGACATTTCCAATTTGAAGGTTACGGCCTCCACCGGAGATCATCTGTATCTTTTGAATTCTGTCAATGCACTGGAGCGGTTCGATGCTCAGATCACCGCCTGGAATGAAGATAATGTTTCTCAGGGGAATACGGGTGATGAGGATTTAGAGGACGGGGAAGAGCCCGAAGAAGAGGAAGAGGAAGTTGAAATCATCCCCTATTCTTTGCAGGATGAAGTGGGCACGACCTACGATACGGCTTTCTTTAACAAGAACGTATTGCTGATCTTCCCGATTTCCGGAACGGCAGGAACTTTGGAAGCTTTGACAACCCAAGGTTCGACGCTCAATATTTACATGAAAAAGGTGCAGACCGGCGCCGGTATCCTTGGCGAGATCGCCACCAATTTTGTGGTGATGGAGTTGGATGCCACTGCCATGAAATCGGTCGAAGCCTATAAACTGAATTATATATCATAAATAATAGCGGGACAGCATAGACTGGCCCGCTATTTTTATGGCAGAATACTTGACCTTTTGCGAAATATTGGGTAAAATAGAATGTGAAAATTTTGTACCCTAACGGAGGAAATCCATGCTTGAATTAAAAAACGTTTCCTATGTCGTAGACAGCGAAGAAGGCAAAAAGGAAATTTTAAAAGATATCAACTTGGTCATTGACGAGCGGTTTGTGGCCATTACCGGTCCCAACGGAGGCGGAAAATCGACGCTGGCAAAATTGATCGCCGGTATCTACGTCCCCACTTCCGGTCAGATCCTTTTGGATGGGGAGGATATCACCAACCTTTCCATTACCGAGCGGGCAAAGAAAGGCATCAGTTTTGCGTTTCAGCAACCGGTTCGTTTCAAAGGGATCACCGTCAAAGATCTCATTACCCTTGCTGCAGGGCGCCCCATCGGTATGAGCGAGGCGTGCAATTATCTTTCTGAGGTGGGACTTTGCGCCCGGGATTATATCAACCGGGAGATCAACGCCAGTCTTTCCGGCGGTGAGGTCAAGCGGATCGAGATCGCTACGGTTTTGGCCAGAGGTACGCAGATTTCTGTCTTTGATGAGCCGGAAGCAGGGATCGATCTTTGGAGCTTTTCCAATCTTATTCAGGTCTTTGAAAAGATGCATGAAAAGATGGGTGGCTCTATCATCATCATTTCCCATCAGGAACGGATCTTGAATATCGCAGATAAGATTGTGGTCATTGCAGACGGAACAGTACGCACCACCGGGGAAAAGGATGCCATCCTGCCGGAATTGCTCAGCGCCAGCAGTCCCTGCAAAGTGCTGACGGACAAGCTTTAAGGGAGAATAAATACAATGGATCAAATTCAAAAAACATTATTGGAGCAGGTGGCGGATCTTCACGAAGTCCCTGCCGGTGCTTATAATATCCGTGCCAATGGCGTCTCTGCCGGCCGGAACACTACGGCGAACATTGATATCGTTACCAAGGAAGATTCTGACGGTATCGATATTATCATCAAGCCCTATACCAAAAATGAGAGCATGCACATTCCGGTGATCCTCAGCGAGAGCGGTGTGCAGGATATGGTGTATAATGATTTCTACATCGGCGAGGGGGCTGAGGTCACGATTGTGGCCGGATGCGGAATTCATAATGCCGGAGATAAGGAATCTCGGCACGATGGAATTCACACCTTCCACGTGGGCAAAAATGCCCGGGTCAAGTACGTGGAGAAGCACTACGGACAGGGCGACGGAAACGGCAAAAACATTATGAATCCCACCACGGTGGTGGAGGTAGAGGACGGCGGATATCTGGAGATGGAGACGGTCCAGATCAAGGGCGTGGATTCCACTAAACGGGTCACTACCGCCAAATTGGGTGCCGAGGCGACCCTCATTGTCCATGAAAAGATCATGACCCACGGTGAGCAGTTGGCAGAGACGGATTTCACCATTGATATGGATGGAGAAGGGTGTCATACCAATCTGGTCTCCCGTTCTGTGGCAAAAGGAAATTCCAAGCAGATCTTCCGGTCCAATATTCGCGGAAATAACCGTTGTACCGGTCATTCGGAGTGTGATGCTATTATTATGGATAACGCCGTTGTGGCGGCTATTCCTGAGGTTGTGGCGGCACATCTGGATGCCAGTCTCATCCATGAGGCGGCTATCGGTAAAATCGCCGGCGAACAGTTGACCAAATTGATGACCCTCGGTCTTACTGAGCAGGAAGCGGAAGAGCAGATCGTGAACGGATTTTTGAAATGATCGAGACCACTCTTTGTTATCTGGAAAAAGACGGCGCTTATCTGATGCTTCACCGCATCAAAAAAGAAAAGGACGTCAATAAGGATAAATGGATCGGCGTGGGCGGTAAGCTGGAGCCGGGAGAAAGCCCGGAAGAATGTGCCTGCCGAGAGATCCTGGAGGAGACCGGGCTGACGGCAAAGGAACTGGAGTATCGCGGAATCGTGGATTTTCGTTGCACCGGTTGGCCGGAGGAGCGGATGCACCTCTATTGGACGAATAACTTTTCCGGTTTTCTCAAGGATTGCGATGAGGGGACGTTGGAATGGGTGCCTAAAGCCAAGATGAACGACCTTCCTCAATGGGAAGGAGACAAGATCTTTCTCCGTCTTTTGGAGGAAAACGCTCCGTTTTTTCATCTGGATCTTACCTATGAGGGAGATCGGTTGATAACGGCAGTTCTGAATGAAAAAAGAATATAGGGGTTGTAAAAATAGTCTGAACCGCAAAGGGCAGAACAAATAAGAGAAGAGTCACCAAGAATTCTGTATAAAAAGAAAAAGGAAGGGAAATATCAAAAAAATGATATTTCCCTTCAATTAAAATGCCCTTTGCTACCTCCAAACCTCGCCGCTCGGCGTATCACATACGCCGTCGGGTAGCCTGCAACCCTCGGTTGCAGCTCGGTTTGAAGGTTTCAAACAATTTTTTCTATCCCCCAAAAAAGGGGCTGTAAAAAACATGCGTTTTTTACAGCCCCTTTTGCAATATTTCATAGGTCGTTACGGATCAGGTCTTCTAAAGACTCCCGTTTGACTGCAACACGGCTTTTGCCGTCTTTTAGCATGACGATGGGAAGACGGGGAATCCGATTATAATTGGAAGCCATGGAATAGTTATAGGCTCCGGTGGTCAGAACGGCCAGAACGTCTCCTCTGGCGATGGAGGAGGGGAGCAGGACGTTTTCCTGGATAATATCTCCGCTCTCACAGCAGCGGCCGACCACCGAGCAGGAAAAGTCTGTCGGCTCATTTAGCTTTTCGGCGGCTAAGACGGTATAGTCTGCGCCGTAAAGGGCGAAACGGGGATTATCGCTCATGCCGCCGTCTACGGACACATAGTTCTTATAGCCGGGGATCTTTTTGATAGTTCCCACGGTATAAAGGGTCAGGCCGGCATCGGCGACGATGCTTCTGCCCGGTTCCATGCGCAGGGCCGGAAGGGGCAGGGATAAAGCGGAACATTTGGCCTTGACTGCTTGGGCCACTTCATGGATATTGGCAGCAATGTCCAGATGGGGATCGCTTTCCAGATAACGAACGCCGTAACCGCCGCCCAGATCTAACTGACGGGCAGTATAGCCGTATTTTTCTTTGATTTCAGCCATGTAGTTCAGCATGATCTCGGCGGAACGCAGAAAGGTATCCGAATCAAAGACCTGAGACCCTACGTGGCAATGGAAGCCCACCAAGTCGATGTGGGGCGCGTTTAATGCCAATTTAGTGATGGATTCTGCCTGGCCGGTCTCGATGGCAGAGCCGAATTTGGAGTCTACTTTGCCGGTATTGATGGCTTCGTAGGTGTGGGTATCAATTCCGGGCGTCAGGCGCAGCAGGATCTGCTGACGATGGCCTTTTTCTCCGGCGATCCGGTCAATCGCCAAGACTTCTTCCTCGTTATCAACTACGAAAAAGCCTACCCCGCGGTCGATGGCAAAGGCAATGTCTTCATCGGTTTTATTATTGCTGTGAAAATAGGCTTTTTCCATGGGAAATCCGGCCTCAGAGGCGGTATAGATCTCGCCCATGGATACTACGTCGATTCCTAAGTTTTCCTCGGCGACAATGCGATAGATCTCCTTGAAAGAAGCAGCTTTGCTGGCATAAAGAGGCAGGGCCTCCTCGCCGAAGGCTTCTTTCATGGCAGTATAGTAGACCCGGCAATTCTCCCGGATCCGGTCTTCGTCCATCAAATAGAGCGGAGAGCCGTATTCACGAAGTAAGCAGGCGGCGTCCTGCCCGGCAAAGAAGAGGCGTCCCTTTTGGACGGAAAGGTTTTTGCAGATCATTGTTCCGCTCCTTCGGGTTTGAATTCTTCATAAAGGGCAGTGAGGGCGGTGCGCAGATCTTTTTCTGCAATCCCCACGATGATGTTCAATTCGCTGGAGCCTTGGTCGATCATCCGGATATTGATGTTTTCCCGTGCCAAGGACGCAAAGACCCGGGCGGCAACGCCGGGGGCGCTGACCATATTCCGTCCCACCACCGCCAACATAGCCAAATGGTCGTGAACACGGATGGTATCGGGACAAACGGCTCGTTTGAGTTCGGCAATAATAGTGTCCAGTTTTCCTTCGATGGCGGAGGTATGGACAACGACGGTGACGGTATCAATGCCGGAGGGGAGATGCTCGAAGCTGACGCCCCGCCGTTCTAAGGTCTCCAGGACCCGACGGCCGTAGCCCAGTTCAGAGTTCATCATATCCTTTTCGATATAGATCGCAGTAAATCCGGATTTGCCTGCAATACCGGTTACCAGACGGTGCGCACTCTTTTCATCGGTATGGGGCACGATCATGGTACCGGGATGATCCGGCTGATTGGTATTGCGGATATTAATGGGGATGCCGCTCCGGCGAACGGGGAAGACCGCATCTTCGTGGAGTACCGTAGCGCCCATATAGGAAAGCTCACGCAGTTCCCGATATGTAATAACATCAATAGGAGCGGGATCTTTGATGATCCGGGGATCTGCCATCAGCATTCCGGAAACGTCCGTCCAGTTTTCATAAAGGTCGGCATCTACCGCCTCTGCCACGATGGAGCCGGTAATATCCGATCCGCCCCGGGAGAAGGTCTTGATCTCGCCGCTCGGAAGAACGCCGTAGAAGCCGGGAATGACCGCCCGAGGCATCATGGCTAGGCGGTTTTCGATGACGGTATTGGTCTTTTTGCTATCCAATTTTCCGTCGGCAGTAAAGAAGATACATTCCTCGGCAGCCAAAAACGGGACGCCAAGGAAATCTGCCAAAATCATGGAATTGAAATACTCGCCGCGGCTGGCGACGTAATCGACGCTGATGCCGTTTGATATGGCCTTTTTGACCGTCTCCAATTCTTCGGTGATGGAGAGGGAGAGCCCCAGGTCGTTGATGATGCCCTGAAACCGATCGGCGATCCGTTGGAAGGTCTCGTCGAAGGGGTTTCTCTCGTTATTCAGAGCATGGCAACGCAATAAAAGGTCCGTGACCTTTTCGTCTTCAAAAAAACGTTTGCCGGGCGCAGACGCTACCACGTAGCGCCGGTCCGGCTCTGCTTCTATAATGGATTTGACCTTACGGAACTGCTCTGCATCCGCAAGAGAACTTCCGCCAAACTTTAAAACTTTTAACATGGTTTCTTTATCCTACTTTAAAATTTAATCATATCTTGCATATTATACAGCCCGGCAGGCTTTCCGATCAGGAATTCCGCCGCCGCCATGGCGCCTTCTGCAAAAAGCGCCCGGCTATGGGCCTCATGCTTCAAGGTGATGGTCTCTGCGTTGGTGGAAACCTGCACCTCATGGATGCCGACGATATTGCCCCGGCGGATGGCATGGATACCGATCTCCTCGGCAGGGCGTTTGCCGTGGCCACGACGTCCCACCAGCTCCATGGCCGTCTTGCGTACTTCCTTGATGGCGTTGGCAATCAAAATGGCGGTACCGCTGGGGGCGTCCAGTTTGCGATTGTGGTGGGTCTCGACGATCTCGATGTCTGCATCGGGATAGACGGCGGCAGTCTTTTTGGCCAGTTCTGCCAACAATGCCACACCCATAGACATATTATAAGAGAAAAATACGGGGATCTCTTTGGAGGCTTCCCGAATTAGTGCCAATTCCTTATCGGTATGGCCGGTGGTGGCCAGAACGACCGGCAACTTCGCTTTGCGAGCAGCGCTCAGCAAGGCTTTGGTCGCCGCATGATGGGAAAAGTCGATGATACAATCGGCACCGGCAGGGACCTGCTCCAGTTTTTCAAAGCAGGGAAATCCGCTGTCGTTTCCGCCGAGATCGACACCGGCGTGCAGTTCGGCGCCCCGAAAAGCCGTTTCGGTCAGTCGGGCGACTTCCCGACCCATAAATCCTTGATATCCGTTGATGATGATCTTCATACGTTCAGACCCTCGGCACGCATCAATCCCAGCATCTTTTCTTCGTTCGCCTTTTCCATGGGGGTGAGGGGGAGACGCAGATAGTTTTCTCCAAAGCCCATGGCGGCCATGGCGGCCTTGACGGGGATGGGGTTTACTTCGCAGAAGAGCGCATGCACCATCGGCAAGAACCGCAATTGCAGTTCCCGGCTTCCGGCGATATCACCGGCAAAGAACTTATCGCAAATGGCGACGGTTTCTTTGGGGAAGACGTTGGAAAGAACGGAAATGACACCGCTGCCGCCCAAAGCCATAATGGGAACGATCTGGTCGTCGTTTCCGGAATAGATGTCCATTTTATCCAGTACCAACATGGCGGTATCTGCAATCTGAGAAATATCTCCGCCGGCGGCTTTAAGACCGACGATATTGGGATGCTCCGCCAGCTTGGCAGCAGTAGCCGGCAGGATATTACAGCCGGTACGGGAAGGAACGTTATAGAGGATGATGGGTTTATCTACCGCATCGGCAACCGCTGTATAATGCGCGATCAGACCGTTCTGGGTCGCTTTATTATAGTACGGAGTCACCATCAAAAGGCCGTCTACACCGGCAGAACAGGCAAATTTACTCAGTTCAATGCCGTAGGCGGTATCGTTGGAGCCGGTGCCGGCGATAACGGGAATTCTGCCGTCGACTTTTGCGACGGTGAAATCCAACAGCTCCCGGTGCTCTTTATCACTCAAGGTGGAGCCTTCACCGGTGGTGCCGGCAGCAATAATGGCGTTGACTCCGTTTTCGATCTGCCAATCTAAGAGACGGCCGTAATTCTCATAATCCACGCCCATCTTGGTCATCGGGGTAACAATGGCAGTGCCGACCCCTTTAAAAATGGTATTTTTCATCTTCTACATCCTCCTGAAAAACCAAAAAAGATAGTTGCGTCCGGCAACTATCCCTGAAAAAGCAAAGCTTCTGGCAGGGATTCCCCACCAACAAACAATACATTATCATATATTAATAAAAATGTCAATAGAATTATAAATTTTATATAATAGATTTAATTTATAGAAAAGATCCTCTTTTAGCAATAAGAGGATCTTTTTGTTACGCTTTTTTTGTGATATTCCGAACGGTCAAGCGTCCGTCTTCTACGGTGAAATGTACGTCCAGGCCGGCATACTCCATGCCGTAGATCCGTTGGGGATCGTTGGCGTAGCCGGGACGGGGATCCTGGGCCAAGAGCGCCAAAAGGGCAGAGCGCTTTTCCGCCGGCACGACGGCAAGAACCTCTTCGGGACAGTCTACTTTTACCGCCCCTTCTCCGGGGCCGTATCCAAAGCCGCCCAGAGCGTTAGGGTGGGAATCGGTATAGGGGAGATAGGGCTTAATATCAAAGATGGGGGTTCCATCCAAAAGGTCGGCGCCGGAAACAGTCAGAACCGGGCCGTCCGGGGTGTCGAGGTCGATGGAAACTAAGCGCACGGAAGAAAGTCCCAAGGAATTGGGACGATAGGGGGAACGGGTGGCAAAGACGCCCATTCGGGTATTTCCGCCCAAACGGGGAGGACGGACGGTGGGAGACCACCCCTCTTGCCGGGCTTTAGAAAATTCCCAGATCAGCCAGAGATGGGAATAGCCCTCCAAGCCCCGGAATGCGTCCGGGTTGCGGTATTCCGGCGAAAAGACGATCTTTGCCGTCGTTTCCTCCACCAATCCGCTTTGACGGGGGATCCCGAATTTGGCAGTAAAATCATTATGAATTCGTGCAATTACTTTTAACTCCATCATGAAACACCTCGCTCTTTATTCTAACAAAGAAAACCGAAGATTGCAAATATTAAAAAAACTTAAGGATGAATTAAAAAACCTTAAGATGACTTTTTATTCTATGAGGGATAAGATAAGTACAGAAAGGAGTTCGCTATGACCAGAATTAAATTAAAAGACCGGCGTCTGCCGGATTATACTCGGGGAGAGGAACTTTTCAATATGATCTCCCATATTGTCGGGGGCGGATTCGGTGTGATCGCCTTGGCCGTCTGCGTGGTAAAGGCTTTCCTTTATGGAAATGCTTACGATATTGTCGGTGCCTTTGTGTACGGCTGTTCCATGGTGGTGCTTTATACCATGTCCAGTCTCTATCACGGATTAAAGCCGGAGACCGCCAAGAAGGTCTTTCAGATCATCGATCATTGCACGATCTTTATCTTGATTGCCGGAACTTATACGCCCATTGCTCTCTCTGCCATCCGCCCTGCTATTCCCTGGATGGGTTGGACGGTCTTTGGCTTCGTCTGGGGCGTTTCTGCTCTGGGGATCGTCCTTAATGCCATTGATCTGAAAGCCTTCAGCAAACTGTCGATGGTGCTTTATATTCTCTTAGGTTGGTGCATCGTACTGACCGGTAAGAACTGCATTGTCGCAGTGGGAAAAGAGGGAATGCTTTGGATCTTAGCGGGCGGCATCGCCTATACGGTGGGGGCTGTCTTTTACGGCGTGGGCGGACACGGAAAGCATCCTCATCGTTATATGCATTCTGTTTTCCACCTTTTCGTGGTAGCAGGAAGCGTTTTACAGTTGATCGGCATTGTTTTTTATGTAATTTAATATTGACAAATGCCGAGGGAATGTTATAATTAAATCATCAAATAAATAAGCACATGAGATTGAAGAGAGTGCACGGAAAGAGCGGAGGTCATGGCCTCTCCTTTTTGCGTGCATTTTTTTATTCTTTATGTAGCAGAGGAGGAAAACATGGCAAAAACCAACGTTGTAAGCTGGGACGTAATCACCAACTTCGTTATCGACGCCTTCAAGGGCTACGGTATTCCTGAAGAGGATGCCAAGATCTGTGCAGACGTACTGCTGGAGTCAGATAAGTGCGGTATTGAGTCCCACGGTGTAAATCGCTTCAAACCCGTTTATCTGGATCGGATCAAGATCGGTATTCAAAATCCCGTTACCAATTTTGAGATCGTCAAAGAGACCCCCACCACCGCAGTGGTAGACGGTCATGACGGCATGGGTCAGGTCATCGGCTATAAGGCAATGAAAATGGCCATTGAAAAGGCAAAGGAATACGGTATGGGTATGGTCGTTGTACGCAACTCCTGCCACTACGGTATTGCCGGTTATTATACCTCGATGGCTGCTAAGGCCGGTTGTATCGGTCTGACCGGTACCAATGCCCGTCCTACGGTAGCTCCCACCTTCGGTGTGGAAGGAATGTTTGGTACCAACCCCTTGACCTTGGGTGTTCCCACCGACGAGGAGTTCGACTTTAACTTTGACGGCGCTTCCTCCACTTATCAGAACGGTAAGCTGGAGTATTATGCACGGATCGGCAAGGATGCCCCCAAGGGCGCTTTGATCGGCGTGGACGGCAAGGCTTACGAGGGTACCTCTGCGGATGCACTCAAGACCATGGCCCGCGGCGAGGCTGCCCTTTGCACCTTGGGCGGTCCCGGTGAGGAGCAGGCCGGCTATAAGGGCTACGGCTATGCGATGTTCGTGGAACTGCTTTCCGCTGTTCTTCAGGACGGTAATTACGGCAAGGCTTTGACCGGTTTGGATGAAAACGGAAATAAGGTTCCCTTCCGTCTCGGTCACTTCTTTATCGCCATTGATACCGATCACTTCCTGGGCGAGGACGTTTGCCGGAAGAAGGCCGGCGACATCCTGAGAGACGTTCGTGCGTCCAAGAAAGCCCCCGGTGAGGAACGCATCTACACCGCAGGTGAAAAAGAGCATTTGGTACGCCTGGCTCGTAAAGATGGCGTACCCATCAACGAATCTGTTCAGGCAGAAATGATTGCAGTACGGGATGAGCTGGGTCTGACCCAGTATAAATTCCCTTGGGAGGAGTAAAAAATGGATATCAGACAAAAATCTTTGGAAAAACACTATGAATGGAACGGCAAGATCGAAGTCGTGACCCGTTGCCCCATCGAGACCCGTGAGGATCTTTCTCTGGCTTATACCCCCGGCGTTGCCGAGGCTTGCCTGGAGATCAACAAGGACTACAATAAAAGTTATGAGCTGACCCGGAGAAACAACATGGTCGCCGTTATCACCGACGGTACCGCTATCCTGGGTCTCGGCGACATCGGTCCTGAGGCCGGTATGCCGGTTATGGAAGGTAAGTGCGCACTCTTTAAGGCATTTGCTGACGTGGATGCGTTCCCCATCTGCATCCGCAGCAAGGACGTGGACGAGCTGGTCCGCACCATCTATTTGATCTCCGGTTCTTTCGGCGGCATCAACCTGGAAGACATCGGCGCTCCCCGTTGCTTCGAGGTAGAGCGTAAACTGAAAGAGATCTGCGACATCCCTGTTTTCCATGACGATCAGCATGGTACCGCTATCGTGGTTGCCGCTGCTATGATCAACGCTTTGAAGGTGGTCAAGAAGAACATCGGCGACGTGAAGGTGGTCATCAATGGCGCCGGTTCCGCCGGTATTGCCATCGGTAAGCATCTTTTGAACATGGGCGTCAAGCATCTGACCATGGTGGATCGCTTCGGCATCATCTGCAAGGGCATGGAGCTGAGCGAGGCGCATGCTGAGATGGCTGAAGTCACCAATCTGGAGCATCAGATGGGCACTCTGGCTGATGCCATGAAGGGCGCTGACGTCTTTGTCGGTGTATCTGCTCCCAACATCGTCACCGAAGAGATGGCGGCTTCCATGGCAAAGGATTCCATCATGTTCCCCATGGCCAACCCCACCCCCGAAATCATGCCGGATAAGGCAAAGGCTGCCGGCGCTCGGGTCGTTGGTACCGGTCGTTCCGACTTCCCCAACCAGATCAACAACGTTCTGGCATTCCCCGGTATCTTCCGTGGTGCTCTGGATTGCCGTGCTTCCTGCATCAATGAAGAGATGAAGGTGGCTACCTCCTATGCTCTAGCCAACCTCATCCCCGAGGAAGAGCTGAACGAAGAGAACATCATCATCGGCGCTCTGGATAAGAGAGTGGCTCCGGCCGTAGCCGAAGCCGTGATCGAGGCAGCCCACAAGACCGGAGTTGCCCGCATTTGAGAACGGTGAAATTGGCGTATCTTCCGTCCCTTTCACCGCTCGGCGTATCGACTACGCCTTCGGGATAAAATGAACGAAACCTACATCCAATTTGACCGTTCTCCCGAAAAAGTGAAATTGGCGCATTATCTGCCTACTAAATAAGAAAATACCCGGACAGACAAACGGTCTGTCCGGGTATTCTTAATTTAGCGTATAGATGGCTCCGTCTTTGCACTGCAGGAGGCGCAAGGCCTCACAGCTGTGTCCTTTAAAAGCGGCGTCTTCATACAACGTTTCGGTGTTTAGATCATAGCGGTAGTTATAGATTTTTTTATAGTCGCAGACGGAAAAATAGAGGATGCCGTTATGATAGGCGGCACTATGCTCCAAAAAGAGGTTCCGATCGGAACGGGAGAGAATGTCTTTACAGTCGATCTCTTGCTTTTTGAGTTCTTTACCGTCCGGAGCGAAATAGCGGATACGGAGGAAGAGGTCCGTATCACTGTCCCGAGTCTTGGTTTCCAGAAGGCCGTATCCTTTGGCGGTCTCAAAAATGTAGGCAAAGGTATGGTTTTTGGGATCTTCGGGAGAAATCTTACGGGTGGTTCCATCCGGTTGGATCCATGCGGCGTAGTATTGAAAATCGCTGTCGTGGTGCACCAAGAAAAGGGAGGCATCACGGTTGAGATAGATATTCTCGGTTTCTGGGGTGGCGGTTGCCGGATAGTTTGACAAAACGCTTTCCCCGGTTTGGGGCTCTATTCTTTCTACCTCGATCTTTTCCCCCCATCGGTTGACGAGATAAAAGCAGTCGTTCATATACCAAAGGGCTGAGGCACCCCAGCTTAAGGTCGTTATAATTTTTTTCTGTCCGTTTAAAAGAGAAAGGAGCGTGGAGCCTTTTTGAGGAGAGTAATAAAGGTAACCCTCCACTTCTTCACTGATGTAATAGTCCATCAGCGTGCCGTAATTTTCTTCTGCAGACAGATAGGCTCCTGCACGTTTTTCGATATATTCCGGGGCACCGGGCGGAGCATAGATCGGTGTAGAATTACACTTTTTGTAGTAATAGTCCTTTTGAAGGAGGTAAACGTCATTGGCGGCTTTCTTCTCCGGATCCCGGACATACAGTTCTACGGTGATGCCGTCCCGGAAGAAAATTTTTTGGCAGGAGGAAAGGGAGAACAGCAGAAAAAGGGTACATAGGCTGGCACATATTCGTTTGAACATCTTATCAACTCCTTTTGCAGTTTTATTATATTATGGCAGGAGCGGGAAAGTAAAGGATCTTAAAGGAAAATTAATAATCTCTGCCGTGCTTCTTGAAAAAGGCCGGGGTTCGTGGTATAGTATAATCATAAACGGAGGAGAAGAACGTGAAGAAAGGATTTCTGAACACCAAGTCCGGTAAGATCCTTTACTGGTGCTTGGTGGGGATTTTGGCGGCGGTCTTTCTTTTGGCTGCTTTTATGATCGCACGGCATTTTTATGAAGCGGAAAGAAGTGCGGGACAGTTTGAAGACTTGACGGCGCTGACCCAAGAGGCGGTCTCTGAAACGCCGGAGGCAAAGGAACCGACGGCGGCAGAAAAATATGCGCCGGTCTTGGCGCAGAATGAGGATTTTGTGGGCTGGATCAAAATCGAGGGAACCCGAATTGATTATCCGGTGGTACAGAGCACTTATAAGGCGAATTATTATTTGCGCCGGGGATTTGATAAAAAGTACAGTTACTATGGCGTGCCTTACGTGGCAGAGCTGTGCGAAATGGAGACCTCGGACAACATTATCATCTACGGTCATAATATGAATAACGGCAGTATGTTTTCCGATTTGGAAAAATACCGTTCCGAAAAGTTTTGGCAAGAGCATCGCTATATTACCTTTGATACCCTCCAAGGGTTTGGCACTTACGAGATCTTGGCAGTCTTTCAGACGGCGGCCGGTGCCAAGGATGAGTTTGCCTATCATAAGTTCGCCGATGGGAGTCGAGAGGACTTTGACCAATACGTTTCCAAATGTAAAGCACTGAGCCTTTACGATACCGGAGTGACCGCCCAAAAGGGGGATCGGCTGATTACACTTTCAACCTGTGAATATACCAGAGAAAACGGCCGATTTGCGGTGGTTGCTAAGAAAATCAAATAAAAACAAGGGCTTGCAAGACGGAAGTTTTGCAGGCTCTTGTTTGTTTGGAACCAAAAACGAAGTTCGGCAATAAGATATACCATGAGAAAGACCGGAAAGGCGGTTACTTTATGGGTGATCATTTCAGACTGCCGGATCTCTTGCCCGGTCAGAGGGCGAGGGTTCACGCTCTGCTCAATGAGGGTGGGATGCGACGGCGTCTTTTAGATATTGGACTGATTGAAAATACAGTGGTGGAATGTTTGGGAAAAAGCCCGGCAGGGGATCCGGGCGCCTATCTGATCCGGGGGGCGGTGATCGCCATTCGGGCAGAGGACGGTCAAAAAATTATAATGCGGGAAGACTCCTGACGGGAGGTTTTTATGGGTTTGACCAATCAATCTACGGGTGCCGGGGCGGTGGATAGAGGGTGTAAAATTACACCTTTTGATACGGTAGTCGCTATTGCCGGCAATCCCAACGTAGGAAAAAGCACGGTATTTAATGCCTTGACGGGAATGAACCAGCACACGGGAAATTGGCCGGGGAAGACGGTGACCAATGCCAGAGGGGTCTGTACCACCGATGCCCGTCGGTATCTTTTGGTGGATATTCCCGGTACTTATTCATTAATGGCTCATTCAGCGGAAGAGGAAGTGGCACGGAATTTTCTCTGCTTCGGGGATGCGGAGGCGACCATCGTGGTTTGCGACGCCACTTGCCTGGAACGTAATCTGAATTTGGTATTGCAAACGATGGAGGTGGCGGATCGGGTCTTGGTCTGCGTCAACCTACTGGATGAAGCAAAGCGTAAAGGGATCCAAATCAATCTGAAGGCGCTTTCGGACTCGTTAGGGGTTCCGGTGGTGGGAACGGTGGCGCAAAAGAAAAAGAGCCTTACCGCCTTGACGGACACCTTGGATCGGTTGGTGGAGGAAGAACCGCAACCGAAATATCAGGTGGTCTATGATCCGGCGGTGGAAGAGGCAATTGGAATGGTAGAGACGGCTGTGGCGCCCTGGCGCCAGCAGTTGCCGGGGCGGTGGCTGAGTTTACAGTTATTGGATCCGGATCCGGTGCTGTTGGCGGAGTTACAGAACGAACTGGGAGTGGACGTAACAGAGATTCCGGAAGTACGTACTGCCCTGAAAAAAGCACAAGATTATCTGGCGGAATTCGGGATTGACGGGCCGGGGCTGAAAGACCGGGTAGTGGGCGCCTTAGTACGTTCGGCAGAGCAGATCGCAAGACGGGCGGTGTCCTATCAAAAGGAATCCTATGATCGGCTGGATCGAAGGATCGACCGTATCCTGACCCATCGGGTGCTGGCCTATCCCCTGATGCTTCTTTTGTTGGCGGGGGTATTCTGGCTGACCATCGTGGGCGCCAACGGGCCGTCCCGTCTGCTCAGCGAGGGGCTTTTTTGGATCCAGGATCAACTGACTGCGCTTTTCACTTTTCTCCATGCGCCGGATTGGCTTCACGGCGCTTTGGTGCTGGGGGTCTATCGGGTTTTAGCTTGGGTCGTTTCGGTGATGCTTCCGCCCATGGCGATCTTTTTTCCTCTTTTTACCTTGCTGGAGGATGCGGGTTTTTTGCCTCGGATCGCCTATAATTTAGATAAGCCCTTTCACCGATGCCATGCCTGCGGAAAGCAGGCGTTGACCATGTGTATGGGCTTTGGATGTAACGCCGCCGGGATTACCGGGTGCCGGATCATCGACTCGCCACGGGAACGGTTGATCGCCATTTTGACCAATAATTTTGTGCCGTGTAACGGGCGGTTTCCTACCTTGATTGCGGTGATCACCATGTTTTTCGTGGGAGTTGGGGGAAATTCTCTTCTCTCCGCCGGGGTTTTGACCGGGGTGATCCTTTTGGGGATCGGGATGACCTTTCTGGTCTCCCGTATTCTTTCGGCTACCCTTTTAAAAGGGGAGGCCTCTTCCTTTACGCTGGAACTGCCTCCTTACCGCAAACCGCAGATCGGAAAGGTCTTGGTGCGGTCGATCTTTGACCGTACCCTCTTTGTTTTAGGTCGGGCGGCTGCGGTGGCGGCGCCGGCAGGTCTTATTATCTGGCTGATGGCCAACGTGACCTTGGGAGATGTTAGTCTCTTGAATCATGCGGCAGATTTTCTGGATCCTTTTGCCCGGATTTTGGGTTTAGACGGGATGATCCTCATTGCATTCATTCTTGGGTTTCCGGCGAATGAGATCGTTTTGCCTATTGTGATGATGGGATACCTTGCCCAAGGCTCCTTGATGGAGCTGGGGTCGTTGACGGAGATGCAGACGCTCCTTGTGGCCCATGGCTGGACCTGGCATACGGCGGTCTGTGTCCTGCTCTTTTCGTTGTTTCATTGGCCCTGCTCCACGGCCCTGTGGACCGTTAAAAAAGAGACCGGAAGTTGGGGTTGGACCGCTTTGGCGGCGGTGTTGCCCACTATGATCGGAATGGTTCTTTGTTTTTTATTCACGATGATAAGGAGTCTTTTATGAGTAGATTTCAGTTCGATACCATCGATTTCGCCCGGGTGCTGGGGCGGCTTCCCGATGCCATTGCCCGGCTGCGGGGCGGGCCGGAATATCCGGCCGTAGAGGGATGGGCACGCTTTTACGATACGCCCTATGGTTGTCTCATCGCCGTTCAGGCAGAGGGGCTTCCTCACCATGAGGGAACCTGCGAAAATCACTTTTTCGGCTTTCATATCCACCAAGGGGGACGGTGCGCCGGCGGAACCCGGGAGGAGCCCTTTGCAGATACCGGCGCTCATTACAATCCCGATCAATGCTGGCATCCCCAGCATGCCGGGGATCTGCCTCCCTTGATGGAGGAGGACGGCCGGGCTTTTATGGCGGTCTTGGCCGGTCAACTCTCGGTGCGGGAACTTTTAGGGCGCTCTGCGGTGCTACACACCGATCCGGATGATTTTCATACCCAGCCGTCCGGAAATGCAGGACGGAAGATGGCCTGCGGGATCATTCTGCCGGTGCGGCGTTCTTGACAGTAGACGCAATTAATGATATATTAAAATAAGTATTAACAGCATAGAAAGGTCGATAAAAATGAGCGAAATCAAAGGAATGGAATCCTTAGATCAGTTATATAAAATAGGCAGAGGCCCGTCCAGTTCCCATACCATGGGACCGGAACGGGCTTGCTTGCTTTTCTGGGAACGGTATCCGGAGGCGGATCGGTTTGAGGTGGTATTGTACGGTTCTCTTTCCAAGACCGGAAAAGGCCATGGAACCGATGAGGTGATCCGCCGGACGTTGGCACCCATTCCTTGTGAGGTCGTCTTTGACGGGGAACTGCAAGAACTGCCCCATCCCAATACCATGGATCTTACCGCTTTCGAAGGGGAGAAGATTTTGGGAAAAGCACGGGTCTTCAGTGTAGGCGGAGGACGGATCGCCTGGGAGGGGGATCCCGGACAGGCGGCGCCCATCGTCTATCCTCATCAGTCCTTTGCGGAGATCGCAGAGTATTGTCGGGAAAAGCGCATCCGCCTTTGGCGGTACGTAGAAGAGATCGAGGGGAAAGAGGTCTGGACCCATCTGCAGAAAATCTGGGCTGCCATGAAGGCGGCGGTGGAGCGGGGTTTGGAAGATGAAGGCATCCTGCCCGGCGGTCTGGAGGTGCAGAAAAAGGCAAAATTCCTCTATGAGATGCAACACATTGATGAGTCAGCAGAGACCCGGGAAAATCGGGTGGTTTGCGCCTATGCCTTTGCTACCAGTGAGCAAAACGCTTCCGGTGAGACCATCGTGACGGCACCCACCTGCGGGGCTTCCGGGGTGATGCCGGCGGTGCTTTATTACCAGCAACAAAAACAGAATTTTTCGGATCTTGAGATCTGCAAGGCCTTGGCGGCCGGCGGTGTTATCGGTAATCTCATTAAGACCAATGCCTCCATCTCCGGGGCAGAATGCGGATGCCAGGCAGAGATCGGTACCGCTTGCGCCATGGCAGCGGCTGCTTTGGCGGAACTCTTCGGTCTGCATTTGGACAAGATCGAGTATGCGGCGGAGATCGCCATTGAGCATCATTTGGGATTGACCTGCGATCCCATCGGGGGCTTGGTACAGATCCCCTGCATCGAACGGAATGCGGTGGCGGCAATGCGCGCCATCAATGCGGTCAATCTGGCCAGTTTCCTGAGCAGTACCCGTAAGATCTCCCTGGACAAGGTGATCGTTACCATGAAAGAGACCGGACGGGATCTGCGCTCTGCTTATCGGGAGACTTCCGAGGGCGGAATGGCAAAAATTGAACTGTAAAGTAGTTGCAATTTGAGATCTATAATGTTATAATATCTTTTAACAGTTTTTAAACTGAAATATTTTAATGTGTGGTGAAAAAGAAATGCAAGTAAAAATGAACGGTCAGATGATCAACGCAGAAGCCGGTGCATCCGTATTTGATGCCGCTTTTGCCATGGATCCTGCGGCGGCCAGAGAAGCTTTGTGCGCCCTGGTGAACGGAGAGGTTCGTGAATTGACTTATGCTCTGAAGGAAGGGGATGAGGTGACTACCCTGACTTTCGAGGATGAGCGGGCAAGAAAGGTCTTCTGGCACACCACATCTCATGTGCTGGCGCAGGCCGTTAAGCGGCTGTTTCCCGAGGCAAAATTTGCCATCGGCCCGGCTATAGATAGCGGTTTTTACTATGATTTTGAGGTGGAGAAGCCCTTCACCGCCGAGGATCTTACCAAGATCACGGCAGAGATGAAAAAGATCGTCAAGGAGCGTCTGCGTCTGGAACGCTTTGAGCTTTCTCCCGAGGAAGCCAAAGAGCTGATGAAGGACGAGCCTTATAAATTAGAATTGATCGAGGAGCACGCCGGCAAGGGGGAGAAGATCTCCTTCTACCGCCAGGGCGAGTTTACCGATCTTTGCGCCGGCCCCCATCTCTTTGACGTTGCAAAGATCAAGGCGATTGCTCTTCTGAGCTCCACCGGCGCTTATTGGCGCGGTGACTCCGATCGGACCATGCTCCAGAGAATCTACGGCATCTCCTTTATGAAGGCTGCCGATCTGGAAGCTCATCTCGCTCAGTTGGAAGAGGCCCGGAAACGGGATCACAATAAACTGGGCCGTGAGCTGGAGTATTTTACCACCTCTGAGGTGGTTGGCCAGGGCTTGCCCATCCTGCTGCCCAAGGGTGCGAAGGTTATTCAGACCCTTCAGCGTTGGGTCGAGGATGAGGAAGAAAAGTGCGGTTATCTTTTGACCAAGACTCCTTTGATGGCTAAGAGTGATCTTTATAAGATCTCCGGTCACTGGGATCATTATCTGGACGGAATGTTCGTCTTGGGCGATCCTACCGATGAGAGCAAAGAATGCTTTGCGATGCGTCCCATGACCTGCCCCTTCCAGTATCAGGTTTATTTAAATCGGATGCGTTCTTACCGTGATCTGCCGATGCGTCTGGGTGAGACTTCCACCCTCTTCCGCAACGAAGAAAGCGGCGAGATGCACGGCTTGATCCGTGTTCGTCAGTTTACCATTTCCGAGGGACACTTAATTCTCCGTCCCGATCAGCTGGAAGAGGAGTTCAAGGGCTGCCTGGAATTGGCAAAATATTGCCTGGAGACCGTGGGAATGCTGGAGGACTGTACCTTCCGCTTCTCTCAATGGGATCCCAACAACAAAGAAAAATACATCGGTACGCCGGAGCAGTGGGATGAGGCGCAAGGCATCATGGGTAAGATCCTGGATGACCTGGGCGTAGAGTATACCATCGGCATCGACGAGGCCGCCTTCTATGGTCCCAAGCTGGATATTCAGTATAAGAACGTTTTCGGCAAAGAGGATACCATCGTTACCATTCAGGTAGACCAGTTGCTGGCCGAGCAGTTTGATATGACCTATATTGATCAGAACGGTCAGAAGGTACGTCCGTATATCATTCACCGTACTTCTTTGGGTTGCTACGAACGTACTTTGGCGTACTTGATCGAGAAGTATGCCGGTGCGCTGCCCACCTGGATGGCTCCCGTTCAGGTGAAGGTTCTGCCTATCAGCGAGCGTACCATGGAAAAATCCACCGAAGTATACCGGAAACTGCGTGAGGCAGGCTTGCGGGTCGAACTGGACGAGCGTAACGAGAAGATCGGTTATAAGATTCGGGAAGCGCAGTTGCAGAAAATTCCGTACATGGTCATTATCGGCGAGAAGGAAGCCGAGGCCGGTACCGTTTCGGTTCGCAGCCGTCACGACGGTGATCTTGGCTCCATGCCGGTGGAAGATTTCGTTAAACTGATTAAAGAGGTTATCGAAACCAAAGCGAAAAAATGATACTGAAATAATAAAGAATAGATAATAAAGAATAAAACAGGTTGAAATCCGCCCATTGGGCGGATTTCTTCGTTTTTTATTCTTTTTGATAACATCTTGCATTTTTTGAGAAATAGTGATAAACTAAAATCATACCACACAATCGTATAATACCATTCTGTTTGAGAATGCTACCACTTGGTAAAAATGCATTCTCCTTTTTCGCATTCTCAGGAATGGTGAAATGGTTGTGTGGTAGCAATCGGAGCTATGCGTTTTTCGGTGCGTGGCTTCGGCTGCGCACTTTTTTATTGGAGGAAAACGAGGATGGCAGATGGGTACCTTGGTTTTTATGATGAGGAAATGGTGAAGTACATTGCTAAGAGGCTTCCAAACGTTGAGACAATTGATTATATGGATTCCTTTTATCGAGACTTAATGAAATGGTGCATGAAAAATTATGAACTGATGCAGTGGATCGCTAAGGGAAATCCCTTGGAAGAAGAGGGGTATAATCAACTGCTGAAGCATTTTCACGATATAGGAAACGTGGAGGTCTTTGGGATCCTTCTTGCACTGCGGTTAAAGGAGTATCAGACGGAATGAAAAACTTTCAATCGTCTTTTAATTCTGAGATTTTTTAAAATACGCAAAGGAAATGTGCAATTATTGCACAAAACATGTCTAAAAATGCGCAAGTATTGCATAAAAGACTTGCGTTTTGGAAAGAATAGTGTTATAATGACCGTGAGGTGGTATTATGACATTGCGAGAACTTAGAAAAAACAAGGGAATTACTCAAAAGCAGGCTGCTGATTTTTTGGGGGTTCCTCTTAGAACCTATTCGAACTACGAAAATGATTTCAAAAAACTTACCACAATCAAATACAAATATATGGTGGATAAGCTAAATGATTACGGATATATTGATGAAGAAAATGGGATGTTGACGATAGAAAAAATCAGAGAGATCTGTACAGAGATCTTTTCAAACTATCCGATTGAATATTGCTATTTATTTGGTTCCTATGCAAAAGGAAAGGCGAAGCCTATGAGTGATGTGGATCTGCTGGTCTGTACGCCGCTTTCCGGGTTGAAGTTTTATGGCTTGGTCGAAGAACTGCGTGAGCGGCTCAAAAAGAAAGTGGATGTGCTTGACCAAAGGCAACTGAAAGATAATCTTGAACTTACAAACGAAATCCTGAAGGATGGTATAAAGATTTATGGATAACGTAAAGAATGATATTTATTATATTAAAAAAATGCTCAAAGACATTAGATTTATTATGGAAAAAACAGCGGGGATCACTCTTGAAGAGCTTGAAGCCGATGAGGTTCTATGCGATTCTGTTCTTTTTCGATTGATACAAATCTCCGAGAACTCCGTAAAACTTACTCCTGAATTCAAAACATATCATCATGATATTCCGTGGCAAGCAATTAAAGGGATGAGAAATAAAATTGTTCATGGATACGGAGACGTGGAATTCAATATTGTTCACCAAACCATTACGGAGGATATTCCTGAAATTTGTCAAAGACTGGAACGTCTCGTATGACATGAGTGAATTGAGTTGATGGTCTCAAAAAAACATAAAAAACGGCATGGTGTAAATTTACACCATGCCGTTTTTGGCTTTATACTGCGAAAAATCGCTTTAATTGGTATCGTTCGATCATCCGCATAAACGGAACGCCGATGGCGAAGCATATGATGAATTCGCTGAGGGTTACCTCGCCCATCATGGTCAGCCAAGGGATCCATTCAAATCGTCCGACGATCATAAAGGTCAGCATCGTGCCGATGATGAAGCCATTGAAAAGGATCGGCCAGACGGGAGCCACCAGAAGGTGCTTACTGCGGTAGGTGCAGTAGGCGGCGATGAGGGTGGCCAACGTACCGAAGAGTGCATCCCAAACGGTCGAAAACAAAAGGTTTGAGAGCAGACATCCAATGGTGACGCCGGGGATGGCCCAGGGGGTAAAGAAGGGCAAGAGCGTCAATACTTCCGCAACACGAAATTGGATGGGGCCGAACGCGATCTGCCCGAAGGGCAGAGTCAGTACGACGTAAAGGGCTGCGATCAGACCGGTCAAGACCAGCCCCTTGATAGGTATTCTTTTATTCATTTTTGTCTCCTTAGTATGTTTTTAAAGTCCGGTAGGATCTTTCGACAGACTTGAACGGTTGAAAACGGTGCCTTTTCCGCCTTTCCTCACTCGGCGTATCGACATACGCCTTCTTTCAGATAAGACGAAAAATCCATCCGTTTTGAACCGTTTGTTTTACGTTGATAAAGTTGCGCTTTATTCAGAAAGTTTTTCGATACCTTTATTGATCCGGGCGATGGTCTCCTCTTTGCCGAGGAGGTATGCCAGCTCAACGCCGCCGCCGGGGGTGAACTGCTTGCCGGAAAGGGCGGTACGCAAAGGCCAGAGGATCAGGCCGTTTTTGACCTCCAATTTAGCAATGAGATCAAAGAGGGCGGTGTGAATATTTTCTTGGGTCCAGTCGGCCACTTCCTCCAGCACCGGCAGGATGGCTTTCAGAGACTCCAGAGAATTCTCCGGGTTGGTCTTCATTTTCTTATGGGTATAGAGGGCGATATCGTAGTCCGGCAGGGTGTCCATGAAGTCCACCATTTCGGGGATCTCATTGAGGATCTGGGTCCGTCCTTGCAGGAGGGCCGCCAGCGCTTTGAAGTCGATATCTTCCCGTTTGACGGTTTCTCTGATAAAGGGCATCGCCATTGCAAGGAAGTCCTCGGCGGGCAGGGCTTTGATATATTCGCCGTTGAGCCAAGCCAACTTTTCATTATCGAAGATGGCGGGGGATTTGGAGATGCCGGCCACGTCGAATTCTTTGATCAATTCTTCCAAAGAGAATTTTTCCTGCTCACTCTTGGGCGCCCAGCCCAGGAGGGCGATATAGTTGAGAACGGCATCCTTGAGATAGCCTTTTTTGATCAGGTCTTCATAGGAAGCATCACCGTTACGCTTGGAGAGTTTATTCTGAGCGTCCTTCATGACGGGAGCGCAATGGATATACTTGGGAATTTCCCAACCGAATGCTTCGTAAAGCAGATTGTATTTGGGGGTGGAGGAGAGATATTCCTTACCACGGACCACGTGGGTGATGTTCATCAGGTGGTCATCTACCACGTTGGCAAAGTTATAGGTGGGCAGACCGTCGGTCTTCACCAAGATCTGGTCGTCCAGTTCGCTATTGTCCACGGTGATCTCGCCGTACACTTCGTCCACAAACGTGGTGGTGCCTTCGGTGGGGATCTTCTGACGGATGACAAAGGGAATGCCGGCCGCCAGTTTTTCCTCGATCTCCTCCTTGGAGAGGTTCCGGCAATGGCCGTCATATTTATGGGGAACCTTAGAGATGGAGTGGATGAGCTTCAGCTCGTCCAACCGCTCTTTATCGCAGAAGCAATAGTAGGCGGCACCTTTCTCTACCAATTCCTTGGCGTAGTCCATATATAAGCCACGACGCTCACTCTGGATATAGGGGCCGTAATCACCGCCTACGTCGGGGCCTTCATCCCAGTTCATGCCGGTCTCTTTCATGGTGCGGTAGATGAGATCTACAGCACCTTCCACATAACGCTCCTGGTCGGTATCTTCGATCCGCAGGATGAACTTGCCGTCATTTTGCTTGGCGATCAGATAAGTGTACAGCGCAGTACGCAGATTACCCACGTGCATATAGCCGGTGGGAGAGGGGGCAAATCTTGTTCTTACTTCCATAGTTCTGTTCTCCTTATATGTTCTCGCATTTTATAACATAATTACACAACTAATATAATAATATTTATTTTAATAGTTGTCAAGTTGAATTATTTATGGTATGATATTTAAAATTGGAGCAATCTTTGAAAAGAGGAATCAGAATGGAAAAAACAATTTTCAGCGGAATTCAGCCCAGCGGAATTATTACCCTGGGTAACTATATCGGTGCCGTCCGGAACTGGAGTAAGGTCAGCGATCAGGGCAAGGGCATCTTTTCGGTGGTGGATCTCCATGCCATTACCGTTCGCCAGGATCCGAAGGAACTGCATGAACGGATCCTTTCTACCTTAGCAATGATCATCGCCAGCGGTGTGGATCCGGAGAAAAACCTGATCTTTATCCAGAGCCACGTGCCGGAGCATTGCGAGCTTTCCTGGATCTTGAATTGCTATACCATGTTTGGTGAACTCTCCCGGATGACCCAGTTTAAGGATAAATCCAAGCGGTATGCCGATAATATCAATGCAGGTCTCTTTGATTATCCTGTCCTGATGGCGGCAGATATTCTGCTTTACGATACTGATCTTGTGCCGGTAGGCGTGGATCAAAAGCAACATCTGGAACTGGCTCGGAATATCGCCGGACGGATGAACGGCATCTTCCCCGACCTCTTTACCGTGCCGGAAGGATATATTCCCAGTCTGGGTGCGAAGGTCATGAGCTTGACTCAGCCGGATAAAAAGATGAGTAAGTCTGACCCCAATCCCAAGAGCTATATCAGCATCATTGATGAGCCTGCCAAGATTCTCAAAAAGTGCAAGAGTGCGGTTACCGATTCCGAAAACCGCATCGCATTTGAGGAAGGCCGTCACGGCATGAACAACCTTTTGACTATTTACAGTGCTATGACCGGCTGCACCATTGAAGATGCGGTCCGGCAGTTCGAGGGTCAGGGCTACGGCACCTTCAAAACGGCGGTGGCCGAGGCGATCATTGCCGAACTGACTCCCTTGCAGGAAGAATACCGCCGTCTGATGGCGGATCCGGCTTATCTGCGTGAGGTTTATACCCACAGCGCAGAAGAGGCTAGAAAAATTGCTGCCAAGACCCTGGCTCGGGTTCATGAGCGGATCGGATTTGTGGCAAGATAAGGATGGATTAAAGGATGTCAACGTATGATTATCTGATCATCGGCCTGGCGTGGTTGGTGGCAGGGCTGACCAGTTTTCTCTGTACCCCTCTTGCCAAACGTCTGGCAGAAAAGATCGGCGCCATCGACGTGCCGAAGGATGCACGGCGGATGCACAAAAAGCCGATCCCCCGTCTGGGTGGGTTTGCGATCTTTTTGGGATTTTTCATCAGCACCATGGTTTTTACCTTTAATTTCATTGATCTGAAGGTCTATGGAATTCTTGTGGGTGCAATGATCATCGTGGCTTTGGGAATGGCAGACGACGTGCTGGCGCTCAAAGCAAAATATAAATTTATTGTCCAGATGGTGGCAGTGGTGGTTCCCGTGGCCGCCGGGGTACGGATCGAGTGGGTTCCCAGTTTTACAGGGGAAAATCCCTATATTCCGCTTCCTTTCTGGTGGTCGGTGGGCGTGAGTATCGTCTGGCTGTTGGCCATCCTCAATGCGGTGAATATCATTGATGGATTAGACGGTCTGGCGTGTGGGGTTTCCACCATTATGACTATCAGTTGTACGGCGATCCTCATTCTTTTGGAGTCGCCCCAAGTGGCGGTGATCGCCGCCGCATTGGCCGGCGCTTGCATGGGCTTTTTGCCGTATAACGTGAATCCGGCTAAGATGTTTATGGGAGATACCGGTGCGATGTTCATCGGGTACTCTTTGGCCTGTCTATCCATTGTGGGACTTTTTAAGGCTTATGCCATCGTTGCCTTCTTTGTGCCGGTTCTGCTATATCTTTTGCCCATCTTTGACTTGTTGTTTGCAGCGTGCAGACGGGTACTCTCCGGCCATTCTCCCATGCAGGCAGATAAATCCCATCTGCATCATAAACTGATTGCCGTCGGGTTTTCTCAGAAACAGGCGGTGGCCATTCTTTACGGTATTGCGGCAATTTTGGGCTTTTGCGCTGTTTTGATGGCAACCGATGACTTTTCCAAGCCGTTTATTATTATTGGCGCAGCCTTTATCTTTATTATGATCGGTGCTTTTGTCCTGTATCGTCGGGAGAAAAAAGCCGAGCAAGCAGAGGAATCCAACGAGCAAGATTAAAACGATGAACGATAGCGGTGGGTTACAGGAGAAAGCACCGGCACCATTTTGGCAAAGGTGAAAAGCCGCAGGAATTTGAAGTATAACAGGAAAAGGCGGTAGGGGACTACCGCCTTTTTATAAGGAGAAAAACGATGAAGATCGCATTACTGCAATTATTACCGGAGGATCCGCTGAATAAAGGCATTACAGCTTGCAAAAAAGCAAAGGAAATGGGGGCAGATATTGCGCTTTTTCCGGAAATGTGGAACTGCGGCTATCAGATCGATCCGGCGCTTGCTATCCCGGCAGACGGATCCTTTGCAAAGGCATTTCAAAGCCTGGCGGGAGAACTGAAAATGGCGATCGGGATCACCTTATTGGAGCGATACGAACCAAAGCCGCGCAACACGATGATTCTCTTTAACCGCCATGGCAAGGAGATTTTACGCTATGCCAAGGTGCATACCTGCGATTTCGGCGATGAGTGCGCACTCACGCCGGGGGAGGATTTCTACGTGGCGGATTTAGATACCGCAGAGGGCGTTGTCAAGGTGGGAGCGATGATCTGCTACGATCGGGAATTTCCGGAGAGTGCCAGGATTTTGATGCTGAAGGGGGCTGAACTGATTTTAGTTCCCAACGCCTGTCCTATGGAGATCAATCGTCTATCCCAGCTCAGAGGGCGTGCCTATGAGAATATGGTGGCGATTGCCACCTGCAATTATCCGGACCCCCATCCGGACTGCAACGGGCACTCCTCGGTTTTTGACGGGATCGCTTATCTGCCGGAGCTTTCCGGCTCCAGGGACACCAAGCTTTTAGAGACGGACTCCCGAGAGGGGATCTATTTGGCGGAACTTTCCTTGGACCTTTTGCGGCAGTACCGCCGGGAAGAGGTACACGGAAATGCCTATCGGCGTCCGGAGAAGTATCACCTACTGCTGGGGGAGCAGATTTTGGAGCCTTTTATTCGTTCGGATCGAAGAAAATAGATAAAACCTATTGCATCTGATAGAAAAATGCGATAAAATAAAAGCAAATTCATTCACGGAGGATCAAAAAATGAATGTTGTATGCTTAGATATGGAAGGCGTTTTGGTTCCGGAGATCTGGATCGCATTTGCGGAGGCCAGCGGAGTTCCCGAACTGAAGAGAACTACCCGTGACGAGCCGAACTATGATAAATTGATGGAATATCGCTTGAATATCCTCAAAGAGCATGGCTTAGGACTGAAAGAAATTCAAGAAACCATTGCAAAGATCGATCCCATGCCCGGCGCCAAGGAATTTTTGGATGCCCTGCGGAAAGAGACACAGGTGATCATCCTCAGCGATACCTTCACGCAGTTTGGAATGCCGTTGATGGAGAAACTGGGCTATCCTACTCTTTTCTGTAATGAATTGATCGTGGGGGAGAACGGTGCCATTACCGGCTATAAGATGCGGTGTGAAAAGTCCAAATATACCACGGTGAAAGCGTTGCAGTCCTGCGGATTTGAGACCATTGCCGCCGGCGACAGTCATAATGACCTGGGGATGATCCGTGCCAGCAAGGCAGGCTTCCTCTTTAAGAGTACCGATGCCATCAAGGCGGAAAACCCCGATCTTGATGCGTTCGAGGAGTATGATGAGCTCCTGGCTGCTATTAAAGCGGTTCTCTAAAAAACAAAATGCCTCGGTCGAGATAATGATATGCACCCCCAAAGTTAGACACTTTGGAGGTGCATATTTTATATGGGAAAAAGAGGAAGAAAAAACAGAAGCTACTCGTCAGAATTCAAAATAAGTGTTATACTGGATATGCGAGAACACCGACTAAGTTATCACGAAACAGTACGGAGATATTGGAATACAAAAACACGCTCCGAAGAATGCAACCATATAAATGTTGTAAAGAGGTGGGAACGCATATACTTGGAAGAAGGAGCCGAAGGTCTAATGAAAGAACGACGAGGCAAAGCTTGTGCAGCCAGTGGCACAAGAAAAGGCAGACCACCGAAACTTGACAAGAAGGTAGAAGAGGATCTGATCGCCGAGAATCAACGCCTGCGAATGGAGATCGAATACCTAAAAAAACTGAGTGCCTTAGTTCTTGCGGAAGAGCGAAAGAACGGCAAAAAGCAGAAATAATCTCTGAATTAAGGCAAAGATATCCGCTAAAAGATTTGCTGAACTTGTCGGGAATGGCACGAAGCACATATTACTATTATTTAAAGAATCCGACAAAGGACAAATACGAAACCGAAAAGAATGAAATATCCGCGATATTTACACAACACAAAGGCAGGTACGGATACCGAAGGGTGATGATGGCAATGCGAGAAAAAGGATATTTCATTAATCACAAAACGGTATTAAAGCTGATGAAAAGCCTTGGTTTGAAGGGAAAACAACGCAAGAATGACAAGTATCATTCCTACAAAGGAACGGTAGGCAAAGTTGCTGACAATCATTTAAAACGTGAGTTTTATGCAAACAAGCCTTTCGAAAAATTGACTACAGATGTTACACAGTTCAAAGTTTGCGATGAGAAAGTATATTTTTCACCGGTTATGGATCTATACAACCGAGAGATTGTTTCCTATTCAATTTCCTTAAGTCCTAATTTGGAACAAATACGCGAAATGCTTGACGGTTTATTTGAGAAGCTTCCCAATGGTGCAACACCGTTATTCCATTCAGATCAAGGATGGCAATATCAACACGCAGAGTACCAACGATTATTGGCAGAGCACAATATCAAACAAAGCATGTCCAGAAAAGGTAACTGTATGGACAATGGTGCAATGGAGAATTTCTTCGGCAGACTAAAAGTTGAAATGTTCTACGGAGAAAAATTTGAAAGCGTTAACGCTTTCATTGATGAACTAAAGAATTATATCCATTACTACAACAACGAAAGAATTTCCTTAAAACTAAATGGAATGAGTCCGGTACAGTACCGAACTCATTCACAATTAACTTAATATTTTATTTTGTCTAAACTTTGGGGTTCACGTCAGTGTGGGGTGCTCTAAAATTATTTTTTAAATGTTTTAAAGTATTCTGCTGCGGCCTTACGGATATTTTCGGCAGAAAGATCGTCCATGCATTTTTCGATTACAGACAATACAATCATTAACGCCTCATTGATTTCGGGATCTTTTAAATGATTTGTATTAATAATGATATCTTCTAACATCAGTTGTGCTGCATAAACCGGATCTTGAGCTTGCCAATTTAAGGCCATGCGATCAATGACTTCACCCACAGACATTCCAACCGATTCTGCGGTTTTTTGAAGTGCTTTTTCGGTAGAATCAAGAACCATTGTGTTTAGTTCAACCGTTTTAAGGTCTGACATAATATTCCTCCTTTCGTTAGTTCTTTGCGTCTTGAATTTTAGATGTGAGATTAGAAATAGGAGGACGTTTCGCATTTTGAAAAATCTCAGAATAATATCCAGAAAAAAGTTTCTGAGCATTCAATAAATCTGATGATATTTCCTCCTGTATAGCAGGGGTACAACTTATATAGTGAGACAACTTTTGTATTGAATAAGAAATGCTTCCTGGATAATTAACATCCTTTTCTTGCTTACACAAATATTTAAAGTGATTGAAAGCACTGTTAAAATTCGTATAATTATATGTCGTTTTAATTCGTTTTTCGCATATTTCTTGCGAAAAGAAATCCTCGGCATAATTAGACCCGGAAACAACAACGAATCTTAACTCATAGGGAAGTATCCCCTGATTTCGTGCAGTGCGATCTTGCCTTTTATCCAGATTTTTATCTACAGTGGACCCGACAACCCAAAGGGTCGTAGATGTTTTTGTGTCATAGCATACGGGCAAAGATAAATCTTTTAACCATTTATTATAAGACGGGTTATTTTTTATGGTATTAAGACCATCAATAAAATCTGCGTCTATATAATTAATTTTTTGAGACCAATAGCCTTTGTTTCCAACGATAAAATCAAGTGGATCCTTTTTAAGTGAATAAGCGATTTCTAAATCTTCAATAGATAATCCGGGGAGTCGTTTGAGGGTTCTCAAATCACATAACCACTGCGTACATCTGCGAATCAGAGTTTTACTGATTATTTGCTCTCCGACGGACAAAGGGCAATGTGCCTGGCGGAACAACTGGTTTTGGGCCAATCTTGAAGGTGTGGCATTGTCAAGAAGATACTGCCTTAGATTTGCATAAAAATTATCGTTATTCATCATATTTCTCAACAACAGAATAATGTCCTCTTACGAATGATGATTTGGCCCAATCTAAAACGGATGCTAAGTCTGTTTTGTCAAATTGTTCTTTGGTGATCCACATTCCCTTTTGGCGCATAAACTCTTCGATCGTAACTTTGACAATCTCTTTAAACCGTGTACCGTCAAAATCCTTGGGAAAACGTTCAAAAAACGCATGGTGTGCCTCAACACAAGCAGCAAAGAATTTTTCGGTTGTGTTGTTATGCTGTTCGTTTGTTTCCTGTTCGACCATGACGGTAAAGGTTACTTTGCCGTCGTCACGAGGAGTCACAATGCCTGCGATTGTGCAAAGGCTATTAAAACATTTGTCTTCTTCGGGACAAGCCGCTTCCAAAAAAGCGATACTCATTTTAAAAAAATACGAAAAAAGCAGGTAATCATCGGTCGAAACTGATTTCGGCAAACACTTTACCAAATCTCCAACAACTACATCCAAATCTGAAAAACCGTTTTTGGATTTATAGAAACGATCAAACGGCAACTTAAATCCCTTTAAAATATCTTCAATTTCATCAAGCCAAGAATTAAGGCCACACATTTCCCATAGTTTCATAATAAACCTCCTGTACGGTAATTAAATTATAATACTATACCGCACAAAAATCAATAGAACATACTAAATTTTGGTATGTTTTTCTTGCAAATGGCTTCTGTACTCAATTTTCAAGTGCTATGCTTTAGGCATAAGGAGACAGTACCATGACCAATTTAGAACGCACATTAGAAGAAGTTGTAACCTATTTAAAACAGCGAACAACAGATAAAAGCATCGCTGCCATTGAGGCGGAAAGTCCGTTTTCAAAAGAAATCAACAACTACATTACCTCATTGATGGAATTACATATTTACAAAGATCTTGGACTCAAGGAAACGGTAGTTGAACGCAGAAGTTTAATTATGGATATTGATTTTTCGTTTATAGATGTAAAAACCGGATTAACTAACTACGAGAAAATGGTGCATGGAGATCCACCTATTGATGTAACCACCAATTGTGTCATTCAACTTCATCATATTGGGCAAGAGTTCGATGCACCGTTTGCTGAATTACCAAAATCCGTTCATGAATCATCCGGAGCCAAACTGTGTTTACATAGAAACGCAACTAATAGTTGGCGCAACGATAAGGAAAAAGAAATGGCTTTTAGACGCCAAAAAATTCGCCATTGGAAAACAAGGAGTAAAGAAAGATATGATCAAAAAAAATAAATTCAGTCCAGATGTCTTAAAAGTCTTTAATGCCATCGTCGATCATTGTTCAATAGATGAATTGCAGCAGCTCGGAGATATATGTTCATTAGAGGCCGTTCGGTATAATTTAAAAACTGAACTTTATCCAGATGAAGAATTGCCAAAATGTCCGAACGATGATACTCATCGAGTTGTTAAGCATGGGTTCGCAAACGGTAAGCAACGTTATATTTGTAAGGATTGTAATCATAGCTTCGTTGAGGGCGGTCATTCTATGCTTGGGCATAGCAAAGTGGATCTTCTAACATGGAAAAAATTAATAATGTCGATGTTAGACCGCCCTTTATCTATACAACAATTATCGGAATTATATAAAATATCACAGGTAACTGCGTTTAATATGCGACTACGCATTTTTTATGCCGCAGAGCAATTAAATCAAAATATAAAATTATCCGGTGAAATTGTTGCAGATGACACTGGTTTTTCATTCAGTGCAAAAGGGCAAGATATTAAAGACATTGCCAGAAACCCGCACAAGCGTGGTGGTGGAAATACGATTAAAAACCGTCATAAAAATGAAATAAATGTTATGGTGGCTGTTGAAAAAGCTCAAGATGGGAGTAACAAGTATAAAATTGTATCAACTATAACAGGCTTTGGGGTTCCAAGCTCATACAGAGTTTTAACGGCGCTTAAGGATCATATAGAGCCCAAACATGATACAGTATTAATAACAGATGGAGCGAAGAACTTTGGGAGGTTAGTCAAAGAATTAAATATTGGATGGGATCGACTTGTCTCTCAACAAATGGGAAATAAAAAAGTGCCCCTCATCCATGGCGGGCACAGCGTTCAATTGGCAAATAGCTTTCATAGTCGTTTAAAGGACCGTTTTTCCTTTTCTTCAAGTGTTTCATCAAAATACTTAAAAGGACATCTGCAGGTGTTTGATTATATAATTAATTATTCGCATTTAAGCACAGAAGATCAAGCAATGTTAATTTTGAAAAAGCTTTTATCCAGCGATTATCATTTAGCAATACCGGATCTTATGAAAAGATATAGTCTTCCCCAATAAAAAGATCAGGTTGCGGGAGAGTGGAAAAAACATTTTTCAAGGCAGGAAATTAAACTATATGGAGAAATTAAACGTGGGGCGGTTAAAAAAGAATTAATAGAGAAATATGTCACCTCTTATAAAAGGATGCGCACCTTAGTCAAAAAAATCGAAGATCTTAAAATCGAAGAGGAAGTAATGTTGGCCTCATTAACCCCAGATTACTCGCACTCCATCTCCAAACGCTCTTGGGAAATTTACACCTTGTATAATACAGGTAAATATACATATGTTGAGTTGGCAAAAATGTTTGGGTGCTCTCCCCAAAATATTGGAAAAATTGTTCTGCGTATTAATAAACGGCCGGAAGGATACGAACGCCATAAGCCTCTCACTAAGAAAGAGTTAAAACGACGTCACACAAAAGAACGGGCTTTAAAGAAAAAACAAAAAGCGCAACAAGAGTATCGAGAGATCTATGATGCATTCAATGTGTTGTGCTCGGGACGTAGTAATATAGCCATGACCAAGGCTTATGAAATTTTGGGGAAACGCTTTAATAGGTCGGTTTATAACATAAGGAATATTGTTTTTGTGAAGCGAAAAAAAGATCCATTCGCTGTCTGGCGAAAAAAAGGAAAAAGAATCGCAATCGATTTCGACCACCCTTTTAAGCCACCGGAGGCATAGCAACATTTGAAACCTGTTCGTTCGTCATACGCGTAGGGTTGGAAATTAAATATTTCACTAAATGATTGGGTGTATTTTTTTCTCTTTTACGTTCGTTTTCAAGCCAAATAAATAAAGCTACATAGCCGTTGAGATGTTTGGTGGATACACCATTATATTGGCGAAGAAAGTCGCGAAAACGTTGGTGAAGGCTGTTAATATTGTTGATGTGATAGGGGCCTTTAACGACGGGAACGTTTTTTTCGGCTGTTTCATTAATCGTGGTTCCCAGAGGCATGTGAGCATAAGGCTTTGTGCTAAAATATTTCTTCAATGCAGTGGATTCGTCGGTGAGAATAATGGTATCGTCAGTAATATGATTATCAAAAACCTCAGAAAGAATAGAGTGATTAAGGGCGCCTCTGTGGGTTACTACTCCGGAGAAGCCCTTATTTCTTTCAGCAGCACAAACGACACAGGCCTTTTCAGATGCTTTCCTGGTTTTGTTGTCACTTCCGCGTTTATATGCAGGTCGAGGCATCGTAAATTTCTTGCTTTTACTATGGTTTCCCTTATAACTGACGTTTACAAACGCCTCGTCGATCTCTACCAATCCATTAAACACTTCTGCAAATTGTTCGGAGGTTAATGCACTGAGAATCTTATGACGCCAATTAAAGCTGGTAGGAAGGGAAATTTTGCAGTGCTCGGCACAATAGCGTAAACTACGGCCTTCTAAAGTGAAAAGTATAAACTTTTTCCATTGTTCAGCATCTTTATGCGAACCAGAAAAAATGTTTGCACTCATGGCAGTCCTTGTTGATCCGCAATCCTTACACTTATATCTTTGATTTCCACGTGCATCGCAACCGTGTTTAGCGAGTTTGACAGAGCCACACTTATGGCAGATGTGTACGTCATTAGACGAAAGACCATATACAGACAGATCTAATTGCTTGTTCCCCGTCAACAAAGTGGATACTTGTTGTGCCAACTTTTCCAAATCGGTCTTTCGTAATCCAGCAAGCTCCGAAACAATATTTTCAAACCGAAGATCATAAATTTCCTTTTTCATTCTTACCTCTTGCATTGTAGCGTAAACGCTATTTTATACTTATATTATAGCGTAAACGCTACTATATGTCAAGAGTTTTTGTTGTTTTCCTTTGATAAATGGTTGATTTTTTAAAAGAAAAAAGTGTAATTCAATAGCATTAAAAAGTCAGTTTTTGTGCAAGATTTCCTGTCATTTTAAAAAACAACATTATTCTTTAACATAGCCGTTTTATCGGACTGCGGATGTGCTAAAATAAAGACAATGAAAGAACGAATCAAGGTTAGAAGAATTTATAAGGAGAATGATCATGGGTTTTAAGATTGGATTTACAGTAGAAAAAGAGTACGAAATGAAAAAGGTAATGGAGAATACCCCGGTACAAAAGAAAGTTCAAGTCGTCAAAAAGTCGGTGGTGGATGTGTTTTTTCCCGATCGGCACCTGACCTGCTCTTATTACAACGATCTCTTTGACCTCAAGCGTGGCGATATCGTGTACGTCGATGGCAAGCTGGAGGGCTTGCGCGGCCGTGTAGTCGATGTTAATTATAATTTTAAGATCAAGCTTTCCGACTATAAGCGTGTCATCGGTGTGGCAGATACCAACGTGGCCGGAGAATTCCATCTTGCTGGTTCTCACTTCATCACCGCCGATGAAAACGCACTTCCTTATGAGCAGGTGACCTCCTGGTTCAAGGCTCCTGAGAACGAGGAGGAAGAATACGTTTCGTCCAGTAGCGGCGAGACCTTCAGCCTTTCCGACCTCAGCGGCATGAACATCAAGCCCCATATCGCCGAGCGCGGACATGAATACTATATGGAAAACCGCGTTGTTTACATCGAACTCAAAGCAGGAAAAGGCAGAGCCCTTGTTACCGGCACCAAGACCTACGACGTCGAATTTGAATATGACGGCGAAACCATTTCGGCACTCGTCTGCAACTGCTATTGTACCGGCGCCTGCAAGCACGAATTCGCCACCATGCTGCAGCTTCGAGATATCCTCGATGTGGTTAAAAATGAATATTCCCACATCGATCACCACGATTACCTCGCCGCCGTAAGCAAATCGATCTTCTTTGAGTTCGTGATCGACGGAAATACCAACGGTACATTTATAATCAAATAAGAGTGAACAAAAACCGAGCAGAGGGTTGCTCTGCTCGGCGGTGTTATTTCTTTATTACTTTTTTGCACCAGGTGCGTTTGCCGCATTCGGGGCATTTCAGGTAACGGGTGGTGCCGGCGTGCATGGCATTCAGTGCCTGCGTATAGGTGGGCACGATCTCATGACCGCAGTTTTTGCATTTATAGGCGCCCACGCTGACCTCCAGCTTTAATGCGTAAAAACAAGGCAGTAAAAAGAGGATGCAGATTCCAATGACGGATACCGCCTGCCAGATTCCTTCCGGTACAAAGAAATACACGACGGCGCAGCCTCCGAGCAACCCCAGCATACTTA
>JAZQAE010000171.1:0-2936 GCA_045544995.1 Eubacteriales bacterium
AGCGAAAATATCACGCTGACTTTAGTCAGCATATCACTTATCAGACAAAAAGAAAGAGAAGACTCGTTATGATACGAATCTTCTCTTTTCTGTTGTTAGTGGGTTTGGGCTACTGCCCAAGTGCATTTGTACTTACAAATGAGATGCTGGTTCTTAGCTGAATTTAAAAGAATTCTATTTTCTCCGATAAGAACAACGCACTTTTTACCGCTGTTTTCTATTTTTTTAGGCTCGATGATCGCTCTGCTGATGGCAAACGATCCGTTCCACGATCTTTTTATTGCTTTTGAAGCGGGCAAAATTAATGATATAAAAAATCATGGCAAGATTATTAAAGAATGCGCCCAAAACGATCAATCCAATGGAACTGCACCGCTCAGCGGTGGCACGAATGTCGGTATAGAGTTCGTTCATGTAGCGTTTGATGCGGGATGCGCAAACCAACCCGATGACGGCAAAGGGAACAAACAGCAGGCAATAAATCATCATCATCACTGAAACGAGCCCCAGTCCAAAAGCGGCCTCCGTTTCAGCGTCAATGACCATGCCGGAAGCCCCGGCCAGGACCAGTACGGTAAAGAGCAGGAAGATTCCGCTCATGACCAGTGAAAAGATACCGAAAATATTCCAGCAGATTCGTTCATATTTCAAAAAGCGGTGGGTCGTATCTAAAAATTCTTTTTCTTCAGCATAGTTTGCCGTTTCCGGATTGGAAGAAGCACCGCAGTATACGCAGAAATTGGCGTCATCATGCAGTTCTTTTCCGCATTGAGCACAGTATTTCATAAAAAAGACCTCCTTCTTTTATATTTGTATTTTAACATAAAACGCCCCTTTTTTCAATGATATTTTAATGAGAATAGGAGAAAATAGGGATGGAGGTGCGATGTCATGTGTACAGCGATAACGTTTCGAAGCCGGGATCGTTATTTTGGCCGGACTTTGGATTTTGAACGCTCTTTTGGAGAGTCGGTGGTCATAACCCCCCGAAACCGACCTCTTTCTTTTCGGTGCTTGCCGGAACAGACGCAACACTACGCTATTTTGGGAATGGCAACGGTGGCTGAGGGGGAGCCTCTTTATTACGATGCGGTCAACGAGAACGGCCTGGCCATGGCCGGTCTTCTCTTTTCAGGATTTGCGGTTTATTCTCCTTATCGGGAGGGGATGCAAAACGTGGCGTCGTTTGAACTGATTCCTTGGGTGTTGGGGCAGTGCGCCGATCTGCGTGAAGCGCAATTATTATTGAAGCGGTGCAATCTTTCGGACGCTCATTTCAGTGAAGAATTACCGGCCACCCCGTTGCATTGGATGATCGCCGATCGGGAACGGTCGTTGGTGGTGGAGGCGGTGCGGGAAGGTCTGCGGATCTACGAAAATCCCGCCGGGGTGCTGACAAATAATCCGCCTTTTGACCATCAAATGTTCCGTTTGGAGGAGTACCGCCGTCTGACGCCGGAGCCGGTGGAGGGCTATAGCCGTGGCTTAGGAGCCGTGGGACTGCCGGGGGATTGGTCCTCGTCTTCCCGTTTTGTACGGGCGGCCTTTGTGCGAAAGTATGGTCGGTGCGGAGAAAGCGAAGCGGAAAGTGTCAGTCATTTTTTCAGAATGATGCAGACGGTCGCCGTTCCTAAAGGGTGTGTACGCCTGCCGCACGGAGATGCCCATACCCTTTATACGTCCTGCTGTAACCAAGATCGAGGGATCTACTACTATTCCACCTATGAAGATCCCCGGATCGTGGCCGTCCCCATGGGAGAAACGGACGGAAAAGAATTGCAGATATTCCCGATTGGATAGTTGAAATTTCTAAAAAACTATGGTATGATGAAAAAAATCATATTGGCAGAGTAGAAGACTGCGGGTTAAGTGTCCGAGGGACGGGGAGTTGTCCTTGGAACGAAAAGGGGTTCCTTGCCGTGCAGGATTCGCATCCCGCTGTCGCATACCGGAGGACCTCCTTTATGTGGCAACTGGCTGATAAAGGGGGTTTTTATATTGAATATCTTTAAAAAAGACTATTGGAAAACGGCGGTTCTGGAGTTTCGGGACCTGAAAAAATTAGCGTTCGCCGCCCTGATCTGTGCGGTCACGGTGGCGCTGGACGGATTGCTTCGGATTCCGTTGGTGCCCGGCCAACTGGAGATCAAAGCGACGTTCTTTATCATTGCCTTGGGCTGTGCCGTGTACGGCCCGGTGGCCGGGGTGCTGATGGCGGTGGTGGTGGATACCTTGAGCTTTTTCCTGTTTCCCACCGGCTTTGTGTATTTCCCCGGGTATATGCTGACGGAGATGGTAGTTTCTCTTTTTTACAGTATTTTTCTTTACCGCCAGAAGATCACCGTGTCCCGTCTGTTTTTGGCAAAGCTTTGTACCAATGCCACCCACGTCGTTTTGAATTCTTTGTGGTCGGCGGTGCTGATGGGAAAGGCCTATCTTTATTATTTCTGGACCGGCTTGGTTAAAAACGCCATATTGCTCCCGGTCGAGGTTCTTATTTTGGCGGTCTTTTTCGGCGCAGTGATCCCGTTTTTTGCCAGGGCCAAATTCTTACCAGCCCACGGAGACGGTGATCTGCATAAATTGACGTTTGGCGCCAGTGTTTTTCCGGTTTTAGCGTTGTCGTTCCTCTTGGGCGGAGGGTGCAGTATCTATTATGCCGTCGCAAAGGCGACCGTGGATTGGCCGTTTTATCTGTTGGCAGGCTTTTTGATCGCCTCTGCTCTGGCGTTGGGCATTGCCGGATTGATTTGGAATAAAAAGAAAAGCGAGATGCAATAGCACCTCGCTTTTTTCAGCGTGTCAAAGAACCCTGTTTTTTCATCTTTGACACGCTGGGAAGACTCTCAAAAATGTTCCCGAATTCGTCAAAACGGTCTCGTCGGCGTACATGGGTACGGTAGAGGGCGTTTTGGCGGATAGCAGAAATTTTCAAT
>JAZQAE010000172.1:0-2490 GCA_045544995.1 Eubacteriales bacterium
CCTTTGTTTTTCCTCACTTGCGCCCGGCTCTCGGCCGGACTTGCTCAGCGGAAATTCCCCATAAACGCCGGGGAAAAATCGGCGC
Organism: Eubacteriales bacterium; assembly: GCA_045544995.1. Taxonomy (GTDB): domain Bacteria; phylum Bacillota; class Clostridia; order Oscillospirales; family QAKW01; genus QAKW01. The sequence continues at coordinate 86 of JAZQAE010000172.1, forward strand.
TATGGCCACCTCCCGCTTCGTCGCATCCGAAGTCAGCCTGTATATGATAACACACTCATCCGGGAATTTCAAGTCTTTTTTTAAAAAAATTTCACTTTTTTCACAAACTTTTTTCCGGAATTTCTGTGATATTGCACAAACCACAATTTCTTGTGTTTTCGGCTCATTTTATATCAAAATACGGCATTAGTCTTTACATAAAGTCTTTTTAATGTTATAATGGTTATGCTCAATATAGAGCATATATTATAATAAGGAAGATTTTTTCCGAAACAGGAGGTATCTCTCACTATGAAAGAACCGATTTTAGTAATTATGGCTGCCGGCATGGGAAGCCGTTACGGCGGATTGAAACAGATCGATCCGGTGGACCCCCAAGGACACATCATTATGGACTACTCCATATACGATGCCATGAAGGCCGGATTTAAGAAATTTGTCTTCGTCATCAAAAAGCAGATCGAGGAAGATTTCAAATCCACCATCGGCCGTCGAATTGAAAAGGTCGCCGAGGTGCATTACGCTTATCAAGAACTGAACAAGATCCCTGACGGCGTTATTGAAATCCCCGCCGATCGTGTTAAAGCCTGGGGAACCGGCCACGCCATTCTCTGCTGCAAAGAGTTTTTAGATGCACCCTTTGCCGTCATCAACGCAGATGACTTTCACGGCCGGGATGCTTTTGTTCAACTTTATCAATTTCTCAAAGATGCCGGCGAAGCTGATCCCATGAAGATCTCTATGGTCGGTTACGTATTGGAAAATACTTTAACTGAAAACGGCCACGTAGCCCGTGGTGTCTGCCGTGTCAGCGAAGAAGGCTTTTTGGAGAAGATCGACGAGCGCACCATGATCCAGAAGATCGACGGGCAGGCTCATTATTCCGAAGACGGCGGCGAAACCTTTGTTCCTGTTTCCAATACAGCGCCGGTCTCCATGAATATGTGGGGATTTCCCTTAGCCTATCTGCGTGCTTTAGAAGAAAAATTCCCCGCCTTCCTCAAAAAGACGGCGAAAGAAAATCCTCTGAAGGGGGAATTTTATCTGCCGGTGGTTGTGGACGAACTGCTGTCTGAAGAAAAAGCCACTGTCAAAGTTCTGCGCAGTACCGCTAAATGGTTCGGTGTAACCTATAAAGAAGATAAGCCCGGGGTTGAGGCCGGTATCCAAAAATTAAAGGATCAGGGTATCTACCCCGAAAAGCTTTGGGAGAAATAATCATGAACAAAGACCTGGAAAAGGTGATCGGCGCTTTTGCGTTCGACGGCGCGATCTTAGAGAATAAACCCTTTGGGGGCGGCCATATCAATGATACACTTTTGGTAACCTCCGAAAAGGGAACCCAATACATTCTTCAAAAGATCAACACCTTTGTTTTTACAAAGCCCCATGAGCTGATGGACAACATTTTCAACATTACGGAATTCTTGAAGAAGCGTATTGTGGAGCAAGGCGGAAACCCCAACTTGGAAACACTCACCTTCATTCAAACCCGGGATGGACAACGTTTTTATGATGGTCCGGAAGGGGCATGGCGTGCCTATCGGTTCCAAAATGGATTGATGGCGTTGAATTCTGCTCGTTCCCCCAAGGATTTCTATGAAAGCGGAAGAGCCTTCGGCAAATTCCAAGCGGATCTTCAGAATTATCCGGCCGAAACGTTGCACGAATCCATTCCACATTTTCACGACACCCCTGTACGGATGCAGCAATTGAAGGATGCCATTAAAAACAATACCGCAGGAAGACTGGATCAGGTGCAAGACGAAATCGCATTCATTTTGGATCGTGAACCGTCCTCTCATCTTATTATGGATCTTCAACGGGAAAAAGTGCTTCCTGTCCGTGTAACCCACAACGATACCAAGTTAAACAACGTTCTCTTGGATCCCGTAACCGGCGAAGGCGTCTGTGTCATCGACTTAGACACCGTGATGCCCGGGCAAGCAATCTTCGACTTCGGAGATGCCATCCGTTTTGGTGCAACTACTGCCAAAGAAGACGAAAAGGATCTGAATAAAGTGCACTTGGACCTTTCTCTTTTTGAAGCATTTGCCGAAGGCTTTCTGCAAGGATGTCGTGGTGTCTTGACTCCCATGGAAAAAGACCTTTTGCCTACCGGAGCCTGGATGATGACCTTAGAAAACGGCACTCGCTTTTTGACCGACTATCTCAACGGAGACGTTTATTACAAAACAGCTTACCCGGAGCATAATCTGGATAGAGCAAGGAACCAACTCAAGCTGGTTTGGGAGATGGAAGAAAAGCAAGACCAGATGCAGGCGATCATTGCTAAATTCTAACTTTAATAACAACAAAAAATGCGAGAGGCTTTTGCCTCTCGCATTTTTACTATCATGATTATTTATATGCCCGATAGAGGAAGGTCACGATCTGACCGCGGG
>JAZQAE010000173.1:0-4302 GCA_045544995.1 Eubacteriales bacterium
GTTTTTAAGGGTGCGTTCCAGGTTTTCCACGTATCCCTTGACGTAGTTATTATACGCATTCTCCCCTTCCATATCCAAAACGAAACGCCGGACGGAAACGGATTCATTGTAGTCGTCGCTATAGCCTTCCGTGGGGGTCAGGAAGACGGCCAACCCTTCGGAATTATCCGCAGACTTGGTCCAAAACGAGGGATACTCCATGGAAAAGCCCAGCGGTGTGGAACGAAAGACCTTATAGTTTTCCAGGGTGGCTTTATGACAGCCTGTGGAGAAGATCAAAATGCAGATCAGTAAGATGGCAAGGACTCTTTTTTTCATAAGATACTCCTAAAAAACGTAATTATAATCATTTTAACATAAAATTTCTCTTTTTACAATAGGAAACTCATTGGCCCCGGCGGAATTGCCCGGCGGTGCATCCTTTTTCCGCCTTAAAGACCCGGCAGAAGGTTTTGACGTCGAAAAATCCGGTCTCGGCGGCGATCTCTTCGATGGCCCGGTCGGTCTTTTTCAGCAGGGCGCAGGCGGTCTCGATCCGGTGGCGGTTCAAGGCCTGGTGAAAGGTCTGCCCGGTGATCCGGCGGAAGACCCGGCAGAAATTACTCTTGCTATATCCGCAGAGGGCTGCTGCCTGCTCCACGGTGAGATCGGATGCGTATTGCTCGTAGATCAGCTCCAGCGCCCGTTCTACTTTCTCCACGGCCCGCAGATTTTCGTCCCCTTCCGCCGTCTCCTCCTGCAAATCGAATTTTCGGAGGAGCCGGGCGCAAAGCTGATAGAGGAGTCCTCTCCCCTCTAACTCCGCCGTGGGGTCCGGATTTTTTTTGATCTTGACCAATTGGAGGACTAAGGCTTTCAGAGGAGCGTTTTCCGGTTCCTCCAAGGACAGGCGGGGGTTTTTGGCGGTAATCTTAACTAAGGGATCGAAATATTCCCCCAAAAAGAGCGGCCCCACCTCCATGGCCACGGTCAGACAAAGGGAGCCTTGATCCTCTGCAAATTCGTGGGCGTTCATCGAGCCGATCAAAAGCAGGTCTCCGGCGGTCAGTTCATAGCGCACTTTGTTGACCAAGAGGGCGCACCGCCCTTTTAGGCAGTAGAAGAATTCGATCTCCGGATGACGGTGGAGATGAAAACTTTTGGAGCGTCGGATCCCGCTGAGATAATAAGGCTTATTTCCGGTGAGCAATTTTTGGTAAATCATTCGATCCCCTCCCGGTATGATTATAGGTGCTTTCTGTATTTTCGTCAATATCCAGGTGAAAATTTTTGCGAAGTTATTGAGAAGAACCGGGGTTGCCCCTCTTCCATTTTTGCCGTAAAATGAGGGTAGGAACCGCAAAAAGGAGTAAAACGATGATCTATCAATTTGAAAAACCGAGATACGTGGAAAAAGTGGAAGGCAAATTCCGGATGGGCGGAAAAAACCCGGAGGGCGTGGAGATCTACGCCAATAACCTTTATCTGACCCGGGACGGAAAGCCCTTCTGCCCCATTGCCGGCGAGATGCCGGTGACCCGAACCCGCAAAGCCCATTGGGAGGATCGAATCATCAAGATGAAGGCGGCGGGAGTCAATACCGTCTCTACCTACCTTTTTTGGTGCGTTCACGAATTTGAAGAGGGAAAATTTGACTTTGAGGGCGATAAGGACATCCGCTATTTTCTGGAGATGTGCCATAAGCACGATATGATGGTCTCTCTGCGAATCGGCCCCTGGGTCACCTCCGAGCATCTTTGCGGCGGCTTGGCGCCCTGGATCGTCCAGTCCGGAGAGTATAAATGGAGAACCAACGATCCCAAGTACCTGGCAAAGGTAAAGATCTGGTATGAAAAGGTCTATGAGCAGGTTCATCCTTATTTATATAAAAACGGCGGAAACATTGTCATTATGCAGATCGATAATGAGATGCTGGATAATGCCGACCATCTGCAGGCATTGAAGGAGCTGGCGATCAGCGTCGGCTTGGAGGCCCCCATCTTTACCATCACCGGCTGGGGAAAAAACGGCGGCTCCTTGTTCAAGGATTATGAATTTATCCCCGTCTGGGGCGGTTATCCCGACGCTCCTTTCTATACCGGCATCAATAAGCGCCGTCCCGCAGGGCATTTTGAGTTCACTAAAAATCGCAATGCGCCGGATATTGCCGACCAGGCGATCTTCAACCAGGAGAATTTCCCCCCTGCCCATATCAATTATGACGAGTATCCCAATTGCTGGGCAGAGCTGGGCATCGGCGGAAACCAGGCGAAGCACCGCAGACCCTGGCTGAAAGCCGATGATAACTATGCGATGGCATTGACCAAGCTGGGCGGCGGTATGAATATGATCGGCTACTATATTTTTGCCGGCGGCAGAAATATGCTCATCAACGGCAACGCCCTGAACCTTTGGCACGGACCTTGGGCAAAGCGTTGCTATCCCATCATCAGCTATGAATTCACCGCCGCTATCCGGGCATCCGGTAATCTGACCCCCACCTATCGGCGGATGAAGCTGATCAACCATTTCTTTAATGCCTATAGCGGGGAGCTTTGCGAGATGCAGACGGTGCTCACCGACCAAAAGAACGATCGCTACGATCTGAAGCATCTGCGCTATGCCGCCCGGTTGAATAAGGAAAACGAAGGCTATCTCTTCGTCAATAACTTTATGCACGCTTATCAGAAGGATGGCTATGAGGACGTGCAGTTCAAAATGCCGGACGGGAATATCGTCCCCGAAAAGGGGGTCAAGGTGGCGGAAAACTATTCCTTCTTTATGCCCTACCGCATCAAGTACGGCAGTCACCTCCTGGAATACGCCACCGTCCAGCCCTTGACCAAATGGGGCAATACCTATTTCTTCGTTGTCATCAAGGAGATGAAGCCCACCTTCAAGTTTGAGGGGCTGGAGCCCATCACCGCCGAGATCGGCAAAGAAAAAGGCTTTACCTTGGGTGAGGATACCTTCGTTGTCATCACCCGGGAGGAGGCGGAGCGACTCTGCGTATTCAGCAACGGGATCTATATCGGCGATGGTTGCGACCTGACCGAAACCAAGGAGGACGGCATCGGTGCCGCCGGCTGGGATTCTTATGCTTATTGGCATTATGAGAAGGGCAAATGGACTTATACCAAGGTTGAGCGGGAGATCCCCCTTGCAAAGGTCACCTGGGAGGAGATCGAGGATCCGGGTTTGGACCGTAAGTTCTTCTATGAATTGCAATCCACCGGGTATGAGGGTGAAAGCTATGAGCATATCCCCGACTGGCCCTTGAAATTCTATCGGGTGAAGGTAGAGGGCGATAAGGGCTACGTCCATCTCCGCTATAGCGGGGATAGCGGTCAGCTTTACTGCAACGGGATCCTCTCTGATGATAACTTCTTTATGAATGGCGACTGGGTAGTCCAGGCGGAGCTGATGGACGGCAAGGACTGCGTGGTAGTCATCTCCGAATATCGGCATAATATCTATATCGAAACAGAGCCCCGAAGCGACCACGATCTCCATGAAGTTGTGGTAACTGCAGAATAAAGGGATAAAAAGAGACCGCAAGGTCTCTTTTTATTTTGACATTATGCGGGAGGTATGGTATGATAATACTCTGAAAGGAAGTTATCATTATGGCAAGTTGTAAAAATAAATATACCTCCATCGGCGGAAGCGCTTTGATCGAGGGCGTGATGATGCGGGGCGAGGATCGGATGGCCATCGCCCTCCGCAGAAACGACGGCACCATTCAATTGAAGGTGGAGCCGGTAGAAAATAAAAAGAAATGGTATGCCAAGATCCCCATTCTCCGTGGGATCGTAAATTTCGTATTATCCATGATGCTCAGCTATCGGTGCCTGATGTATTCGGCAGACGTCTCCATGGAGGGCATTCCGGAACCGGAAAATCCCTCTAAACTGGATAAGGCCTTGGATAAGATGTTGGGCAAGACCGGCATGGCTGTTCTGGGCGGCGTGGCGATGGTCTTAGGACTGGCGCTTTCCTTGTTTTTATTCGTGTATCTGCCGGCGCTCTTCACCGGCTGGGCGATGGCAAACGCTCACCCGGTTTTAAAAGCGATCGTGGAAGGCTTCATCAAGATTGCCGTCTTTCTGGGCTATCTTCTTCTGTGTTCCCTGATGCCGGATATGCGTCGTACCTTCCAATACCACGGCGGCGAGCATAAATCCATCTTCTGCTTCGAGGGCGAGCAGGAGCTGACCCCCGAAAACGCCATGAAGTGCAGACGCCTGCATCCGCGGTGCGGTACCTCCTTTATGTTCTTTACCCTGTTGATCAGTATCGTTGTAGCCATGTTCCTGCCCTGGG
>JAZQAE010000174.1:0-4165 GCA_045544995.1 Eubacteriales bacterium
AGTCTCTTCCATCTTATGACCCAGAGCCGCGATGGTCTCGGTCTTACGGGACAGTTCTGCGTTACAGTCTGCACAGTAAACAACTACGTCATAAGAACCAGCCTCTTCGCACTTAGCGTCGACTCTGTTCTCTTCAACAGCGTCTGCCTCAACGTGAGCGCTTACAGTGTAAGTGCCGTCTACGCCGATGGAATGAACACCGTCAGCCAGGAAGTTTACTTCCGTCCAGTCGATGCCGTTCTCCTTCTCAGGATTAAAGCCGACAAATGCACCGCCGTAAACTTTGATGTTGCCTTCGTGTGCATTATTGCAGTTCAGCAACCAGGTATACGGAGTAGCAACAAAGGTACCACCCTTGATGGTGATGAAACCACCCAGCTTACCAACGTAAATGGCATCGTTGGAGTGGGAATCGCCTTCGCCGGTCTCTACGTTGTATACTTCGCTATCCATAGCGGTCTGATAGGTACCGCCGTTGATCACGACTTCACCGCCGTTAGCCCAGACCGCACTACCGGAGCCGGTATTATCAATATTAGCAGAGATTTCTCCCTCGCCGTTGATGGTCAAGACTCCGCCCTCTACAACGAAGACTTCGCCAACAGACTCAATATTCTTACCATTCAGTTCAATGGTAGCATTCTTGGTGAAGACAACACCGTCTACACCCAGAACAATATCCTTCTCCAGGGTGATGGTAGCATCGGCTTCAGCCTTCTCAACAGCCTCTGCCAAAGTAGCATACTTCACACCACCGATGGAAGCCTCTGCGCCGGTCAGCATGGGAAGAACGGTAGTCTTCACGTCGCCGCAGACGGAGCAGGTCTCTTTTACATAACCGTCAGCTTCATACGTAGCTTCAACTCTCTTGGTCTCATCATACTTATGACCCAGAGCAGCAGTTTCTTCCTGAGCAACCAGGATCTCGCCGCAGACGGAGCACTTCGTACCTTCGGTCAAGCCGGTCTCGGTACAAGTAGCGCCAACTGCAGGAATGATCTCCTCGTTATGACCCAGAGCTGCAACGGGAACCGTCGTGCGGGACAGTTCTGCATTACATACAGCACAGTAAACTACGTTGTCATAGGAGCCAGCGTTGGTGCAATCTGCAGCAACTTCGTTCTCTACAACAACTTTGCCCTCGGTATGACCCAGAGCTGCGATGGTTTCGGTATAGGTATCGTTACAAGCGCAGGTATAAGTCTTATAACCGCCCTCGGTACAAGTAGCTTCCTTAGAATCGGTCAATTCATAGCTATGACCGGTTGCTTCAACGACTTCCTGAGCAACCAGGATCTCGCCGCAGACGGAGCACTTCTTACCTTCGGTCAAGCCGGTCTCGGTACAAGTAGCACCAACTGCAGGAATAGTTTCCTCGGTATGAGGCAGAGCTTCGATAGCCTTGGTCTCACGGGAAATTTCTGCATCACATACAGTACAGTAAACAACTTCGTCATAGGAACCAGCAGCGGAGCAAGTAGCGCCAACTACATTTTCCTGTACTGCTTCACCGGGAGTATGACCCAGAGCGTCGGTCGGTTCGCCGCCCTTAGTTGCGCCACAAACGCAAGCCTCAGTAGCGGTGGTACCAGGATTGGTACAATCAGGATCAACTGCACCGGCAGTCTCTTCCCAAACATGGGCATGGATACCGGTTACTTCTGCATTTGCTTCGTAAACCGCATCCCAATCAACGCCCCAGTTGGCAATTGCCTTGAAGGCATCGTCTACGATCAGTTTACCGGCTTTATCGGTAAACAGATCGATAGGTTCTTTTTCTTCTTCATCGATGGTAACCTTAAAGGTGACCTTAACGGGTTCCTTGGTATCTTCGTCATCGAAGATGGGGGTGGTGCCGTCCATGGCCCACTTCTGCTCTACGCCCTCAGTGCCATTCAGCGCATAAGCAGCTGCACCGGAGGCGATCAGAGCACTGCTGTCGGGAATCTCCTTGCCGGTTTCTTTTCCGTTGAAGAGAACCGTCGCATCGGAATAAAGGGTCTTTTCGTCATAGGCGATGGGTCCTTCACCGTCGTTAGAATGGTCTCTGACCAGGATGTTACTCCTGTTATTATAAGCGATCACATTGTGCAAGGTAAGTTCGGAGCCTAAGCCAGTATCGTCATTTGTCTGGAACGAATCGATAAGTACCGCTCTTACCTTGTTCGTCCAAGCGGTGTTCAGAACGGCAACGTTATTCATCTCCGTCACAGTGCGGGTCTCGCCCACCACCGGAGCCACTACAACAGTGGGTGCATCGATCGTATTGTTGTTCAGATAGAGACCGTCAATGGTCAGGTTCTTTTGGGCAACACCTATCACGAGGGCCCCGTTGCCCTGTATCGTCTTGATGGAGGAACCCTTGACGGTAATATCTTCAAAGGTAACTTCTTTGGCAGCGTTTGAAACCAGCAGAGAGATCCGACCATAGTCACTCGTGGTCTCTGCAGAACAATTCAGCAAGGCTACGTTCCTTACTGTCAAGGCGTCCGTTCCGGAGGTCTGCCCAATAACAAGCGCATAATAGCCACTTACAGCCTCGACCGTCATATGGCAGCCATCGAAGGTGATATTCTCCAGCTTCGTTCCTGGATAGCTGGGCAGCCAGGTATTGGTCAGGGTCATCCCGCTTATCTTGACGGCTTCGCCGTCCTTTCCGTCCTTTTTACCGACCAAGGAGGCCTTCAGTCCGGAGATGGACTGGGCGTCGCCCATTTCGATATCATTGGTGATATAGAGGGTATCCGCAGTGGTCAGCGAGGAAACCAGACCGGCAACGGTGGTGAAATCCTCGGGCGTTTTGATCTCGAATTTATCGGCTACGTCGCTATACTTTGCATAGTCGGCGATGGGGATCAGCTGGTCTTTATTGAAGGAGAATTTCTCCAGCGTTTCAACCGCTGCATCAACCTGCTCCTGCGTATAGGTGTCCATTTCCTCCACGATCTTCTCGTAGGTAGCGGTCAGTTTATTACCTTCGCTATCTACGTAATACTCGGTATTCTTATCTGCATAGACAGCAAGAGCCTCATTCAATGAATCAAACTGAACGGCCGCCGATTTCAATTCTACGACAACAGTCAAATCGGTAGCAGGAGCCGATTTGACGGTGATGGTATTCCCGGCGATTTCCGCCGCTTCATCCGTCGTGGCATAGGTAACGTCAGTGATCCCGTGATCGACGGTGCCCATATCAAGAGCCTCGCCGATATTGACGTATGCGGCGGCTTTTTCTTCCCCATCAAATTTGAAGGAAAGTTTTACAGTCTGATTACCGGCGTCGCCGAAAGCAGGAACCATGCCTAAGGTCTCGTCCTTCACCATGGTCCACTTCTTGTCGTTGGTAGCCTTATTCATTAACCAAGCGGCTTCACCGGAGGTAATAACCGCTTGATCTTCATCCTCGTAGAGCCAAACAGCAGAATTATCAGCGGCTTTAACTGTTGCCCCCGATTCAAGATGAGCAAAAGCATTTGCTGCATTTCCTGCTGCCACAAAATTCTTCACGGTGATCACTACGCCATCATTTTTTACATCGCCAATCAATCCACTAAGAGTTTTTCTGGCACCGGTCATTATTGTGTTAAAGACACCAATATTCGTCAAAGTGCCCGAATTATATGTTTGCCCGAACAAAGTTCCATAATTATAATTGGCGGTATCCGCAATGTTCAATGTATTTTTAAGCAAATAGATATTTTCAGCAGTAAAGCCTACTCCGTTTATTTGTGAGGCTAAAAAGCCAACACCCTGCTTTTTCGTATCAGCATTGATTGTACAGTTTGTGACGGTAATGCCTTTAAAATCTATTCCATTTTTAACCCGACCTGCAATCAAGCTCTGCCGACCACTACCGCCATCATTTAACGTACAGTTTACCATAGAAAGGTTTTCGACTCGTGCACGCTTAGTAGGCTCATACAGCAAGCCGCCATCATAACCGACGGTAAGGTTTGCAGTCAAAGTATCAAAAACCAGGTTCTGGATATACTCGCCCGCAAAACCGGTTAACCAAGCCTTCGTCACCGACAGGCCGGTGATAGTTGCTTTGCCGTCGGCCTTAGAGCCGTCCAGGTTGGCGGCCAGACCGCTCAGATCCGGAGCAGCTAAACCTGTCATGTCAATATCGGCAGTGATATAAACAGTATCTTCTGCTTCCAAATTT
>JAZQAE010000175.1:0-1696 GCA_045544995.1 Eubacteriales bacterium
TAACAAAAGAAAACTTTTTTTCATAAAAATGCCTCTATTTCGTTGGTTTTATGAAAAAAGTATAGCATAGCTGCGAATTTTTGTAAATCTTTTAATTGTAAATAATGTATGAGCGTGATATAATATCCGCATGAAGAAAAATGAACGCTACATTGTGAAAATTGAAGATTATACCGACGAAGGCTTCGGCGTTGCCCGGGTGGACGGCTACGTGCTGTTCGTGCCGGGGACGGTGGCCGGCGAAGAGGCGGAGATCTTGGTAGTCAAGGTAGGAAAAAGCTTTGGCTACGGAAAACTTCTGCGTTTGATCGAAGCGTCTCCTCATCGGGTGGAGCCGGAGTGCCTCTTGGGAAACCGATGCGGCGGTTGCGCTTTCTGGCACCTCTCTTATGAGGAAGAACTACGTTTGAAAGCTTCTCGGGTGCAGGCGCAGCTGCGGCGGATCGGCGGCGTGGACTTGGAACTTTCTCCACCCATCGGTGCGCCGGAGCAGACCGGTTACCGCAATAAGGCGCAGTTCCCCATCCGGCAGATCAAGGGCAAGCCTCAGGGCGGATTTTACGCCGCCGGCAGTCATGGGGGGGTCAGCGGCGCTCCCTGCGCCATCCAGCCCGAAGTGTTTAATCAGATTTTGGAATGGACGCTTTGCTTTATGGAAGAGCATGGTATCTCCGCCTACGAGGAACAGGCGTATACCGGGCAGGTACGGCATCTGTATCTGCGTCGGGGAGAGGCCACCGGAGAGGTTTTGGTCTGTTTGGTGGTCAACCAAAAGGACTTTTCTCTAAAAAAACAATTTGCTGAAGCGTTGATCGCCGCCTTCCCTGAAGTCAAAACCGTTGCTGTCAATTATAACGACCGCAATACCAACGTAGTTTTAGGCAAACGGACAGAGATCGTGTCGGGGCCCGGATTTATTGAAGATATATTGCTGGGCAAGCGTTACCGCATTGCTCCCCAGTCTTTTTATCAGGTGAACCGCCGTCAGACGGAAAGGCTTTACCAAAAGGCCATCGACTTGGCGGAATTGACCGGTACGGAACGGGTATTGGACCTCTATTGTGGGATCGGTACTATCGGGCTGTCTTTAGCAGACCGGTGCCGGGAGTTGGTGGGGGTAGAGATCGTCCCCGAGGCCATCGAGAATGCGAAGGAAAACGCCCGGCTCAACGGCATTGAAAATGCAGAATTTTTCTGCGCCGACGCCAAGGAGGCCGCAGCCCGGTTTGCGGCAGAGGGACGGCAGTTCGACGTCATTATCGTGGACCCGCCCCGAAAAGGGTGCGATCCGGCTACTTTGGAGGCCATCCGGCAGATGGCACCGCAAAAATTGGTTTACGTTTCCTGCAATGCGGCCACGCTTCCCAGAGATCTGAAAATTTTAGAAGAACACGGATTCAAACCCGTCAGCGCCCCCCCAGTGGATCTCTTTCCGAGGACTCATCACTGTGAATGTGTGGCACTTTTGAAAGGAGAAAAACGATGAAAAAGGTAGTATTGTTGGGCGATTCGATCCGGATGGGGTACGATAAGTACGTCAAGGCTGCGCTGGAGGGCGTGGCAGAGGTCTATTATCCTCCCGTCAACTGCAAATTTACGCAGAACGTTCTGCGGATGGCTAAGGCCTGGAAGGTAGACGGCGGTTGGCCGGATGATATTGATCTGGTGCATTGGAACGTGGGTCTTTGGGATCTTT
>JAZQAE010000176.1:0-4243 GCA_045544995.1 Eubacteriales bacterium
ATTTCTACAATCATCAACGCATCCAACTAAAAACAAAACTGACTCCCCTTGAAATGAGAAGTCAGTTCGTTGCTTGAATTTTAATATTTGCTACCGCAGGAGTCTTTTTTGTACTGTCCGCACAAATTGGGGCAGCTCAATCCGTGACGGCTTTCTTTTAAATTGATTTAGGAGAATACAGCAATTGAAGCAACAGATCTGTCAATTTTTCTTGATCTGCCTCAAATTCCATATACCCATCCTTTTGGGTGTTCTCCCCTTCCGGTGTTACGATCTCTTTTAAATCATAGTCGGAATACCGGCTCAACATTCCGTTCAAACTGTTGACCGAAACGTTGGTAACAATATAATCCTCAATAGAGGCATAGGTGTCCGAAACAAAGGAAGCGGAACCGGACTTTTTCTTTAATGCTTCCATAAAGCCTTTCATGTAGACCTTTTGACGTTCCATTCGGGATACGTTCATTTCCGCACCTACATCCTTACGGTTCTGAACAAAATTGAATGCTTGAGTACCATTCAGCACCGTATCTCCCATGGGGATCGTGGCATCCACCGCCGAAAAATCTTCCCGGACGTTCACCTTGACCCCGCCTACCGCATCAGTCAAAATGGAAACCGTATCCATATTCATCGAAAGATAGTGGTTGATCTCGACCCCATTCAGAAAGCCGGAGACCGTTGTTTTCATATTCTCGCAACTATCCCTCATTCCGCTTCCATAGGTATGAGCCAATGCCAATTGAGCCGTAGTGGTACCGGCCGGTTGCCCGTTTAAGCCTAATACCGGCATAGACACCATGGTATCCCGGTTCAACATCAAAACGTTGATTGCCTTGTTGGTTTCATCAAAAATCACCAACGCCACCATATCTGCCGCACCGGTGTTGTTATAGGACGGACTTGCCGCTACCGTTCCACTGCGGTCGATCCCCATCAACAACATCGTCGTTACGTCCTGGCGCGGGAAATATTCCACCCCATCTTTTACAATGGTTTTTGTTACCGTATTTCCGGTATCCACCGTCTGTTCCGGCAACAGTACAGCATCTACGATCCGAATCCCGCTATAAACAAATACGGCCAGCAGTACTATGATGAGGAGGACGACGAACCCCCGGATTAAATCCTGGTGTTTTCTCATCTTATTCTTCCTCTATATGTTTTTTATTTTGCGTTCTTTTTACGGCGAGCGATCACCAAGAGAGCAACGATCGCACCGGCAGAAACTGCCATCAGACCGATCCAAAAAGCCAAATCCTTTGCAGAATGGTCGCCGGTATCAGGGCTTTCGGCCGTGGTCTTACCCAGAAATGCCACGATACCAAGATCTTCAAAGGTTGCGCTTACCGTGCCGTCGCCATTATTAACGATCGGCAGTTTTTTCCACTGATCATTAACACGCACGACTGCTTGAATTTTTTCATCCTTAGCAATGCCTAAATCAAACTTCACTTGCAGTTTGTTTCCTTCGATGGGAAGCAGACTCAGCACCTGAGCACACTCAGAGGAGATGGCGAACATATCTCTTACCACCAGACCTTCATCAACCAAGCCCTTCAATTCTTTGGTGCCGTTTTTCTTCATATTCTCATAAGAATTCAGCAGATCATTTTTTACCTCTGCAGTTGCCTCATGATCTTCTTTGACACTTTCTGCTTTGGCCGCAAGTGCCATATAACTGCGGATCTGATTCATCACCGCTAAAGCACCGGCAGCTTTCTCCTTATATACTTCCGCAACCGGCGTAATAATGATACACCAAGGATTCTCCAGGGAGAGGACGTTTCCGTCCTTATCTACGATCTTACCGATCAATTCTTTTCCATCCTCCACGAATGAAACAACACGGGGTGCGCTTTTGACTTCAATGCTGGGAACAAATGCTGCAAAAGCGTTCACAGAAATCGCAACCAACATCATCAAAATAAGGGATACTGTCATGATTTTTTTCATTGTCGTCTTCCTCCTTAAAAATATCATATTAACTGATCTTTTGCGCCTTTGGCGTTCAAGATCAACTCTTGCTGTTGCTGAATCCGACACAATAGTCCCGGATCTTCTTTGCCGATCGCTTCCTCCGCAATCCTAAGATTTGGGGAACGATCCTCCAAATTATGGCAATCGGAGCCAATCAAATGGATTTGATCATACCATAGCATCTTCAACGCCATTTTTCGGGTACGTCGCCGTTCAAAAAAGCCCGCATTCACCTGCATATAAACCGGCAATTCTGCCAAACGATTTGGCAGATCCCGGCCGCCGGGCAGACCAAGATAGCGCTCTACATGGGCCATGATGGGCGTCAATTTAAAATTCTGACGAATTTCCGCCAACTCTTGAAGATTTCGTTCGGACCATCGTCTCATTGGCATTTCAACCATCACACAATTTGTACCAACGATCGCCAACTCCGGAAGCCGTTCAAAATGGCTGATTCCTTCAAAGAAAGAAACCTCTGCGCCTACATACAGGCAAGGAAGATCTAAATTTCCCTCCACCTCTTTCCTTAAAGTTTGTTCCGCCTCACGGCGATTTGCCAAGAATAAATCAAGATCTTGGTGGTCTGCATAGAAATGCGGTGTCGCAACTACCTGCCGCACTCCTTGCTCTGCCTGCCGCCGCAGCATCTCCATGGATTGCTCCAAGTTTTTGCTTCCATCGTCGATGCCGGGAAGGATATGCGTATGAAAATCCGCAAGTACCATCAGCGTTAATCCTTCTTTTCGTCTTGCGTTACTGCAGGATTAATGCTGGGCGCATAACTATATCCATACCGTTTTCTGTAATACTTTTTGTAGTACTTTTTACCATAACCGGCTCCGGGTTCAGTAACACAGTTCATTAAGAGACCCAATACTCTGGAGTTAATAAAGTCAAACTGATTGACTGCGCTGGTTAATGCATGAGTATTGCAATAATCCTGACGAACCACCAGCAAAGTACCGTTCGCCAACTTTGCCGCCACCAGAGCATCACTTACCTCACCTACAGGAGGCAAGTCCAAAATAATATAGTCGAAATGCGTTCTCAACTGTTCGATCGCACTTGCCATCTTCGCAGAACTGATCAATTCAATAGGATTGGGCGGGTTATGTCCGGACGCAATTACCGTAAAGCCGCCATCTTCATCAATCTGGCATTTTTGCAATGCATCTTCCATTGAGATCTGTCCGGTTAAATAGTCCGAAAGACCGGGAGCTTTATAAACCGGCAATTTTGTACTCAGTGAAGGACGACGCATATCGCAGTCGATCAGCAGAATCTTCTTATCCAACTGAGACAAGGAATACGCCAAGTTGATAGAGGTCAAGCTCTTACCTTCACCCACCATGGCACTGGAAACGCCGATGACCGGGCAGGTAATCTCATCCACAAAGGAAAACTGCAGTTTTGTTCGCAATAATTTATAGGCTTCCGAAGCAGAAAAACTGATTCCCTTACCAATAATCGGTTGTTTCGTTTCAGTTGCCACATGCTTTTTCGCATGTTTGCCGGATGCTCTCTTCTTGTTTCTGCCATAGCCATAATAATATCCGTCGCCTCGATCCAGAGACTCCATATCCGGAATTGCAGCCAAGATCGGATGAGCGGTACACTGTTCAATATCCTCTTCCGTCCGGATGGTCACATCATACAACGCCCGAACCACAACCAGACAAGCCGCAAGAGCCAAACCAATCACAAACCCTAAGAAGACATTCTTTGTGTAACTGGGAGAACTGGGTGTGGCGGAAGCCACCGCATAGTCCACGATCTTTGCAGAGGTCCCCTCTACAATATCTGTAATCTGATTGGGCAGAATATAGGCAATTGCATTGGCAATCCGCTCTGCCTCTTTGGGATCGGAACTGGTTACCACCACTTCAAACACTTCCGTATCATTTACCGAGGAGGCCGTAATCATATTCTTCAACGTGGAATAAGAATAATCCAAGTTGGCATAATCAATAACGTCATTCAGGCAAGAACGGGATTTTAAGATAACCGAATAAGTGGCTACCAAGCTTTTTGCCGCCGTGATATCACCGGTAGAAATACTCAGCGATGCTTCTCCCATAGAAATAGAGCTGTTGTTTACATAGAACAAGGCAGAAGACTGATACTGCGGAGTAATAAGGTAATAGGTTCCAGCCAAAGCTACTACCGCACCCAAGACCGCCGCAACACAGAGAACCCAAAGTTTTCTCCAAAGCGCCTTCCAAAGCCGTTTTAGATCAACTTCAACTGTTTCATTTTTTTT
>JAZQAE010000177.1:0-16648 GCA_045544995.1 Eubacteriales bacterium
ATTTCTACAATCATCAACGCATCCAACTAAAAACAAAACTGACTCCCCTTGAAATGAGAAGTCAGTTCGTTGCTTGAATTTTAATATTTGCTACCGCAGGAGTCTTTTTTGTACTGTCCGCACAAATTGGGGCAGCTCAATAGTAAAGCGGCTTTTTATATTGCTCATCGCATATCTGCTTCCTTAATCGAACCACGTTCATACTCTGACAGCAGTAAGGTTAAATCCTCAATCTTTTCCTGAACTCTCTTTCCAACGTCGGTATCACGAACACAGATCTTATCCGCCGACGGTTCAAAAACAACGGTGTCGGAGATAATGTCCTGATTCTTACGGATTGCATTCTGCCTGCCTGCATACGGCTCATGTGCAGAAATACGAATCCCCTCAGCATTATAGATCAAGGTATAGCCTGCAATTCCCGTGGTAGGCTGATACGCCTTACAAAATCCACCGTCAATAACGATGACCTTTCCATTTGCTTTGATCGGGTCCTCGCCTTTATTTTGACGGACAGGAATATGTCCGTTTATAATATGCGATCCTTCTCCGCCCAAAGAAAACTCCTCTAAAATACGTTGCGCAATAGTTTCATCATTCCAACACATGTAATACGCATTTTTGGGTTCATTCCACGCAGAAGAATCATCGATCAGAAGTCTCTCGAATGTTGTCATCTTTTTTCTCGAGCACAGAGGAGAATCCTTTCCGCACCATAAATACCAAAGAAAATCCTTTCCCAAACGACGTTCATCCGTTCCTTCTTTAGAGAAATACCCTTGTCTTGCGATCCGGTCGCAAAAGTCCATAAGGGCTTTTCCGCTTCTCCCTTGGGCAGCTGCAAGTGCCATAAAGGTGCCGTCTTCTTCCAAAGGAATACACCCATGAAAAAGGAGATTGCGATTGAATACCGTATACATTTCGCCTTTTTCATATAGAAAACGCACGTGGCGTTGCAGTTTTTCTGACCGCATAAATGCAGTTTTTAGATACTGCATAATCTCCTCTTCGGCTGATGACAGCGCATAGGGATCATCCTTTTGTACCGTAGGGAAATCACAATCTTTCAAGGGATATTCCTTCCCCTCAATACAGACTGTTCCCGTTTCAAAATTGATCTTATCCAATAGTAAGCGGTCCTTCATATTGAACGCCGGGTTGCGCTGTATCGCTTGACCTTCCAATTTGAATTGAATAATACAGATGGCTTTATGCATCCGTGCAATCAGGCGATCATCGTCTCGGCTCAGAAGATCTCCTTCATCAGTTCCTCTCGGCATATAATTGGAAATGCCCGTCTTGCGATACACTTCGTTGGCAAATTGCGACAGCGGACGCAGCGATATACCATATCCAATTTCAATTACATCAAGATTTTTATAGGTAATCGAGTTATTTAAAACCGTAGCGATACAGGTGCGAGAACCGGCCGCCGCTCCCATCCACAATACATCATGATTTCCCCATTGAATGTCCAGCGAATGTTCCTTCATTAGTTCATCCATAATGATATCGGCACGAGGACCACGGTCAAAAATATCACCAACAATATGTAAATGGTCTATGACTAAACTCTTGATCGCAGAACATACAGCAATAATG
Organism: Eubacteriales bacterium; assembly: GCA_045544995.1. Taxonomy (GTDB): domain Bacteria; phylum Bacillota; class Clostridia; order Oscillospirales; family QAKW01; genus QAKW01. Next base: position 1,603 of record JAZQAE010000177.1, read on the forward strand.
ATTTCTTCTGCGCTGCCGATATTTATAATCGTGTTATAGATATTCTCGTAATATCGTTCTTTATTGGTAACATCGTAATCATTATTAAGTAATTCATTGATGATATAGTCATATCCATGAGCCGTTTTCTTGAGATGCTTTAAAACCTTAGAACGAGTATATTTACTGCTGACCAGCCGGCAGATCTCCAGCAAACGCATTAAGGTAATCTTATACCACTCATCCAAATCATCCACGGTCGTGCGCAATTCATCCAATTTCTCGATCGGATAATAAATCAACGTTGCCAATTCTGCACGCTCACGTGCCGTGACAGTCTTGGAGAATAGCGCATCGACCTTACGACGTATCACACCGGAGGCGTTCCGACGAATATGCATATATGCTTCATGTTCGCCATGAAGATCGCTCAAAAAATGTTCCGTTCCTTTGGGCAGATTCATAATCGCATTTAGATTAATGATTTCACTGGTAACGGCACGACGATTAGGATAATCCTTGGCCAAGGCCAACAGATATTTATTTTTACGATCAACTAATTGTGTCATAATATCCTTCTTTCTGTTAGTTAATAAAAAACTCTATTACTTACAGTATATTTAGATTATAGCACACATTTGCACAAAGTGCAACAACGTTGGGCGCAAGCATACATCGTTGGTGCGAAGCACAACACTGTTTGCCGTAAGGCAACCTCATTTTGTGTCCGCTAAAGCGGAATGATGTTAGTCTTTGGCTAAATGATGTTGCGTCCTGCGGACACAAATCCAAAAAGAAACACTTCCTTTTGGGAAGTGTTTCTTTTTGGGTAGTTTGAACTTAGTGGCACGAATGAAATGTGCCTGAAAACTGAGAAAATACTATTTTGAACAGTTATCATTAAAAAGCTTTATACAATTATCGCATATTGCGATTTCACGAGTGCCTATGCTATTTTTCACTTTACATATCTTTAATATATCTTGTGATTCGCTACACATAAAACAATAGCCAGAACCATTTTTATTTGTAACCACAATTTTTTGGCACTCATATCTATTGTAATCAGAATGATTATTTTCTTTCGCTTTGCTAATTACTTTATTATTATTTATGGTTGCGATTCAGCATTAACGGAACAACCATTTTCTTTCATTTGTTCATTAAGAACTGGCAAGGCAATAACATACAAATACCCTACAATTCCAAGCCAAAAACACATAGCGCAACTATGTATTGTTTCATCATATCCTTTTTGAAATGCAATAGCTTCAAATTTTTTTGCTACTATATACTGAATGAACAAAGCAACTGCAAGTATAAACAAATAAATTAAAATCATTTTTTAACCTTCAAAATATTATTTTTAAATATTTTACCATTTTTATATCAAAAACGCAAGATATAAGTGATATTCTGCGCTTCGCACAGAGAGATATTTTCACTTCGTGAAAGTGATATTGAAACCTGCGGTTTCAGTGATATTATATTCGCCTCTTAACTGCCCGAAGGGCAATATCACTCGGCGTTAGCCGAATATCACTGCGAAGCAATATCACTCGCCGCAGGCGAATATAACTAAAAAACACTCGTTCAAGAGAACGAGTGTTTTTTGGAGCTGGAGATCGGATTTGAACCGACGACCTACTGATTACGAATCAGTTGCGCTACCGGCTGCGCCACTCCAGCATATATACCGCAGTCAATAACTGCGGTCATTATTATTTCATCAAAAAAGCAACCAAGTCGGCGGAATAGCCTTCTTTGGTCTCAACCAAACTCGCTAATTCACGGTTTAAGTTGAAAGAAAAACTCATATTTAAATGAATTCGTTCGTTTTTAGGAAGATCTTCATCTTGTTCTTCGTCATAATAGAGTTTAAGATAGATCTTATCCTGATTTAAATCATAGGGACCCTGATTTTTCAAGGCATATTCAATTTCCACCGTTTCATCGGTAAATTCTTCACTCACCGGATAGCTGGGCTGAAAATACTTCACCAACGTAGCAAGGAAGCGATCGCTCTTTTCCCCGATAGAGGAGATCTTAACCGTTCCGGAGGGATACAACATCTGAAAAAGTTTAAATCCAAGGCGTTTGCACAAAGCAGGAATCTCGATCTTAAAACCGATCAATTCGTCCCCATCCTTGGCGCCAAGAGTCAGAATACAAGCACTCGGCGTCAGTTCCGACTCGATGATAGAAAATCTCAGCTCGCCATCGTATTCTTCAGTGACTACCGGCACACATTGCTTCATAACCATTAACCTTTCTTCAGCAATTTTAAAACTTCCTCATAGAAGGAGTTGATATCTCTAAACTGACGATGCACAGAGGCATAACGTACATAGGACACTTCATCCAAGTTCTTCAAAGTCTCCATCACTAATTCGCCGATATACTCGGTAGTGATTTCCTTTTCCATGGAGTTATACAGCACTGATTCCACATCCGATACGATCTTTTCCATATCAGCAACGCTAACCGGACGTTTTTCGCAGGCACGGAGCAGACCCTTCATAATCTTCTCTTTAGAAAACGGTTCGCGAGTCTTATCCTTCTTGATCACAACCAAGGGAATCGTTTCAATGGCTTCGAACGTGGTAAAACGCTTTGCGCAACTGATACATTCACGACGCCGGCGGATCTTTTCTTCATCATCCGTCGGTCTGGAATCGATCACTTTACTTTCAGGGCAACCGCAAAAAGGACACTTCATTCAAATTCGCCGCCTTTCAAAACCAACTGCAACGATAATTATACCGCACTTTCCCTCAATTTGCAAGAGTAAATTTCTTTTCCAGGAAAGTTTTTGCCGCAGCGATCTCTTCTCTCGTTTCAAAGTTACTGCGATATACTTCGATCAATCCCGGCCCCTCATAGCCGTTCTGCTGTAGAATGGCAGAAATACGATCATAATCTACCGTTCCGCACCCGGGCAAAAGGCAAAGGTGCTCTTCATCACGATCATTTACATGAAAGTTTACCACAGCATTCCCCATCGCCTCCGCCAAAGCATACGGATCTTGATCGCCTTTAAACGCCTGTTTTATATCAAAAGTAAACCGCACATCCGGCACCAATTGACGCAGTCTTGCGGTAAATTCCGGAACGTTCACGCTATTAAAGTAAACGTTTTCCATGGAATAGACAATCCCGGTCTCCTCCTGCAAAGTCAGTAACGGTTTGATCAGGTCCGCATAGCGTTCCACGCTCTCAAGGCCAATTCCACGGTCGCCATGAATATTGATCACCTGAGCACCAAGAATTTTGGCCGCTTCTGCATAACGGCGATAAAACACTATTGAATCTGCGATACGCCGGGGATAGGGCGAGAAGAACATATAGTTTTCCAAGAAACTGGTAAACGGGTGAATAGAATACACTCGCATTCCGTGTGCATCACAAGCTTTGCGCAGTTTTTCCAAATAGGAGGGTTCCAATTCACTATAGGTATTCAGAAAAATTTCGCAGGTTTGAATTCCCAATGCCGCCGCTTCATCAACAGCACGTTCCGGTTCCATGGGATAAAAACAAGCCAAGGACATTCCGATCTCCATATGTCCCCTCCTTTTCGTCAGAATTAAGTCGTAGCTCGATCTGCAAGAATCTTTTCAATACAAGCGATTCGCACACAAACAGTAAACCGTTCCATCGCAATCTTTAATTCCGATACCGGCGGATAAGACGGTGCCAGACGAATATTAGAGTCGTCCGGGTCATGGCCATACGGGAAGGTTGCACCCACCATCGTTAAGGAAACGCCCGCTTCATCACACAGGTGATAGACGCGCTTTGCACATCCGGGCATCGTATCCACACTAACGAAATAACCGCCCAAAGGTTTGCTCCACTTCGCAATCCCCTTACCACCGAGATCTCTTTCCAAGGTGTTGAGCACTGTTTCGAATTTCGGACGCAAAATATCAGCGTGCTTCTTCATCTGCGCCATCAAGCCTTCCTTATTTTTAAAGACCCGCACGTGCCGAAGCTGATTCAGTTTATCGGGGCCGATCGTCTGGACACAAATTTGCTTCTTAACAAACTCCACGTTGGATTCGCTGGTTGCCATCATTGCAACACCGCTGCCGGGATAAGTAATTTTAGACGTAGAACTAAACATCAGCGCCATATTGGGATTGCCGGCTTTTTCACATTCGTCCAAGATATTTAACAACTGAGGGTGCTCATCATAAAGATCATGTACGACATAAGCATTATCCCAAAAAATTCTGAAATCCGGAGCCTTGGGCTTCAAATTTGCAAAACGGCGGACAACTTCATCCGAATAGACAACACCGGTAGGATTGGAATATTTAGGCACACACCAAATACCTTTGATGGCCTCGTCTTCCATCACTAATTTTTCGATCATATCCATATCCGGACCATCCTCATGCATGGGAATGGTAATCATCTGGATATTGAACTGTTGACAGATCGCAAAATGGCGGTCATAACCGGGGGCCGGACAAAGAAATTTGATTCGCTTTTCCTGGCTCCAAGGACGCACACTGTTTAAGTTACCGAAACAAAACACCCGTGCCAAAGAGTCGAACATCATGTTAAGGCTGGAGTTACCGCCCAAAATCAACTGCTCCGGACGAACACCAAGGACATCGGCAAAAAGGTGCTTTGCTTCCGGGATCCCGTCCAAAAGGCCATAGTTACGGCAATCCAACCCATTTTCCGCAATACAATCCTCATTGGAATGAATAATGCCAAGCATTTCTTCACTCAGTTCCAATTGCTCTACGTCGGGCTTGCCACGGGTCATATCTAAGCGAATAATGTCCCCTTTATAACGCAGATACTGTTGACGAAGACTATCCAGTTCCGTCATCAACTCTTCGTTGGTTGCATTCAAATAATTGATCATACTTTTCCTCTTTCTATTACAAAAAGATCCGACCTCTACCTGCGCAAAGGCCGGATCAAATTTATGAAACCTTTACAGTTAATTGATATTTTCCCACCGCTCCGACCTTCAGCCCTTCGGGAAATACCAATACGGCATTTAACCGATTGGTTCCTTTGGGCAAAACTTGGTTACGGACGTCAGCGATCATGGAAACATTCTCTGCATTTAATTTTTTCAGATCCTCTGCCATTCCCCGAACCTTGACCGTCATACTGCTTTCTGCAATCTTAGCGGCCGTACCGTCCGGAAGATTTTCCAAGGCAAGGTTTGTCACCTTTAAGGTGCGGGTCTGAACATCATTAAATACGACGGACACCTTTACCGTTTCTATATTATTGACATTCTTGACACCGTTGGGCAGTACTACCGCAATGCTGGTATCGAAGTTTTCTGTCTTTTCCGCTACGTCGATAACACCAAGATCAATCGTATTGATGGAATCCAGTACCTCTGCATTACCGGTAATTGCAATCGTCTCCGGAACCACCTTGGCAGTACAGAAGGTTTCATCCGTTCCGCCGCTACTGTTCACAACGGTCACTTTCATAGGAACAGTCTTTTCCTTCACAACCGCCACCGTCACGTCAATCTTCTCAACGTCGACTTGCAAAAACGTGGTCGGAACCTCTTTCTTATCTTTATCGACCAGCGTATAAGCGCAACTAAAGGTATTGGTCTCTTCAAAGGTCGGTTGCGTAATTTCGATCTCCGCCGAAGTGATCGTATCAACAATCGTCTTCGGGCCCGTAACGGTAACAAAGTTATTCAGCATGGTGGGCTCCTCCAGAATATAGCCTTCCTTCACCCCGCCGGATACCTTTACATTCACCTTGACGCTGGAAACCACGTTGGTATCAAACTTCACTTTAACGGTCTGCAAAGATTGCTCGACCAGTTTGAGATTTTGACCGCCGAGATCAATTTTGACCGGCAGATCATATTCCCCGCTCCGGGTTACATTGCTGAGATCAACCCATGCAGTTATTTTATTAGGATTCATCAGTGCGATGGTATCACGGGACCCGCTGACACGAACCGAAACCGTCTCTTTGATCAACGTCATGACACCCAACCCTTCCTTCTCGGGAACAGAGCCTTCATACTCCATTGAAATTGAAATATTATTCACTGAGGTATCGGTAACGGGATCCACATACTCGCAGATCAAGAACCAAATAATAATCGCCAAAAACAACGAGATCAGTTTTAACTGCCAATCGTGCTTCAAAAAATGCAGTAATTTTGCTTTGATCGTACTCATGCTTCCACCTCCGCTACACTTTTCTTTTTATCGGAGAGGAATGCATCCCTTAGGATCTTGCCCAATTCTTCCGAAGAAATACCAATATGAATTTCTCCGTTGGAAGCATAAGAAATCTTACCGGTCTCTTCCGAGACCACCACGATCAAGGCGTCGGAGATCTCGCTTAGTCCTACTGCCGCACGATGGCGGGTACCCAACGCTTTACTGATTTCTAACCGCTGACTCAACGGCAGCAAACATCCGGCAGATACGATCCGGAAATCACGGATAAACACGGCTCCGTCGTGCAACGGCGTATTGGGGAAAAAGATCGTTACCAAGGCCTGCGCAGAAAGATCACAGTTCATGCTGATTCCGGTCAACTCTACGTCTCCCAGTTTGGTCGTACGTTCTAAGACGATCAGACCGCCGATTTTTCGATTGGAAAGATCGGCACAGCAATCACAGATGCTCTCGATGCCAGAGGCAATACGCTCTTGCTCACTATCAATACTCTTGGTAAACGGCAACACTTTAGAAAGATTGATCCGTCCCAGTTTCTCGAGTAAGGACCGCAGTTCCGGCTGAAAAACGATAATGATCGTAATAAAACTCAACTGCAGAACGTTGTTCATCAAATAGCCCACTGCACTCAACTCGAGGCTTTTAGCCAAAACGATCAAAACAAGCAGTGCGACCAAACCACGCATCAAATGCCCTGCTCTTGTCTGCTTAATAAAGTGCAGTACACTGTAAATCAAATACGCAACTAAGAGGATATCAATATAATCTTTAAATTGGATGGTCCGGGTCACGTTGACTACGTGACCAAAAAAATCTGTTAACATCGGTGCCCTCCATTCTTCCTTTAATTTCTTACACTTTTGTATTATAACATATACAAATCATAAAATAAACACTTTTTTCTATATTTTTATAAAATTATTCAATGCTTTTACGAACCGATCCACCTCATATTCGTGATTAAAACAACCGAAGCTGATCCGTACCATTCCCCGCTTTTCAGTACCCATACGTCGGTGAAATAACGGCGCACAATGAATGCCGCCTCGCACATAGATCCCTTTTTCGTCCAAGTAGCGCACAACGTCGCCGGAATGAATACCTCTCAAATTAAATGGAATTACGCCAATACAATGCCTGGAATATGGTTGCATATAGAGCTCGATTCCGGGTATGGTACAAAGCGTTTGATAGGCATAATCCGTCAGCCTTCTTTTATGGTTCATCAAATTCAGTTGCCCAACACTCTCGATATATTGCGCACCGGCTAACATCCCGGCGCAGATCGGCGTAGGAAGGGTTCCGCTTTCCAGATATTCCGGTAATTCCTTTGGCTGTTCCGGATTAAAGCTTTCTGTTCCCGTTCCGCCAAATACCAACGGTCTGGGCGAGCGATTATTAATCAATAACACGCCACCGCCTTGAGGGCCTAATAACCCTTTATGAGAGGGAGCACAGTAATAGTCAATTCCGCTTTTCACTATATTGATCGGGATCGTTCCGGCGCCTTGAGACCCATCAACAATTAATAATATATTTGAGGGTTTTCGCCTTGCGATCTCTTCCACCGGTAAAATCCGTCCGCAAATGTTTGAACATTGCGTACAGACAATTGCTTTTGTTCTGGATCGAACTGCCTTTAGAATTCGTCCTATCGTTACTTCATCCTCTTCAAAATCAACCGGCACAACGGATACCTCCACCCCTTTTTCCTGCAGGTGCCAAAGAGGTCGAATCACACTATTGTGTTCTAAATCCGTTGTGACGACGTGATCCCCTTTTCCCAACAAGCCCAGCAAAACTGTATTTAAAGCAAAGGTTGCGTTTGGAACCAGAATGACGTTTTCCGCCTTTTCCACCCCAAACAATTTTCCCAGAGCAACACGGGTGTTATAAACCACTTCTGCAGCATCCATCGACATTTTATGACCGCTTCTGCCCGGATTGGCCCCGTTTTTCTGCAGCCAAGCAGACACAGATTTTACTACCGAAGAGGGTTTGGGATGAGAGGATGCACCATTATCAAAATAAATCATAGTTCCCCTCGTTTTCTATCGCTATTTCAAAATTTCATCCTGTGATAAAATCTCACGGGCATACGCCAAATCCCGTTCAGCAACGTTTAAATAATAATAACAACCGGTCTCATCACTTCGTTTGCCGACATAGGAGCGAATCCCGTACTGTTGAAGCATTTGCTTCCCTTTCATCGCATAAGTGGCACTTCTCACCGGTAATTCCATAGTATCATCTCCCTATCTTTCCATCATATGTTACAGGCTTTTCAATGTTGAACAGCAAAAGGCTGGAAAGGTTTTTTCCTTTCCAGCCTATAATATTCTTATGGTTTTTCGTTCGGCTTCATCAAAGAGTTCTTGAATTGACGACACTTCCACCGGCAGAGCAACTCCTCCCAACCTGGAAAAATGGCTTTTATTGTGCAGATCTGTTCCTCCAAATGGAATTAATCCAAAGTTTTCTGCATATTGTTCTGCCATATAATTTGCCTTGGGATCATTTCCTTTATTGACCGTCTCAACACCATCACTCCATTGCGGGAGCAATCGAATGACATCCAAGCGATTCCTTATCCGAAAGGGATGCGCATGAATTAATATTCCGCCGGCCTTTTTAATGATTTTACAGTATTCTTCCACCGTGACTTCGGCTAATTCGGGATGTACCTTTAACCACTCCTTGCTCAGACCATAGGTCAAAAACTCGGTACCGCGATCATAATATTCCCATCCGAAAAAGACCTTTAACCCCAGCGGCTCCCCCACTTTTTTGCAGTTTTCAAAGCCTTTTGCCAATCCATCAACCCACGTCTCCCAGCCATTATCTTTTGACGCAGCCGTGTTTCCGCCATAAAAATGATCGGTAATTGCAACACCTTTATAGCCTTTTTCCACATATTGCAGGGCAAGATCCGCACCGTTTACAGAAGCACATCGGCTTCCTTCCGCTGTATGGCAATGCAATTCATATAAAAACATTAAAATCCTCGCTTTAACAACTCATATGCATCAGGTCCGGCTAATAACTCGCCCCATTCTTTGAGCAGCGATTCATTGGCATAGTGATAACGGCACCGTCCGCCAAATTCTTCTAACCGCATTAAAAACAGAGAAAACTCCGGTTTGACCGTCCAATGGGACGGAAAAGACAGCGTCACATAATAAAAACTTCCATAACGATAAAGTTCACTATTATTCGGCTGAAATCCATCCAAACCGTCAAAGAAACGCAAGACATCCGCTGCCTGCTCAAATCTAAAAATATACACCTCGGTATCCGTCCGGTCCGCCTTATCAAATTCAATTTTCTCCCGGCCGTCCGTTTCCATCTTGCTCAACAATATATAATAGGTTCGGGATACACCGGGTACCACCTCAATCATCAACCTGCAGTCCTGAAAATCAACACCGGTCTGATCGTAGGTCTTTTGAATCAAATCATAGAGGAACGCCCGGGAAAGCGGATCATCGTAGTTGATCTTTTCAAAGGGCAATCCGTAAAACTCGATATCCGGATCTTCCATCAAAATTTTAACCCGATTTTCATCCAAAACCTTCACCAACATGGTACCACCCTCCCATCGTTCTTCTATATTCTATGAGTCTGATACGTCTCTGTTACAACTGCCCTTTGATCCGTTCCATCGCACCTTTCTCTAATCGAGAGACCTGCGCCTGAGAAATCCCCACCTCTTCTGCCACCTCCATCTGCGTTTTTCCCTCCAGGAACCGCAATTCGATGATATTCTTTTCACGATCCGGTAGTTTTTTTATTGCATCCTTGATCAAGATCTCATCCAGCCAATCATCGCCCCCACGCCCATCACTCACCTGATCCATCACGTAAATTGCATCGTTCCCATCGGAATACACCGGATCAAACAAAGAAATGGGATCGACGATTGCTTCCAAAGCCATGACCACCTCTTCTTTACGGACATCCAGTTCTTTTGCAATCTCCGAAACGGTTGGCTCCCGATTTTTTTCATTTGCAAGGCGCTCCTTGACCGTCAATGCACGATATGCCAGATCCCTCGTTGCTCTGGAAACCCGTACCATATTATTATCCCGAAGGTAGCGGCGAATCTCCCCCATGATCATCGGCACTCCATAGGTACTGAATCTAAGTCCCAAACTAAGATCAAAATTATCAATACTTTTAATTAAACCGATACAGCCAACCTGAAAAAGATCATCCATACTCTCTCCGCGGCCAGAAAAACGTTGTACCAAGGATAAAACCAACCTTAAATTTCCTTCTACAAACTGATCCTTTGCTTTTTTGTCCCCCTCTTTGATCCGCCGCAACAATTCATTCTTTTCATCATTAGTCAAAATGGGCAATTTGGATGTATCCACACCGCTAATCACAACCTTATTCAGCATAGCAACCTCCTTTTTCTCTATATCCTCATTATTTCCACCTTTCAATCGGCTTATACGAACCATACCAAACGAGGATCATATGATAAGAAGAGGTGATTCTATGAAATACAAAACATTTTGCGCCGCCAATAGCGGCGAGGGATTCATATCATTTTTTCCATCTTTACTGAATGAGAAAAAACAACGTATTTATTACATAAAAGGCGGACCGGGTTGCGGCAAAAGTACCCTGCTTAAGAAAATTTCAGAGGCAACCGATGATGCAGAGCTGATCTACTGTTCCGGTGATCCCAAAAGCATGGACGGTATTGTTTTGCCCAAAGAAAACGCCATATTAATTGACGCAACAGCGCCCCACTCCCATGAGCCGAGTTATCCCGGCGTGGGCGGGAATTTATTTGATTTGGGAATTGGATGGGATCCTTCAAAATTAAATAAAAATGCGATTATTGATTTGATGGATCAAAAGAAGACTATTTATAAAAACTGTTATTCTTTATTGAGAGGTGCCAAATACATATACCAAGGTGTTTTCCACCCCTTGACCCATCAACTGAAATCATCGAAAATCATCACCACCGCCGATAAAATCCTGCGTCAAAATGCCCTTTGGGGAGTCACAGGAAATCACCCCAGCATCCAAAAGCGGTTTCTTTCCGGCATCACTCCGGACGGGTTTATTACCTATCACGATACATTTTGTAAATTAGGACATAACGTGATCGTTTTAGAGGATCGATGGATGATCAGTTACGTAATGCTACAGTATATACAAGAACATCTGACACGAAGCGGTATCGACCATATCGCCTGTTACCATCCTTTATTGGGCGAACCGCATCTTCAGCATCTGATTATACCCTCGGCATCTCTTTCCATCGTCAGTCGAGACGGAATATTCCCCCTGGAGATCCCGGAAGAGAATATTATTCGCAAGATCACCATTCAGGGAATGATGGAAAAATCTTATCTCGAACTTAATAAAAACAAATTATCCTTCGTCAAGCGCTTGGAACGGGAACTCATAAATCTCGCCATTGAAAAACTTGCAGATGCAAAAAAACTACACTTAAAAATCGAAGAGGAATACGCCAAGGGAACCGACTACTCCATTATTAATGATCTTCAGGAAAAATTAATGAATAATCTCTTGACGTAGCCTTGATTTTAACCGCAAAATATGTTAGAATTGCTAAGAATATGACATTATAAATTTTAGGAGAGTCAAAATGAAACTGATTTCCTTTGCTGTCCCTTGCTACAACAGCGAAAGTTACATGAGACGATGCGTAGATTCCCTTTTGACCGGTGGAGATCGGGTCGAAATCATCCTTGTTAACGATGGATCCACAGACCGCACCGGTGAGATCGCGGACGAATATAAAGCAAAGTATCCCGACATCATTAAAGTCGTACATAAAGAAAACGGCGGTCATGGTTCCGGTATTATGGCCGGTTTAAAAGAGGCCGAAGGAATCTACTATAAAATTGTCGACTCCGATGACTGGGCCAACACCGAGTCTCTTCAGCGGATCCTAAACCTCATCGAAGAGTTTATGGAACGCGGCAAATTAATGGATCTCATTGTCTGTAACTACGTTTACGAGCATGAAGAACGAAACACCCATACGATTCATTACCGGGGCATCTTCCCCAGAAATCGGGAATTCACCTGGTCAGAGTGCGGGGCTTTTGACATTACACGATACATGATCATGCACTCCGTTTTTTACCGCACCGAGTTGGTTCGGGAATGCGATCTGCAAATTCCGCTTCACACCTTCTACGTAGATAATATTTTCCTGTATTCTCCTCTGCCTCTGGTTAATTCCATCTACTATTGCGATACTGACTTTTACCGCTATTTCATAGGAAGAGCCGATCAGTCCGTCAATGAAAAAGTCATGATCAAGCGAATTGACCAACAGATCAAAGTTTCTAAGCTGATCCTTGAAAAGCATGATCTGACCATGATTCGTCAATCCAGACCTAAGCTTTATAAATACATGCTGCACTATGCCAGCGTAATGGTACTGATCACCGTTTTAATGCTGACCTTAGACGGCTCGCCGGAGGCCATGGAAAAGCTGAAGAATTATTGGAACTACCTAAAAGTAAACCATGGTTCTATTTATAAGCACCTGCGGTATCGTTCTTTGGCCGGTTTTTATGCATATACCAATAGGTTTATCCGCACCTTGACGATAGCCGGTTACCGTGTTGTACAAAAGGTTTATAAGTTTAATTGAGGTGCGCCATGGAAAAGATCAAATCCTTATTTTGCTCTAAATACGGCCACGCCGTGATGGTCGTCTATTTTCTCTTTTACATGCCGTGGTTCGGTTGGCTGAACACCTTTACCCCCGGGCGTGCAAACATTACGGATATGTATTGGTTTGTGGATGACCTTATCCCCTTTTGCGAACTGTTTGTCATTCCCTATTTTCTCTGGTTCGCATATATTGCTACAGGTTACGTCTTTCTCTTTTTTAACAACAGAAAAGACTTCCTTAGGATGTGTTGCTTCCTTTACGTCGGGATGACGGTCTGCTTAATTATTTATACGCTTTTCCCTAACGGGCAAAGCCTGCGAATTGATTACAGTACTCTTGGCAGAAAGAATTTTCTCATTGACTGTATCGCCCTTTTGCAAAATGGCGATACCCCCTATAACGTCTTCCCCAGTATTCATTGCCTCAACTCCATCGGCATGAATATTGCCTTAGCCAAAAACGAATGGTGCAAAAAACATTCCTGGATCATTCATTCCGCCACCATTCTTACAGTATTGATCTGCTTATCTACACTCTTTGTTAAGCAACACTCTATTCTGGATCTTTTCGGCTCCCTTGTTCTTTCAATTCCACTTTACTACATCAGCTACAAGCTCCTGTTCAAAAACAAAAAGGCGTGCGCTTATGCGTGATACTCCAAACGGAGTATCACGCAACTCTATTCGCCTACGGCGAGTTCTATTGCTACGCAGTGTTATTCGGTTTACGCCGAGTGATATTTGCTTCGCAAGTTCAGGGGCGAATAGAATATCACTAAGTCCAAAGGACTTAATATCACTTTTTTTGGAAATATATCGCCATAGGCGAGGAATTTCCAAAAGAAAATATCACGCTGACTTTAGTCAGCATATCACTTACAGACATAAAGAAAGAGAAGACTCGTAATTAAAACGAATCTTCTCTTTTTCTGTTGATAGTGGGTTTGGGCTACCGCCCAAGTGTATTTGTACATACAAATGCGATGCTGGTTCTTAACAAGGATTAAATGAAATTTCAAATTCTCCGTTAAGGACATCACACTTAATGCGCACGCCTTTTCTATTGCTTTTTATACGTTATCGGGAATCTTTTTGTATCCCTTTTCGTTTTCGGTCAAAGTAATATCCTTGGTCCACTTCTCGTAAGACGCCTGATAGTCCTCATCCTGTTTTGCACTGATACAGTCAGATTTCCAAGCAGGAATACCTTCGCCTACATAGTAGCAAATTGCGTAACCGTCTTCAATGGAAAACGCCTCGAAATCGCCGGCTTTACGATTTGCATCAAAGGTCCAATCGCCGATCGCACCTTCATAAGAACTCTTCTTATAGTTCTCGCAAAGACCCCCATTTGCAGCGGAGGCGGTGTTTTCGCTATACTCGGATGCATATTTCTTGAAGGTTTCTTCCGTAAGACCTGCTTTCTTCATTTCATCCACGATCTTATCAGCAGTGGTCTTCAATTCATCCTTCTTATAATTTGCAGTGGTCAGGATGATATCACGGATCGTACGGGTGGCAGATTCATCCCGATAAGGAGTCTTGGTCAGAAGATAGACCGTATAGGAGCCTTCGCCGTCATCCTCGATATAAGTTTCGCCCACTTTAGCGGTCTTAAAGAGCCACTCGGAAGCTTTGTCGTCCTTAACATAGGTTACCTGCTGAGAATTAATTGCTTTCAGACCGGTATCCAATTCTTCTTTCAGATCCTCTTCTTTGAACTCCTCTGTCAAGGGATTTTCGGCACGAATTTCTTTATCTACCCATTGAGTAAATGCTTCGGTATCTTTTACCAGAGCCAGTTCTTCCGCTTTCTTCTTTGCAGCTGCGTAGGTCTCTTCCTTCTCGGTGTCTTCTGCAACGATTGCATAACTATAATAATCAACGTAGCGGTACTCGTCGATATGTTCACTATAGAACTTCTCCAGTTCAGCGTCGGTATAGTCGAGAGAATCTACGTACTTATCACGATATTTACTTGCCAAAGCAGAAAGTTCCAAGCACTTGCGAACGTCGTTTTCATTGACACCGTTACCAAAAACAACGCTCAAGAACTTAGATTCATCGATCTTATTTTCTTTTGCCGCTTCGTAATAGCTATCAATGGTAGTTTGAACAGACTTTTTATCCTCTTCTGTAAGAGTCAAGCCATCCTTCAGGCCCATCTCGGCCAAATAAACCAGTTCCTTTGCCTGGCTTCCGGC
>JAZQAE010000178.1:0-7758 GCA_045544995.1 Eubacteriales bacterium
TAAGTATGCTGGGGTTGCTCGGAGGCTGCGCCGTCGTGTATTTCTTTGTACCGGAAGGAATCTGGCAGGCGGTATCCGTCATTGGAATCTGCATCCTCTTTTTACTGCCTTGTTTTTACGCATTAAAGCTGGAGGTCAGCGCGGGCGCCTATAAATGCAAAAACTGCGGTCACGAATTCGTGCCCACCTATACGCAGGCATTGAACGCCATGCACATGGGCACCACCCGTTACCTGAAATGCCCCGAATGCGGCAAACGCACCTGGTGCAAAAAAGTAATAAAGAAATAACACCGCCGAGCAGAGCAACCCTCTGCTCGGTTTTTTGATTCGATGGTCAAACACGGTTTATACCGCTTCTTCGATGGAATACCGTTTTTATTTATTCTATTTTTTATTTTTCCATTGCAACCGGCATTAATAAAGTATATAATCTTATCATAAGGATTACTTAAAAGGAGCGAGCAAAAAATGAAGCGCTTAGTACGTTGCGTTGCCGCCATTGCATTGGTGGCGGCGGTGATTGGAATTGCAGTTTACTTCGCCGTAGGCGGAGCCAGTCCTGCCAAGAAACTGATGAAAAATCATCCCTATACCTTTGAGTCCGGCAAGTCTCTGGGCAAAGAGAAGCAGGACAGTTACGTTGAGGATAAAATCGGCGTTGTTTACACCGCTTATCCCAAGGTGAAAAATAATGCCACCGACGAATCCATTGATGGCTATCTTACGCAAGCCAAAAAAGAATTCGCAGACTTCATGGCCAAAGAGGCGGAAAAGGAAGAGCCCCTCATTCCCCGTCTGGTTTTCGACTACATCACGGAGAAGGAAGAAAACTACTGCGCACTGACCTGCTTTTACGAGATTGCGGCTCTGGACAAAAAAGGAGAAGGCACCCCGGCCATCACCGACGAACGCACCTGGTACATCGGCAAAGACAATACCATTTTAGACCTGGACAGCGTACTGGGGGAAAACAGTGAGAAAAAGATCAACCTGATGCTCAAAACCAGCGAGATGTCCACAGAGGATATGACCTGCTTCAAGATCGAGGGCGATAAATTAACCCTGCAATGGGCAGATCAGCAAAAAGAATTTTCTGTCAAGGAAGTGGAGCGCGCCAGTCTCATCGACCCCACCAAGCCGATGATCGCCCTCACCTTTGATGACGGCCCCGGACGGTACTCCCGGCAGTTTGCAGATCTTCTGGCAGAATATGAGGGTCATGGCACCTTCTTTGTTCTGGGCGTCAACGTACCCACCTTTTCGGAGAGTCTGAAATACGTTTATGAGATGGGCAACGAGATCGGCAGTCATACCCAAAGCCACAAAAACCTCAACCTGCTTTCCGAGTCCGGCATCCGGGCGGAGATCGACGATGCGGCGGAGGCCATTGAAGAGGCCATCGGCGCCAAGCCTACCGTTATCCGCACCCCGTACGGCAACGCCAACAGCAAAGTCATGCAGATAATCGACGGCCCCATGATCAAATGGAGCGTCGATACTTTAGACTGGCAGAGCCGGAACGCTGAATCGGTCAAGAATAAGATCTTGCAAAACACCAAGGACGGCGACATTATCTTACTGCACGAGATCTACACTTCTACTTATGACGGCCTGAAAATGGCTTTGCCGGAACTGGCCCGAAAAGGATATCAATTTGTGACGGTCAGTGAACTGATGCGCTATCGAGGCGTAGAATCCACTCCTGAACATATCTATGCCTGTTACCCGGAGGAGGACTAAAATGAAGGAACGTTGGATTGCAGGATGGGGATGCCCCATCACACACCCGGTACGGCATTGCGCCGAATGGATGAAGGACACCACCGTCCGTCTGCAGATGCAGATGACGGTTCCCGGCAGCTGCTTAAAATTTCAGTTTTCCAACATCTTCGGAGAGGAAGACGCCATCATCGCTAAAGCCAGCGTCAGCGTGGCAATCAAGGAGAAGGCGCACAAAATGGACGCAGAGCGCTGCGTACCCATTACCTTTGACGGCGGCAAGAAGCAAGGTGCCATCCCGGCAAAGGGATTTCTCACCTCCGATCCGGTGGAATTTGATCTCATGGCCGGCGAGATCCTGACCCTCAATCTCTACTTTAAAGATTTCACCAAGCTGACTACCTACCACCGGGGCAAAGAAGCCTTTTTAAAGCGCTGGTGCTGCGATGGAGATCAGACGCAGGCGGCAGAGCTGCCCTTTGGCGTAGAGAGCGATGCAGAGGTCACCCCCTTTATCCACACCATCGAAGTCCTGGCACCGGAAAATGCCTATGCAATCGTCGCCTTTGGCGATTCCATCACCTCCCAGACCTGGCCGGATCGGCTGAAAAAGAGATTGATGGATTTAGGGCGTGAAGACGTGGCGGTGATCCGCAAGGGCATCGGCGGAAGCCGGGTGCTCCGGGAATATCAGGCACGTTCCCTCAACCATTTCGGCCCCAAGGGGTTGGATCGTTTTGAACGGGAGGTACTGCTTCCCGGCGTCAAAAAGGTCTTTATCCTCCACGGCATCAACGACATGATCCATCCCACCGAAAACACCAATCCCTACCGACCCAAAAGCGATCTCCCCACCGCAGAGGAGTTGATCGAGGGATTACAGTTTTACATTGATACCGCCCATGCCCACGACATCGCGGTATTCCTCTCCCCCATCCTGCCCTTTGAGGGCTATTCCTCCTACAACGAGGAGCGGGAAGCCATCCGGGAGAAGGTCAATTACTGGATCTACCGGGAAGCCCCGGTGGAGGGCGTCCTGCCCTTTGAACTGGCGGTTTTGGATCCGGACAATCCTATGGCACTGCACCCTGATTGCGACAGCGGCGATCATCTCCACCCCAGCGGAAATGGTGCGCAAAGTATGGCGGACTCCATTCCGGAAGAGTTTATCTAAAAGAAAAATCCCTTGAAAGCCATGGCTTTCAAGGGATTTTTTACTTTTTGAAATTCACGTAGGTATACACCATATTATGATCGCTGTAAGGGGTCTTGCTGACCATAATACCGGTACCGGACCAATCGTCCCAATAGGTTTCAAAACTTTGGGTAGTCATAATATTATCAATAAAATCCGCCGCTAATTTCCCCTCAATATAGGAGGTCATATTAGGATCGCCGGAATTCAGGATCTTGACGTTCTTAAACTTCGCTACTGCTTTCCCCGCCACCGGCGCCTTCATATTAAAATCGCCGGTTAATAATGCATATTTATCCTCATTCATCCGCTTGAGGACTTCTTCGAGCTGAGGAACGCTGGTTTCGTCATCACCGTCCCGGATGGCAAGATGGGTATTATAAAAGACGATCTCTTTACCGTTAACGTCTAAGACGTGCCGTCCATACTTCCGCACGTGGGAATCGGCATCACATTGCGCTGCATACTGCACCACTTCGCTGGACGTGATGGGATAACGGCTGAGAATGCCCATGCCGTATGCCCCGCCTTGGTAGTCGATCAATTTATCAAAACTAAAGTAGGGATACCCTGCCTCTTCGGCCAAAAACTTCATTTGGTCATACTGACCACTTCGGCTGGTAAAGGAATCAATTTCCTGAATACCGATGATATCTGCATTGATCTCTTTGAGTTCTTCCACAATCCCATCCCGATCTGCACTGTGCATCAAGGATTTGGTGTTATAGGACGCCAATTTGATCCAACCTTCATAGGAAGGCTCCGTTTCTTCTTCGGTGGACTCGTCCGTCTTCTCTTCTTCGGGCTTCGGATCCTCCGAAGTCGGTTCTTCCGGTGCCGGCGTTTCAGCCTCTTGCTTTTCCGGCTCTTTTTCCGGTTCCTCCGACGGCTTTTCCTCTTCTGGTGTCTGTTCTTTGGGCAGTTCTTCCTGAGTCGGTTGCTTTTCCGGTTCCTCTTCTTTAGAAGGGCGATCGGTTTCGTCTTGCGGTTTTTCCACGCCTTCCACGATCTCTCCTATGGTAGCGCCTTCTTCCGTATTCGGATCTACACCGCATCCGGTCAACAGCATCGCAACGATCAACAGAATCGTTGCAAATCCATAAAAATTTCTTCTCACAAGAAAAACCTCCCTTTCTGAATATCATATCAAAAAAGGAGGTTCTTTGTAAAGTGGATTTTAAATTATATATCGAAAATGCCGAGAATGATAATACCCAGTACCACCAAGAGGATGCAGGTATAATGCTTCCAAGAGAGTTTTTCTCTCAGGAACACCCGGCTCCAGACCACGCTGGCAGCACAGTAAGCAGAGATGATCGGTGCAGACATCGCCACGTGAGCACTGTCGGCCAATGCATAGATATAAGTAAATTGACCGGCCGTCTCAAAGAGGGCACCCACATATTTGGGGATCTCATTTTTCCGTTCCATTTTCTGCTCCTTGAAGATCAAGGTGTAGATAAAGCAGAACACACCGGCGGCGAAGAAGGTCAACTCATAGGCCACGTTGGCAGAGTCTTCATTCAGCGTTTCCAGAACCAACGCATCAGCGAAGGTGCCGGCCGCATCCAAAAGACAATAGGCGATGGGCAATGCCAAAGCCAACCAGCTCTTAGCATACTTATAATTACCGGCTTCCTGACGGGCAGCCCGCAGGGAGTCATCTTCCCGTGCTTCCACAACGCCAAGGCCGATCACGCCCAAGCAAACCAAGCCGATGGCAGTCAGTACCAAGGG
The DNA here is from genome assembly GCA_045544995.1 of Eubacteriales bacterium. Taxonomy (GTDB): domain Bacteria; phylum Bacillota; class Clostridia; order Oscillospirales; family QAKW01; genus QAKW01. Next base: position 4,654 of record JAZQAE010000178.1, read on the forward strand.
CGGATATTTTTCTCCACCGGTCAGAATTGCTAAAATAGCCACCAACGCACCGGATGCGTTGCAGATCGGGGAGGAGATGGAAAGCTCGATATAACGAAGACCGATATAACCCAGCGCCATCGAAAGGATATACAACAGAGAGACCGGCAGATAGGTCCAAAGCACCTGCCAACTGATCTCCACACCGCCGATGATCTCGAAGAGGGCATGAATACCCATCACCAAGCCAACGGCCATCACCATCTTCAGATGGCTGTACCGATCCTTACTGTCACGACAGCCGATCTTGGAAAACAGATCCGATCCGCTCCAAAACACCAAGGTCATTAAGGCAAACCAAAACCACATAAAATTAATCCTCCATCTTTTTAAAGATCTCTTTGGCCAGACCTTCCACCGCATCGGGTCCGGAAATGATGATGCCGGTGGCGTCGTCCCCTAAGATCAAAAGCGTATCTCCTGGCTGAATACCGAAAAGATCTCTGGCTTCCTTGGGGATGACGATCTGTCCTTTTTCTCCTACTTTTGCCGTTCCGAAGACCCGTTTGCCTTTGGGAAGTCCGTATAAATGCTTTCCTTTTGCCATCGTTTCACCTCAGAAAAGTTATACTTGTAGGAAAAGTATAACCAATTTTATCACAAAATTTGTCGGTTTGCAAGACCCTTGACGATAAAATAATAACATACTATAATAATATTATCAAGGAATAAGGAAGAATAAAATGATTTTAAAAGACCTTCGGCTCCCGGTAAGCCATACCCCGGAGCAACTAAAAAAGAAGATCGAAAAGCAAAGCCGTATTAAGGGTGCCCGATGGCAGATCCTTCGTCGCTCCATTGACGCCCGGAAGATGCCGGTTTGCTATACCTATACCATTGAGGCAGTCCCCCATGGAGCACCTTTCTCGGAGCAGGAACCTTTGGAAATCCCGAAATCTCAATTGAAGATGCGCCCTATTGTGATCGGTTGCGGACCGGCCGGACTATTCGCCGCTTTAACCTTAGCCAAAGCCGGTGCCGCCCCTCTGCTTCTGGAACGGGGGAAACCCATCGAAGGCCGTCAGGCAGACGTAGAGCGTTTTCAAAAAACCGGCGTGCTGGATCCCGACTCCAACGTGCAATTCGGAGAAGGAGGCGCCGGTACCTTTTCCGACGGGAAACTCAACTCCGGCATCCATAACCCCCTTTGCCGGGAAGTCCTCAAAACCTTTTCTGCCCACGGCGCCCCGGAAGAGATCCTCTACGACGCCAAACCCCATATCGGAACCGACCGCCTGCGTGAAGTCGTCCGGGGAATTCGGCAAGAAATCCTGCAGCTTGGCGGAGAGATCCATTTTGAAGAGCCGGTGCGGGAATTACTGCTGGAAAACGACCGCATTGTCGGCGTTCTCGGTAATCAGCGGTATGAAACCGATCGGGTGATCCTCGCCATCGGACACAGCGCCAGAGACACTTTTGAGATGCTCTTTCAAAAAGGAATTCCCATGCAACCCAAGTCCTTTTCCATGGGTGCCCGAATCGAACACCCTCAAGCATTAATCAACCAAGCACAATACGGCGATGACGCCAAATACCTCGGCGCCGCCGACTATAAATTTTCTTGGCACAATGAAGCCGGCCGTGGGATCTATACCTTCTGTATGTGCCCCGGCGGAGAGGTTATGGCCGCCGCCAGTGAGCCGGGCGGCATCGTTACCAACGGCATGAGCTACCATGCCCGCTCCGGTCAAAACGCCAACAGTGCCCTTTTGGTGGCTGTCACCCCGGCAGACTACGGAACAGACCACCCCTTAAACGGCGTTTATTATCAACGGGCTCTGGAGCAGGCGGCTTACCGTGCCGTCGAAGGCTATCACGCTCCCGCTCAACGCCTGGAGGACTTTCTTTTGCATCGTCCCACCGAGAACTTCGGCTGTGTCCGTCCCTCTTATCTGCCGGGAGTAACCCCCTGTAACTTAAGAACCATCTTGCCCGATTTCATCGGGGACGCCATGGCAGAAGCCATTCCCGTCTTTGACCGCAGACTCCATGGCTTTGCCCTGCCGGATGCAGTCCTGACCGGCCCGGAGACCCGTTCTTCCTCCCCCATTACCTTACTGCGGGATGAAACCTGCCAAAGTGCCGTACGAGGTCTTTTCCCTTGCGGAGAAGGTGCCGGCTACGCAGGCGGTATCATGTCCGCAGCGGTGGACGGAATCCGTTGCGCCCTTTCCAGCTTAAACGAAAAAAAATAAAGACCTCTGAGCGAGACACTTTGCAAAGAAATTGTGAAAGTGTCATAGTGGGTTACATACTTTGAGAAAGGTAAATACTTGCCGAAAATAAAGAGTATTTTTCTCGGCAGGTAAAGTGATATTGCAAACTGTCTTTTGCAGTGATATTTTTGCCTCACGGCAAAAGTGATATGAAAACCTTGCGGTTTTCGTGATATTATATTCGCCCGAAAACTGTCCGTAGGACAATATCACTATGCATAGCATAATATCACTGCGAAGCAATACCACTCGCCGTTAGGCGAATATAACTGAGGCGCACTTCCTTACGGAGTGCGCCTCGAGAGGTCTTTATTTTTTTAGATATTTTACCCGCCGTATAAAAGAAGTTACGACGATAATGCCCAAGGAAAGGGCCAAGGATAATTCCAAGGTAATCAACCCTTTTTCCATAAAGCCGGCACTATTTCCGGACAGCGCATTGGCCATGGTATAGTAGAGACCGCTTCCCGGAATCAGGGGGATCAACGATAAGATCACAAAGGTGGTCGTCGGCGTTTTAAACACCCGTGCCAGAACCTCTGCATAAAGGGTCGTCAGCATGGAAACCAGGAAATAACGAACCGGCTCACTTTCGATCACCGTCCCCAGTCCCAAAAAGACCGACCAAGCAAAGAGGCCTCCCAACGCTGCAAACCATAATTTACGTCCCCGGATATGGAATAAAATTCCAAACCCCAAGGTACCAATAAAGGAGGTCAATAACTGCAAAAACTCACTCATGCAAGACCACCTCCCAGCAGATACACCGCCACGATATAGCCGGCAGCGATAGCAAAAGCTAACAGCACAGCCTCAATGGAACGCAGAATTCCGGTAATCACGTCGCCGG
>JAZQAE010000179.1:0-2891 GCA_045544995.1 Eubacteriales bacterium
ACATCCATTAAAAGCTTGGAGTTTAACACCTTAACTGCAGCGCCGTCGGCTAACTATAAAGGCGCGCTGGTTGATAGTCCGACAAATGAGTTGACAATCAAAGATGTTTCTATGGTAAACTGTACCGTCACCTCCGGCGGACGTCGAATCGGATTGATTGCCGGACAATTTGGGAAGAAGATCACTTTTGATACCATCTCGATCGTTGGATGTGCAATTAATGGAATTAAATCTCAAAACGTTGGTTTTCTGTCGTGTCAGGCTAATTACACAGATATGACGGCTAAAAACATTTATCTGAATGGTAACACTTTAAACTTTAACGCTCCTAATGCTACCAACTATGCGGCATTGGTAGGACAAATGCGCGGAGAGGACGGCGCAACTATTAATGTCACTATTGAAAACGTTGGTATTTTCAACTCTAAAAAAGAAAACTCTACGAAGACGCCGTATTTGATTGGTCAAACTGAATATTCTTCTGTAACAGTTAAGAACTTGATGGCAGCAGGAAACACGGGCTATAACTTGTATTCTAAGGGCACCGCTGCCACTGTTGAGGAAACAGGCGTATATACAGACGAAGCAGTCATCGCCTCCGGCGAAGCTGCTTGGACGCTGAATAAAGCCGGTGTGGAACAGAAGTGGGGCTTGACCTCTGAGGGCGAGCTGACTTTTGTGAAAGACGGTGAAAAGGAAGTTAAGAAAGTTACCGTTGAGATCCGCAATCCGGTAGATGAGTCTGTCCTGAATACGTACACCGATTATATTACGGTTGAAGGAAAGCTTCTGGGCGCCGCTGCCTACGCCGATGAGGCAGTGCTTTGGACGGAGGCTGTTGACGGGGTGATCGCCGGAGATACGGTGATCGGCTACGTGATTCCCGCCCACACCTGCGAACCGGTGAATTATCAATCCAATAACGACGGCACCCATAGTTATGAATGTGGCTGCAAATGGACGGTGACCGGCGTTGGTGTGGTTTCTTGCGACAAGACCGGAACTACCGCTTGTAATCAGAGCAAAAAACTCAACGTAACGGACGAGAATACCGAAGAGCCGTCTTTGGTTCACATGGTGGTTTCTGCTTGTTCTCTCTGCGACTACAGCGATCCGAATGCAGTGGAGGAAAAATGTACCGGCACGATCACCGAAGTAGGCAGAGATCCTATTGAGAACAGCTGCGACCTGCACGTCATCAGCGCTTGCAGTAAGTGCGATTATGAGCACGTCAGAACTGTGGCTGGTGGACATAGTACTGTATATCAGTATCAGCAGTCTGCTGCTTATCCTCAGCTTCACGAAGTGCTGTGCAGCAGATGCGGTGCATTTATAGACGTGGAAGGCCATACCCTTAATTGGGAAGTGACCACTCCGCCGAGTGTTGATCAAGAGGGCGTAAAAACCGGCACTTGTGTCTGCGGAAAGACCGAGACTATGGTACTTGGTGCCAAAGAAGGTATCGAGGTTGTGATCGAGGATGACGTCTATATCAATCAAGACTTTGACGTTAAGGTGAATCTCAAGAACAGCTCCGGTATTATGGGTATGCAACTGAAGATCAACTTCAATAAAGATGAAGTGATGCTCGTTGGCATCGAGAATGGAGGAGATTGGCCTGAATTGTATTTCGGCGGTGATCTTCCTGCCGGAGAAGCAGATGATGGAGAGGTGCTCTTGAATCTGTTGAATGCCAACAACATGTACATGGACGGTACGATGATCGTCTTGAAGTTTAAAGCACTCAACAATCCGGAGAATCTCGATAAAGCATCTGTTATTAAAGTGACCGAAGAGAAGACCTGGAATTATGATATGGAAGCGGTTGAAATAGATGATACCAAGGCAACCACTGAGGCTGAACTGAGCATCAAAAAAGGCGACATGAACTGCGACGGCTTTATCAACATGGTGGATGCCAGCTTCTTGATGCGGTACGTTAATGAGAAGGCACTGGATGCTGATAAGCATACACTTGACGGCACAACGCTGATCACTGATAAAATGGCAGATCTGACCGAAGTGGGCGACGGCGACGAGACGGACGATATTCCCGAAGTCAATGTAAACGATGTTATTCATCTGCTTCGCTATTTGAACGGACAGATTGCTCTTTGATGCATAACGTAATTTAATAAAACGCAGTCGGATTTTCCGACTGCGTTTTTCTTTTCTGTATTGTATTTCTGCAGAGGGTCTGTTATAATTAAAAAGAACCATATCGAGTGGAGGTAATGATGCTGAAAAGAACGATAGCCGTCATAATGGGCTTGATCTTAATATTATCCCTGGTTCCTTCCGCTGTGGCGCAAACGGGCGGGACTCATTTTGAAATTGTGACTGTAGATGAGACGTGTATTGCTACGAATATCACGGTAGACGTTTTGATCCACGGCAATTCTGCGGAGGGGATCAGCGGTGCGGTGTTGCAGTTGGAGTTTGATGATGCCGTTTTTTCCTTGGTTGGTGCAGAAAAAGGCGCTTTATGTGCTGAAAATGATACCGTTACTGTGGTATGGGATGAGGATATGACAGCGATCGCCTTTGCTTCACCGCAAGCGACCTATGGCGACGGTGCTTTGCTTCGCCTGACCTTCCGGACGAAGGATGAAGTGGCTGCCGGAGACTATGCGATTAAAGTGTCACAGATAGAACTGGAAGATGGAAACCTAAATGATCTTACTGCTACGGACGGCGAAAAAACTGTGAAGGTGTTTGATTATCTGTGGGGCGATGCCTCCGGAGACAATCAAACGAATCTGGAAGACGTCATGGCAATTTTAAGATGGAAGGTCGGCATCCTACAGGATGCGGATTTGGATCTCACTGCTGCTGATACGGATTGTACTGGGGGAGTAGCTTTGACGGATGCTATTTTGCTGCTCCAATGG
>JAZQAE010000180.1:0-29847 GCA_045544995.1 Eubacteriales bacterium
CTGCAGTGAGTTTGACAGAAAGCTCGATTTCGTCAATGATGTCCTCAATTGCTTCAATGGGTACACCAGCCGGCACCTTTCCCAGTACCGGGATCACAGAACCTGCGGAAAGGGGGGCATTGAGCGGGCGAAGGTTTAGCGCTGGCTCACGTTCGATAAAGCAGACAGGATCAAGCTGCAAAACTGCTGAAAGTTTTGCAATCTTATCGCGACGCATATTGGCAATATAACCATCCTCCCATTTTTTTACTGTACTTTTTCCTACGCCAACAGCTTGCCCTACCTCTTCAAGGGTAAGACCGAGTTCAAGGCGCTTTTCCTTAATGATTTTTCCTATTTTCATAGATAATCCTCCTTATTGGTTAACTATATTATAAACAAAAAGTTTCTAAAAAGCAACTGTAAACGAAGAAAAAAACAAAAAAGTTTCCAAAAGGGGATTGACAAAACAAAAAAGCGCGTTTATAATTGAAAGTGTCCTAAAGGAAACAAAATAACGGAGGTGATAACATGGATATTAAGCGTCTAAAAATGGAACTGGTTCGATGTGGTATGAGTATACCGGCACTCGCTGTTGAGATGGGGGTAAGCAAAAAACTAATCTATTCAAGATTTAAAGAAGAGACCTCCTTCACGCTGCGAGAAATTTCTCAGATTGCAACGATTCTGAATTTAGATCGTTGTATGATTATGGATATTTTTTTTGCAAAAGAAGTTTCCTAAAGGAAACAAAAACCGCCCCAAAAGGCGGCTATTATGGCACGAGCATGAGTATGAACAAAATATCAATAACGATGAATGAGAAAACTGTAATGGCGGTTTCTGCCCAATTTGGTAAATTGAGTTTTCTTTGAAACCATGATGAGATGCTGAAACTTATGAATAAGCCGGGGATGAATATCATAAAAGTGCCGCAAAGGATTAAGGTGATTATTCCTCCGATGGTAAAACCACTTTTTTCTTTTGTTTCGGTGTAACTGTTAGATTCATTATAGTGTACAGAAGGATTTTTAGTAGAGTGACCACTGTTGTCTTCATCTGTTGTACCTGTTGAAGAACCACCGGAGTCGATACCCGTCTGATCATCATAGTCATATGGACAAATGCCGTCGGAGTGGCTATGAGCAGGGTATCCGTGATGGTAGTGATATTCTCCTGCAGAATGATCGTAGTGTCCACCGGAACCGTCGGTTTTTCCGGCATGAGCGGAAGCTGTAAAAGGAAGTAATATCAATACTACGCCAGCCAAAAAAGAAATATATTTGTTCATATTTTAGACTCCTCCTATTTGAGTATATCAAATAGGAGCAAAAAAGGCAAGGATAGATATTTGAGGAGGTGAGGATATGAGTAATTGGATTGCGGAAGCGGTTGGTAAGATGCATATTCATAAGGTGTGTCAAAAGGAAGTGGCGAAGCACATGGGCGTGACTGAGGAATACATTTCGATGATCTTCAATGGTAAACGAACGCCTAAAAATGCAGAACAAAGAATTATGACGGCAATCGATGAGCTGATTGCTATGAAAGCAAGTGCGTGAAGGAGGTGCTTGAAAGATGGTTAATGTAGTTGAAATTGAAAAGTTGCAGATCGAGCAAGGAAAAAAGAATAAAGAGATGGCAGATTTCCTTGGGATCACGCATCAATCTCTGCTCCAGAAGAAAAAAGGACGGATTCGGTGGACGTTAGAGGATGCGATTGCCATTTGTAAGTTCTTGGGTATTACTGATCCTGCGATCAAGGATCAAATTTTTTTAAGCTAAACATTCTGTATGTGGAATGAACGAGAGGTGATAATATGACTAAAAATGAAATGTTACGGAAGTGTGCAGAGCTTTGTCTCAATCAAATTGAGGCAGATTTTAAGAGGCCGCTTGGTATTTATGAGCAGACGTTAAATCTTATAGATAAATTTTTGCTTGTGTTGGACGAGATCAAGGAATGAAAAGACCCCGGCAAAGCTGCAACTTTGCCGGGATCAGGATTAGGCGTTTTCGTTCTCTAATTCTTTGAGAAACTCGTAAACGCCGACGTAGGTTTTCTTGTAGGTGTCTGCCAATGCTTTTCCATGATGTTTTCCGATATCTTCTGTGGGTTTGATAGAATGGGAAACCAGCGTGGCAGTTACCTGCAAAGCCGTCTTTTGAAGATCTGTCATTTCAGTTTGCTCCTTTCTTGTGAATTAACGATAGAGGTCACCATATAACACTCTTAATTTTTTTGGTGTGTTTTTAACTCGTTAGTTTAATTATAGAACATTTACAATGATTTGCAAGAAAATTATTTTGTTAAATTTTGATGAAATTTATTGACAGCAAAAATGAGGTGGTTTTATTAAAACGAAATATTACTTATTTGATGGTTATGACAACAGGTGTAGTTTTGTGATTGGCTCAAAAGAGAAACCCAAACTTTTTCTGTATAACAACGAAACTTGTAGTGAGATATGGGTCGATGGAGTGACAATTCAGTTTGATTACCATGTGTTTTTGGACGAAGAAACAGAAGAAAGAAACATGCCTGGTGATGGATTTGCCCTGCTGAATGTAACAACAAGTTTGGTTGAAGCGTTAAACCAGAGTTTGGAAAAAATATGTCCGTCCGACAGGCCTACACTTGAATTGATCGTTGATGATTTTGGAAAAATGTTTGGCTTAGAGGGCTTCGGTCGTAAGGTCGAGGAGCACTTTGCAGAAAAAAGTACGTGAGGAGAGCTTTATGGAAAATTTGGAACAAACCAAAAGAGAACGGCTTGAAACATCAGAGCAGGTAATAACAGGGTTATTACATTACCACGATCGCATGACGAATCCGATGAAGGCGATAAACAAAAAACCCTCTGTAAATCTTGGAATAGACGTTTACAGAGAGGCGTTGGTTTGTGCACTGGAGTTGATTGAAGAAAAATTAAAAGGAGAATAAAAATGAAGCGTTTTTTAGTAATTTTGATGATGATTGTCATGTTGATGGCATTTTGCGGATGCACCGAGGCGGACAGGGTGTCATACAACCTGTCGCAACAGGCTGATAATTTCAACGTTGTACGACAACTGACGGTAATTAACTGCATCAAGGGTGACGTGCTTTTCCAAATGACCGGAAAAATGGCGATAACCGCTGACTCAGCGGATAATCAGTTGGAAGTAGTTGTTGAGGATGACGGAACCTACGTAAAGCATTTTGTCGGCTTAAGCGATAATGTTACGTACGTTGTCGAGGATCTGAATTTGGGCAAAAACGAGGTTTCAAAATACCGATATACCTTGAATTTTAATCCGGATATGTGGTTGCCGATCAATATTGAAACGATTGATTGAGGTGATCTCATGCGAGGAGTAAAACCTACAAGAAGGCAAAAGATGCTGATCAAGGAGTGGCGGTTGAATCCTGCCAACTGGCTGGTGGTGCGAGAGACAGCAGAGGAGCTGGTGATCGTCCATCGGTTGAGCGAGCAGCAGAAAAAGATTCCAAAAAATTAAAAAAGAAGGGCATAAGAAAGGAGGATCAATCATGAGCGACATGGCTAAGCGACCGAATTTGAAAAATGTGGAAGCAGCGATCAAGGCTTTTTATGGAACGGGTTATGTTTCCAATGCGGAGATCAAGGAGATGTTTGGTGTATCTTCTGATGCGGCGGTAAGCCGGATTAAGAAACCGGTACTGGAGGAAGAAGTCAGGCAAAACATACCGAGGGTTGTTCCGTATCATGTCAATGCGCGTGTTGCCTTTGAGGTGTGGGGCATTGATGTGCAAGAGCTTGTGAAGAGCCGGGAAAAGTTGAAAAAATTGGGGCTTTTAGAGGTATGAGAATAAGAAAGGGGACGAATAAAGTGAACAATATTTATTCTTTGAGAAAAGAAACTGAAAGGCGCATGGAGTTGCGCAAGGGAATGCGGACGGCGGTACATATCGGCTTTCGGATCGGGAACGTCGTGGCGGCGGTGTTGCTGCTAGGCGTATGGGCCGGCATGGAGGGCGGTCCGATCATGCTGGGACGGCGGTTGCTGATGAGCGCTATGTTGATCGTGATGTTTTGCGCATCGGTGCTGGGGGCAGAGATGACCCACGTGGATCTTCCTTGGGATGGAGGCGATGAGGATGAGTAATCTGGATATCGTTATCATCGAGATCGAAAAGCAACAACAGGGCAAGGAGAATACCGCACCTTGGATGGTGGGTGAGCAGCTGAAGGAGATTGCTCGCCGGGAGCCGGTCAGCGCCGAGCTATTAGCGAAGGATCTGACGGTTTCCGGTATGGGGATCGTGGATGCTGAGAAGAAGATAAAGGCTTATGCAGACAAGCATAAGAAGGGATCCTGCGCCGTGGTCCCGCCCAACGTGGCGGAGGATATTCTCCGGGAGTTTTACGGGCTGCCGAAGGGCGGCGCGCCGGCAGAGGAAGCAATGCCCGGCGTGATCGACCTGGCGGATTTCTTATAAGAGGTGATCGGGCATGGATGTCGAACGTATAGTGGGACAACTTCCGGAACGGTTGGATGAGGCGGTTCGGGATCAGATCTATTCGGAATGCTACGATCTTTTAGGTGGTACCCGGATCATTTTTCAACGCGAGAGCGTTACGGTTGAGCCAGAACTTTACAGGACAATGGATGCGACGGATTGGGAACGGCATGAAAAAAATACAGTCCACCATTGGGAGGCACGTTGTATCTGTACCAGTTGTATGGAAATCTTCTATACCGGATGGGCAACTCCTAAAAAGGATAAAAAGGGAATCTGCGTTTTTTTAGGAGAGGATAATAATTGGTATCCGGGATATGCGGATTCCGATAGTGACTCATGGAATATAGTGGAATACATGGATGGGGATTCGATAGAGTGTCCGTATTGTTGTGCCAGAGGTGAATTAATGCACCGCTCGGTCTTGGGTGATCACGGTGTTACCTTCGGAGTGCAGGCACTAACAGTGGAGCGGATCGAGGACTATAGCGTGCTACTCTATTGGATTGTCAGGCGTCATATTGATGAATATGGCTATGCAACGTCGTCGGCGCGGCCTCGAGAGGCGTTGGTTCTTGATGAGCGTGGAAAATTGGTACGCTTCAGTCATACCAGATATACACAGTATGGAGAGTGTGATACCGGCATATGGGAATTTAAAAACCGATTCATGGATCCGGCGCAAAAAAAATATTACAGTTGGGACGGCGGCTTTAATAAAAAGATGGGCATGGATTGGATCGCCCATTGCCCGGAGCTTGTCGGCGTGACGGCCGAAAAGACAGGGCTCCGTGAGTATATCAATGCCGGAGGCGCGGATCCGGCAGTTTATCTGCATACCTGGCGAAAGCATCCGCAGATTGAAAATGTCATGAAGGCCGGCTGGGAAAAAGTCATAATTGAAGGAATCGACGATGAAAAAAGCCAGGCCCATGCATATGATGGGTGGCATGGCAGAGGAGAGCTTCATGCTGCAGAACTTGAGTTTCTGGATTGGGATGAGGTAAAGCCACATAAGATGCTACATATTACAAAGGCGGAATTGAAAGCTGGGGCATCTTGGGGCTGGGATCTTACGACGATCAACGAGTGGCGACGGTTTGAGGAACTTTGCTCTGCAGAAGAATTTGATCGGCGATTGCGAGAATTGGGCGGCTCTTTGATGATGGCTATCGCGGATAAGTATGAGGATGGCGAGCCGGGGTATGAATTTCATCGTTTGATGAAATACATAGACAAGCAGGCAGGCATGAGCGCACAAGAGGCACTCACATATCTGATTGATTGCCGCCGTATGGCAGAGCGGTTTGCAGAGGGACCGTTGACCGAAATACAGCTTTGGCCACCACATTTATTCGCGGCACATGAACGACTTTCGGAGATAGAGCGATCGGAGGTCAATTTGGAAGATCGTATCAAATTTGAAAAGGGTTTCAAGAGAACCTATGAACGATATAAAACTCTGGAGTGGACAGACGGAGAGCTCTGTATACGTTTGCCGCGAGATAATGGAGAACTTGTGCAAGAGGGGAACAAATTAGATCATTGCGTCGGCGGGTATGGAAAAAGCCATATCAATGGCGAGGATGTGATCTTTTTTGTGCGAAAATATCGTAGACCAGAGCGGAGTTATTTCACATTGGATATAAGAATGAAAGGAAAACCGAGGCAGGTTCAGCTGCATGGGTATAAAAATGAGCGCCTGCATTGGGGACCGGGTGGTCTAATATCTATTCCAAAAAAGGTTTTGGACTTTGTGGCACGTTGGAAAAAGGAAGTACTTTTTCCGTGGTATGAAGAACAGATGAAAAAAGATGTTAAGGAGAAAAAAGGGCATGGAAAATCAAAATAGCATGGAGCTGCGGCAGGAGCCGCGTGATATAGAGACGGTGACCGGGGAGATCCGGACGCTGGTACATCAGGCGCAGACGATGGCGCTGGTTTATGCCATCGAGATCGGGCGCCGGCTTTACGAGGCAAAGAGTCTTTTAAAGCACGGCGAATGGGGAATCTGGCTTTCGGAAAAGGTGGAATTTTCCCAGAGTACCGCCAACAATATGATGAAGATCTTCGACGAGTACGGCAGTCAGCAGATCACCCTTTTCGGGGCGGTGGCAAATTCCCAAACGCTTGGGAATTTGCCGTACACCAAGGCTTTGAAGCTCCTTGCTTTGCCGGCTGATGAGCGGGAGGAGTTCGTGGAAAACCACGACGTGGAGTCGATGTCTACCCGTGAGATGGACAGGCTCATCAAGGAGAAAAAGGCGGCGGAAGAACGTGCCGTTGACGCCGAAAAGGAATTGGCAGAATTGCGGAGCGAATTGCAAGTTAAACAAGTGGCGGTCAATGAGGCCGCTGATCGGGAGCAGGCACTCCGGGAGCAGCTTGCAGATGCGAAAAAGGAACAGGCTGCCGCCGAGGAGGCTTTGGCGCAGACCAAGGAAAATACAGAGGTCCCGGAGTCGGTGATGAAAAAGGTCAAAGCGGAGGCTAAAAAAGAGGCGGCAGAGGCTCAAAAGAAAGCCGCCGAGAAGTTGGCCGCAGAGACCGAAAAGAAGCTCTCTGCTGCGGAATCGCAGCGTAAGGCTGCGGAAGCGGAGGCGGCAGAGGCACGTGCACGTGTGGATCGTCTGGAAAAGGAATTGAAAACGGCATCTCCGGAGGTTGCCACCTTTAAGGTCTATTTTGAGGAGGCGCAAAACGTCCTTCGCAAGTGTGAACTTGCCATCGAGAAGGTGCAGGATGAAGATCTGCGAAAGAAGTTTAAGGAAGCGATGAAAGCGGCTTGTAAACGGTTTGTGGGGTGACGGTATGGGAGATAAGGTGTTTTTACAACGGAGCAAGAATGTTATCAAGTTGGAAGAATTGGATCTATGGTTTGAACTTAGAAGAACTGCTGCGTCTTATAAAGGGATGCTTGCGGTCGCAACGCTCAATATAGCAATGATTTATTTTTTGTATGGGGAAATCTGGTGGGCGGCTGTCCACTTGATTTTTGCGACTATCATTGCCGTAAGTTGTATTCGCTGTGTGATATGGGCAAAGCGAGCGAAGAGATTGGTTGAGTACGTGGAAGAAAACATGAAAAAGGAGGAGCAGAGCGATGCCGAGGATACATGAAATTAAATGTTTGCCGGAATATTTTGAGGAAACGGTTGCCGGTCGGAAACGATTTGAGATCAGAAAGAATGACAGAGGGTACAAGGTCGGAGATCTTCTGGCGATGAATGAGCATGACGGAGACAAATATACCGGAAGAGCCATTCTTTTGAAGGTGGATTTTATGATGAATCCAAATGACGTTATGAGTTGTTCCGGTGGTCATGTTGTGATGAGTGTTCATCCTGTTGAGATGCTGGACGAGCAAGGAAACAGGGGCTTTTGTGTGATCTGCGATCAAGAGATGGCGAGGATAGGAAGCTATGATAATAAATTTAATTCTTAAAATTATGGCTTCTGTTCTGATTGGTGTAGCCAGAGTGGCATTGGCTGTGTTGTTGATCGGCTTTCTGATCGGCATGACAGAGGTGATTCGCTATGAAGCCCGGCACGGAAGGAGGAAATAATGGATTTTTTTGAATTAAAGGCAGCGATGCACTCTAAGGAGCCGGTGATGACCAAACTGATTTCGGGTGGTCATACGTCGGTGGTTGTTGGACGTGTGGTGGGCGTGACTCATCGGCTGGATCCAAACGATAAGGAGATCGTACAGGTGGAGCTGATGGAACGTGGGAAGAACAGTATCACCGTTGTGGCGGCCGATAAGGTGGACCGAGTCTGGGAGGTGGCAAGGCCTCGTGGATGATTTAAAGGAATATGTTGTGGCACTTTATTCTCGGTGTAAGAATCCGGTAAAGCAGATTGGCCTGATCTGCGATCTGACCGGACGAGGTAAGGCGGAGGTGTTGAAGATCCTTCGGGATGCCGGTCGGATCCCGGCCGGAGTGACTGCGAAGAATTACAAAAAGGAGCTGAAGCCTCAGTTCCGAGAGATCACGGAAGAAATGCGGCATCATCTTGTGGCAAGTAACCGGATGTCAAAAGAACTTGCCAAGCAGTTCGGCTTGTCGGTGGAGCAGGTGAATGAAGTCCGCCGAGAGGCATATGAAAGGGTAGGAGGTACGTTTATCGATGGGGACGGAGCGGCTAAAGAGTTTAAGGCGAGGTGTGCTCGTTATGAAAAGAATGCTCAGAGAGATGGAAAGCGAGCTGGAAAAGGAAATCGCCGAGTGTGCCAAAAGCGGCCGGTCGGAGCATGATGCGGCGGAAGTCCTGGCTATCAGTGAGCGGGTGATCGGAGTTCTTAATGAAAAGGCCAATAAGGACTTTCGCCCAGATTCCAAAACTACTTTAGCATTGGTGCGAATGAGGCTTGCAGAGGGCTTTACAGAAGAAAATATGATCCGGGCAGTAGACGAGATGTGCTACAACTGGGGCAAGGATCCAAAACGGAGAATCTGGCTTCGACCGGAGACACTTTTAGGTGAACATTTTGAGAGCTATCTACAAGCGGCAATTTGCAGAAAAAAATCTCTTTTTGACCCAAAAGAACTTGAAGAAATTTCATTAAAAAGACAACAAGAAAGACAACAAGGAGTGATTCAAAATGTATAAATTTGAAATTGAATATGCAGTTACTGGTAGTATGGGGGATACACGAAGAGGAGTCGTTTTCGCCGAGGATATGGATGCGGCGGTACTTAAGATTGCAACGGTGGATAATGAATATAGTCATACAATTGATGCACGGTTCAAGGAGTATCCGAATTGGGGTAAGGGCGGTGAGCGATAATGACGGGAGCGTGTGAATTTTGCGGACAGGTCGTGACCCATGATGAGGGTCGGGAGCCATGGGAAGTTTGCCAATGCAAAGAGGCTCAAGATCGGCAGCGCAGAGATGAGGCAATCAAACAGGCTCTTGACGGTGCGGAGCGCATCTTTGGTGAGAGTTGCATTGAGATCGGATTTGTTCCCGTAGATGAGACTACGATGAACATTATTAAGGATCTGATCGTGGACGTCGGATACGGGCGTATACGAAGTCTTACGGTGAAGATCAATAACGGAGAAACGGTTCAAATTAAAATGGATAATCTTGAGATTACGCTGGCACGGAAGCAGCAGAAGAAAGCGGTTGCTTAATGTGAAAAATCCACCCGATTTTATGTCGGGTGGATTTTAGGGCATTTTGGGTTGTTATAAAAGGTGTGTTAATTGGAGGAGCATAATGAGAAAATGTAAAAACTCGAAAAGATTTAAAAAAAGATACGTTTGTAAAAGACGATGCCGGACGTGTGTTGGGATTGAGAAGTGTACTAAATTCAAACCGACAATTTGGTATTATTTGGGGTTCTGAAAGGGAGGCAACAATGGGCAAAAAGGAAACACTGGATGATTCTGATGTGATCAAAGCTTTATATCATATGTATTGCGCCGCAGTTTATAAGGGGAGCGTTACCATGAGCAGTGAAACGGCGATCGGCTTATATAACTTTTTCAACAGCCAAAAGGCAGAGATTGAGAGGTTGAAAATCAAAAACGAACTCATTTACCACGGAAGCATAAAAGCGGGTAAAAGATTGATTGAAAAGCACAAAGCCGAAGCCATCAAAGAGTTTGCGGAGAGGTTGAAAAATAAGTTGACATCTTGTAGCAAAACCATTGATGGAAAACATGAATATCTCATTTGCGATTATGAGATTGACAACCTTGTAAAAGAAATGGTGGGTGATGTGTGATGAATATCTTTAAAAAAATCAAAGAAACAGGTCTTGTTCCGAAAAAGGACGAGACTGAAGCTATTGTTGTTCCTGTTCCCGATATAAAAGAATATTTAGTAAGGGAATACGAACGAGTGAATGACCTTAAATTGATAAACGAAGGTTTGGAACAGCAATTAGAACTGGCAAGAGAGACCGAAATGAAATATAAAGCCACATTGGTAACTCTTGATGAGTATTCTAAAAGGCTTAAATATGCCGAAAGCGAAATAGAGAGAGTAAAAGGCAATGTTAAACTCAAAACCGAAGAGGTAAGAAAAGCAAAGGACGAGCTCTATTCTTATCAGATTAAGTTTAATGATGCCGCCTTAACAAAACAGGAAATTGAAATAGAAATCGTTGATGAGGTAAAAGCTGATCTTATTTCAAGAATTAATGGTATTAAAGGTAATTTGAGCAAAAAGATTGTTTACGACGTTATCAACTCTTATAAAAAGAGGTGATGATAATGGTTGAATATATCGAGCGGGAAGCGACTTGCCGAGATTGCGTGCATTATGGTGTTTGTTACCATATCGAACACTATGGCAGAGAAATTGAAACAGACGAACCTTGCGAGAAATTCATAAACAATGCCGATGTGGTTGAAGTCCCTCAAAGCGGAATTGGCGACCTATCAGACGGTTATCACACATTCAACGAACTGTATCACCATAGAGCGGTTCTGTTTTCTGTCATCTGCAATCTGATGCCCCATAGGGCGTGGAAAAGCAAATTGCACGATACAGGGGACATGTATGATGGAATGTTTATTGTTGGTATTGAAACAACGCAAGGACAGGTTACATACCATTATGACATTGATCCTTATTGGGATATGTTCAAGGTAAAGGAACTTGAAAAAGCACCCAAATGGGACGGCCATACCCCGCAAGATGCGATTGAGCGCCTTTCAACTTTGGCCGCCGATGATTTTTGCAGTAGCGGAGAAAGAAAGTAATGTTCAAAGAAACACGGCAAGTAAATACATATTCAGGGGTTGTTTTGGAGAAAGAGATCTTCAGCACCGGATGGCGGGGAGCTTTGAGCGGATCTCCAAGACCTTCACGTGAGCGATTTGCCACCGAGGAGGAACGGGAGAAACATCGGGAACAAATGAGCCGGAAGCTCCACGCTCAGCTGGTCAATGCGAACTTGGAACCGGGGGATCTCTACGTGACGCTGACCTGCGACGTGCAGCATGAGATCCACACGGTGGAGGATGCAAAGTGGATCCGGGACAACTTTGTGCGCCGATTGCGGTATAAGTATCCGGATGCAGTAATTTTCATTTATATGGGACGTGGAGGCCGTTATGGCCGGTTTCATTTTCATGCACTGATCAAAGGGATCCCTATGGAGTATATCTTTCATCAGTGGCCATATGCCCCCGGAAAGGAAATCAAATATGATGATGAGCACAGCCGGGAAGATGGAGCTATCATGGAAAGTACAGCCGTACAGCGTGACGGCGTTCTGATCCGCTTATTGGATCAGAACCGCAAGTATAACGGTGTGGATCACGGACCGGATTATACCGGCCTTGCCAATTACTTATTTGATCACTGGACCCCCGAGCAGGGCGGACACCGGTGGAAGATGACCAGGAATGTAAAGCGTCCTGAACGTGAGGAGGATACCTCGGAGCCGGAAGAGGTGCGGCAACAATATACAGTGGACAACCCTCCGCCGGCACCAAGAGGGTATATCTGGGTTGAGAGCCGTTCGACGCCGTATGGGTATCTCTATTTTAAATATGTAAAACAACCGCCGAAAAAGAAAAGAAAAACGGCGAAAAAACAAACGGGCAAATAAGCCCGTTTGGGACATCTTGTAAATGTGTAAGGTTTTAGGACGAAGAAACCATGAAAATAGAGTGGTACGGTTCGGGTCGGATTCCTCTTTGATTTTGAAAGAGAGGAAAAAGGGATCCCACACAAACGCCGGCAGGCGGATGAGATGGATCGGGGTCATTGGAAACGGCTTTAAAGGAGATCTGGACTGATACAAAAAACAGGGTCGCAGAGAGCGACCTTTATGGTGTTTTGTTTGGATTTGTTAAGGAGGCCGTGCGTGGGGGCGCAGGCGGTCTTTTATGTGCGTGGGCGGAAACATTAAACAGGGACGGGAAGGATGGATTAACACTTGGAACTGTTTAGGGTTAAAAAGAGAATGAAACTGCCGTACCATCGGCAGGGATACATTTATTTCGTGTCCCGATGTTATAAAGATCTTCCGAAGGCAAAGAGAGAGCGGATCGAAGAGCATTGCAAGAGAGTGGGTGGAGAGTATTGGAAGGCATTGTTTGATTTTGTGACGAAGGACGTGGGGATCACAGCGATTTGTATTAGGCATTATGTGTCGGAATCGACGGTGAAACGGCTGGTCAACCGATATTACGAGGAATTCCCGGTGGATATATGAGTAAGAGCATCGTATTTGAACGATGCTCTTGTTTTTTACCCTTTTTGGGGCGTCAATACCTTTTTGAAAAGTTGAACTGTAGACGGACATTTTTTTTGCTATCGTTGATACAGAAAAAGGAGGTGAGCGGGTGGATCAGGAGACATTGACCGGCCTCAGAAAGGCTCTGAAGGGCAAACGGGCCCGATTTTGCGAGGAATACATCATAGACGGCAACGGTACCGATGCGGTGATCCGTGCCGGGATCACGGAGAACCGGGCAAGCGCTTCTGTTATTGCCAGCCGCTACCTTTTAGAACCTGCGGTTCGGGCATATATCGATGCTTTGACGGAGGCGGCGGCCGAGGCGGCAGGCGTGAGCCTAAATAAATTGATCGTCCATACGGAGGAGATCCGCAGGCGATGTATGCAGCATAAGCCGGTGATGGAGTTTAACCCCGAGACAAAGGCATGGGAGCCGACTGGTGAGTATGTCTTTAACACCAGCGGCGCATTGAGGGCGGTGGAGGATCTGGCAAAGATGACGGGCAACTGGCAGGAGAAGCGCATTATCGAGGCGGATAATGAATTTGAGGTGATCTTCACCAGGAAAGGTGAGCGGGATGAAACTTCATCTTGAGTGGACAGATCGCCAGGAGGCTTTTGTAAATGCCACGGCGGATGAGGTGCTTTATGGCGGTGCTGCCGGTGGCGGCAAGTCCTTCGGGCAGTTTTTGGACACTGTGTGGTATGCGGGACAGTATCCGAATAGTTCACAGATCATTTTCAGACGTACCCTTCAGGAGTTGGAAATGAGTATTATTCGGTATTTTCTTGAAAATTTGCCGGAGAGTCAGTTTAAATACAATGCGACCAAGCACGTTGGCGTGTTTTTGAAGAATAAATCGGTGGTGTACTTTTCGTACCTTGACAAGGAAACCGACGTGAAGCGCTACCAGTCGGCGGAGTTTGACGTGATCCGCTTTGATGAACTGACCCACTTTACAGAGGGCGTGTATACTTATATGCTTTCCCGCTTGCGTGGTAAAAAGCCTTATCCAAGGAGTATGAAAAGCTCAACAAACCCCGGCGGGATTGGTCATACGTGGGTGAAGGAGCGATTTATAGATCCTGCGCCACCGAACCAAGTATTTGAATCCTACAACGAGGAGGGCAAATATACAGGTTGCAGGGTGTTTCTTCCGGCTAAGCTGGAAGATAATGCTTTTTTGTTGGAAAACGACCCGAATTATATGCGCCGAATGTTGAATTTAAGTAAGCGGGATCGAAGGGCTCTGCTCTACGGAGAGTGGGATCTCTTCGATGGTCAGTATTTCAGCGATTTCAAGCGAGAAATTCACGTTATACCGCCGATTTTTGATAAAAGCAAAATCCCAAACGATTGGGAATTTTATATCGCTATGGACTACGGCTTGGATATGCTGGCCGCCTACGTGGTGGGTGTGGCGCCCGGAAATAAATTCTACGTGGTGGATGAGTTTTACGACGGTGTGGATCACCCGGACACCGGCCACAAGGGGTTGATCGTTTCCGAAGCGGCGGAGGCAATTAAGAAGCTGCGGAAAGGGTATCCGATCCGCCAGCATTTTGCGCCTCCTGATTTGTGGTCAAAAACCAAGGATACCGGCAAGAGCATAGCAGAACTCTTTTATGAGAACGGCGTTCCGCTTTATCGGGTGGATAACAACCGGGTAAACGGATGGATGGTCTTGAAGGAGATGCTCAAGCCCTATGAGGATGAAAAAGGAGAAACAACGGCAAAACTGAAGATCTTCAGTAATTGCCGTCATCTGATCCGGACGCTTCCTGCGGTGGCGGTGGATGATCATAATCCCAACGACGTGGCAAGGGAGCCGCATGAGCTGACCCATGCTCCGGATGCGATCCGTTATTTCTTCGCCGGCCGTCCTGCCGGAAAACGGATGCCGAAGCCGACGCCACGTTATGATTTTGAATTTCAGAAACCAAAGCCCGATGCCGGAGGCAAAGGGACGAGAATCAAACCGATTTAGGAGGAAGTTATGCAGATCGTTATTGTTTTTTGTTTGATGGTGATCATGTTGCTTTTGGCGGTGATCGCCAACGAGCTTTTACGCCGGCCGGAACGGAGAACCTTGCGGGAACAGAGAGAAGAGAGAAAGGTAGAGGCGGAACGCCGGGCAGAGCAGAGAAAACAGACGGAGGAAGAGGTGCGCCATCGGGCGCTGATGCGGGAGGTAGAGACGTACAATGGAGACTAAACAGAATGCAACGGAACTCTGGCAGAAGTATCAGCGTGGCTTAGATCAAGGCCGCATTTCCGGGCGCTTCACCAATGCGGAGAAGTGCTGGCGGTTCTTTGAGGGGGACCAGTGGAACGGAATTAAGAATGCGGACAGCTCGTTGCCGTTTTATAACGTCATTCGGCCGGTGGTGAACTATAAAAAGGCACGAATCGCCATGAATACCAAAACGATCACCTTTTCCTTGGAGGAAGAAGACCCGGCCGGAGTGATGGACGCCATCAACAAACAGATGAAAGAGGCCTGGGAGTTCGGCAAAATGGACGACCGGTGCTGGGAGATGGTGGAGAACGCCATGGTGGGCGGTGATGCGTTTCTTTATTTCCCGGAAGGGGGCATTTTTAACCAGGAGGAAAAGCTTTGCCGGTGTAAAGAACGGCGTCGTTTTTCCCGTGTGCTTGATGGGTGCCACGTCTTCTTGGGGGATGAGGAGGAACCGGAGCTTCAAAACCAACCGTATATCATCATCGAAGAGCGAAAGCTGGTGGATCAGGTTCGCCGGGAGGCGAAAGAGAACGGGATCCCGGAGGATGAAATCAATAACATTCTTTCGGATGAGCGGAGCGAAGCGGACATCAGTACCAGTGAAGCGATCAAGGCGGACCGCTCGACACAGTACGTGACCGGTATTTTGTATCTGGAACGGGTCAAAGAGGGGATCCGCTTCTGCCGTGCAGTGAAGGATCTGATCTATCAGCCGTTTAAAGTGATCAACGGACTGCAATATTATCCCCTGGTCTCCTATACCGTGAACCGCCAGAAAGGAACGGCCCGGGGCATTGGTGAGGTTCTGCCGATGATCCCCAACCAGATCGAGATCAATAAGACCTTGGTCCGTCGGAGCGAGGCGATAAAAACGGCGGCTTTTCCAAAGTTGGTTTATAACGAACGGTTTATTCAGAACGCCGGAGATCTTGCGACGGCCGGTGCGGCAATTGCCATCAACGGCGATATGAATCTGAGGAGTGTTCTTGACGAAGTGGGTTATCTGCAACCGTCGTTCATCAGCGCTGAGGCGACTAATTTTGAAAACGAGCTGATCAGCGTAACGAAGGAGCTGGCCGGCGCCGGTGATGCGGCACTCGGTAACATCAATCCGGAACAAGCCAGCGGTGCCGCTATTACGGCTGTCCAGGACCAGGCGGACGTTCCTTTGAATCGGGAGGTCTCGGCCTTTCATCAGATGGTGGAGGACGTGGCCATCGTATGGTATCACCTGATCATGGTCTATAATCCACACGGCTATAAGGGAACCAAAAGTAAAGTGTCCCGAGACGTGTTGGAAAGGCTTTGCCCGAAGATTGAGATCAATGTATCTTCGACCATTCCTGATACGGTGACATCCAGGGTGAACACGCTGTATAACCTCTTGGATCGGCAGTTTATTACCTTTGAGGAGTTTATTGAGCTGGCCGGGAGCGACAGTAATATTCCGATCGCAAAGCTGAAGTCTCTCCGGGAAGAAACTGCCAGAGAGCAGAAGAATAAACAGGCTGAGATCATGGAGCAGGAAGCGGCAGATATTGAGCGGGACGTTCGTTCCGCCGAGCTGGACGGAATGATGGCAGAAAATGAGGCCGGCGGAATGCTGGCCGGCTTGATGGGAGGTTGATAAACGATGGCACAAAACGAAAATCTTTTGAAAGATGATGAATATGAATCCCTATCTCTGTATCCGGGGGTGGAGGAAGATGGATCACTTGGCACTATTGAGGATAACGACTTGGGCCAACATTGGCATGAGGGACAACCGTCCACCTTGTCCAAGGGGCTTTCGGTAAAAGAAACGCAACGTGCTTTTGATATCGTCTCTCGAAAGGCATTTCTCCCGTGGCTTCGGGCTTTGACGGAACACTCTAACGCCAACCTTGATAAGATTAAAAGCTTAAATAGGAGTTCAAGCTCTTTGGATCGCTTAATAAGAGTCGGTGTAATTGTTTTAAAAGATTGCTTTGGGGAGTATTTGCAAAATTCAATCCTATTACGGGAACTTTGTAAAGGAAACATAGTTACCGAAGATACAAAGTTTTATATTGCAGATCTAAAAACAAGAGGAATCTATTATTATTCCGTGAATGATCTACTGCAATGGGGGGTAAATAGGTTTGATCCGGAGCCGATTTATTCTTTTGACGTAAAAGGTGCTTATGATCCAACGAGCGATTTGGCGATGAGCGGGAAGGCGGTAGCGGAAGCGATTGCCGACTGTATTTCGCAGATAAAAGAAGACGACATTTTACCTATTGACGATAGAGTCAAGGAAATCGAAGAAACAGATCTCCCGGCTATCGACGATAGAGTCAAGGGGATCGAGGAAACAGATATCCCTGAGCTTAGCGAAAGAATGGAAACTACAGAATCTCACGTCGATACATTGTTGGGCAGGGATTTTATTTTTTGTCATTGGGATGAGAATACTCGGGAAGATCTTGGTCCTGAAAGTGTGCTTACATGGCAGGATTTTTGTACTCGCAATATCGAAAGAGGGCTCGAACCATTGGCACCTGACTGGTACTACCTTGTAAACCAGAGGGACGGAAAAGTTTATTATACAAACGCGCCAGCGTTAAGGGAGCATCTGACCAGTGGTAAAAAGTTGGAACCGGTTTGGACGTTTCTTACTAAATACAACATCACTCCGTTTATTGAAGCTGAACTGAAAAAAGCAAAAGAGAACGGGGATTTCAAAGGGGATCCCGGAGAGCAAGGAGCGCAGGGCGAACAAGGGCCACAAGGCATCCAAGGCATTCAAGGTGAAAAGGGCGACCGTGGAGATAAAGGCGACCCCGGAGAAGACGGCCAGGACTATATCTTAACGGACAGTGATAGAGAAGATATTGCAAATCTCGTACTTTCCAATTTCACTGACGTATCGGAGGTGGGAATGTGAGTAAATATGCAGTAATGCCTATAACCGATTATTCCCAGATCTGCGATGCTATTCGTGAAAATACGAGTGGCGATGGACCCATTAAATCCGGCGATATTCCCGAAAAAATAACAGAGATCTATGCGTATGCACATGATACTGGCTATGATACTGGCTATGGCGAAGGTCATCAGGACGGCCATGAACTTGGCATAAAGGAAGGCAAACAGGCCGAATACGACGCATTTTGGGATTGTTACCAAAGAAACGGAGCCGCAGAAGAACAAAGTTATTTGTTTTCTGGGGCTGCTTGGAACGCTGATACATTTAAACCTAAATACGATATAAGACCTACGAGGGGCGTGGGTATATTTCGTGCGTTTAATAATTATTATACAGCGGAAGGTTCGGCACCAAAAGTTGACTTAAAGGAACTTTTAGACAATTGCGGTGTGGTAATGGATTTATCAAAATGCACCTCTTTGGAAGATGGATTTAACTATGCAAGGATCACAAGGGTAGGGAGAATTGACCTGACCTCTACAACGGATAGTAATACAAGGTTGTTCAACGGGTCGACAGTTGAAATAATTGAAGAATTTGTTGTGAACGAGAACACAAGGTATAATTTGTGTTTTAATGCTTCGGGGCAGTTGGTACATATCATAATTGTAGGCACAATTGGTCAAAATGGGTTTGATGTTTCATCTTGCACGAAACTCGATCACGAAAGCCTAATGAGTATTCTCACCGCATTGAAAGACTTTAGCGGTACCGGTGAAACTCGCTCTATCACATTCGGCTCGACGAACCTTGCAAAACTGACCGATGCTGAAAAAGCAATCGCAACACAGAAAGGATGGACGTTGTTGTAATGGAAATGAAGAAGATTGAATTAAGAAATCTCGTTCCCTCTGAAGGGATGGTTCTGACCAATGGAACCGACTACAGCGACAATAAAGACGGGATCTACTTGGGTGTCAACGACTCGGCCGATAATTGGCACGAGATCCCCCGAGAAGAGTATGAACGAATCCTTGCGGAGCGATCGGAGGAGGTGACGTAATGTATGAAGAAGTTGTTATTGTAGTCAAAGGGATCCTTTGGATCCTGGGCACGATCGGAGTGGTGGGAGCTGCTACGGCGGTGATCACCCGATTTTGTGCACCATTCCGGAGGCTGGAAAAGCGTGTGGAGAAGCTGGAGGCTTATCAGAATGCAGACCATAAGGAACTGCAAAAGATGGAAACTGGCATTGAAAAGCTTTGTATGAGCAATTTAGCGCTTACGGAACACGCTCTTAGCGGAAACGGATTTGACCAGTTGAGAAAAGCAAACGCAGAGATGCAAGAGTACCTTGTAAAAAAGTGAGGAGGAATGAAGATGATGGCATCTAAAGAAACGATCATCAGAACGATCGTATTGGTGATCACCCTGGTGAACCAGGTGTTGACGGTATTGGGAAAGAACCCTCTCCCGTTCAGCGATGAGGCGGTGTATGAGGGAATTTCGGCGGTGTGTACGGCAGGAGCCAGCCTTTGGGCTTGGTGGAAGAATAACAGCTTCACCCCTGCTGCCGTCATAGCGGATCAGTACATGAACGATATGAAAAAGGGGGCTAAAAAATGACCAATTTACCGGTTACCGGTTCTTTCAGTATTACGGCGGTCTATGGACAAGCCGGAAAGTATTGGAAGAACGGCCATAAAGGGCTGGACTTCGTATCGGAGGACAAGCGTATTTTTGCTACCTGCGACGGCGTGGTTCGAACCGTAGCCTACGATGCGAACGGCTGGGGACAGTATGTCTCTATCGGAGATAACGAAGGCAGACGTCATATTTTCTGCCATCTGGTCAAAGGGAGCGTGAGAGTCAAAAAAGGGGACAAGGTCACCCGTGATACTGTCATCGGTACCATGGGCGCCACCGGCAACGTAACCGGCGTCCATCTGCACTACCAATTGCAGAATGGGGAGACGGTGATCGACCCCTGCGGTTATCTCGGAATCCAAAACAAAATCGGGAGTTACAACTCTAAAAATTTTCAGTTGCAGGAGGTGAGCAACGTGGAATTCAAAGATAAAGCAACTTTCCCGGCATGGGCAGCAGAGTCCATCGAGAAGGTAAAAGAAGCCGGTTATATGACCGGAGACGATAATGGAAATTTCCGCCCTAATGATCCGGTGACCCGGGCAGAACTGGCGGTTATTCTGGCACGGCAGGAAATGCTGTAAAAAGCACCTACATAAATCTTCGCACCGATAGCGTGGGATCTTCCCTAATCATGGAGAAAGAGAGGATGTTATGGAAGATAACATCAATACTGCGGCGGTGGAAACCGGCGCACAAACCGTTGAAGACGCAACGGCGACGCAGGAGGTCGTGGCTTCTGCAGAGGAGTCTGTTCCCGGTGGAGAACAGCAGGCGACGGAGGAGGCGAAAGCAACCACCGAGAGTGTACCGAAGGCTCATCAGAGTAAAGAGGTTAACGCTCAGTATAAGGCGAACCGCCAGAAGGCGGAAGCGATTTCGAATGGAGTTCTGGATCTTGCCCGTTCCAAAGGGCTCAATCCTCGGGACGCCGAGGAAGCAATTCAGATGTTGATGGCGGATGCCAAAGCAACAGATCAGATGCAGAAAGATTTGGAGGCCATTCGGCAGGTAGATCCCACGGTGGAGTCTTTGGAATCCCTGGGGGATGAGTTTGAAGAGGCGGTCCGTGGCGGAATGGACGGATTGAGTGCCTACTACATGATCAAAGGGAAGCAGGCGGCGATGGCGGCCGCAAAGCCTCCAAATACCGGTGACGTAGGTACCAAGACCGACACCGATCGGGACTATACCTCGGAGGAATTGGATCGACTGACCTCGAAGGATTTGGACGATCCTAACGTGTTTCAAAGAGCGATGCGCTCTTTGAGAAATTTAAAATAATTATTTTGGAGGAATAAACTATGTCTTTTGCAAATTTTAAGCCCACCATTTGGGCAAAAGCTATCGAAACCGAACTGAAGGCAAAGTGTATCCTTGTGGATCACTGCAATCAGACTTTTGAAGGTGAGCCGAGGTACGGTAACAGAATCAAGATCGTTGGCGCCATCGCACCGAATGTGTTTGATTACGATCCCGAGGTGGGGTTGGACGCGCCCGAAATCCCTGCCGCCTTCGATGCCTATATCGATATCGACCAGGCCAAGGCTTTTAACTTTATGGTCGAGGATATTGATAAAGCGCAGATCAATCCGAATTTTATGAGCACGTATATCAGCGAAGCCGGCGCAAAGATGGCGGCCGCACGTGATATGTACGTGGCGTCCTTGGCGGCTAAGGCTGCAGAAGGTCAGGTGATCGGCGGCGATGCGATTACAACTACTAAGGCAGCAAAGGCCTTGATCGACCAGGGCTTGCTGAAGCTCAGAGAGGCAAACGTGGATTATAGCCAGAATGTATACATCGAGGTTTCCCACAAGTTCTACCAAATGTTCCGTGATGCATTGGTAGAGTTGAAGACGGCAAATGATGAACTGATAAAAAAGGGCATCGTTGGCATGTATGATAACGCTACGGTGGTAACTTCTAATAATCTGTACAACGACGGTACCGATACCTATTGTATGATCCGTACCAATAAGGCAATTGGATTCGCCAGTTGTATTGATGAAACCGAGGCTTATCGCCCCGAGAAGTATTTCTCAGATGCGGTCAAGGGTTTGAACGTGTTCGGTGCGAACATTGTCCGTCCCAAGGAGCTTGTGGTTGTTAAGTTCCACTAAGAAAACTCCCTCCCCGTGAAAGCGGGGAGGGAAAACCTCTTTTTGTATTGATATGAGGATCGGGGCGGTTTTGATATGAGTGCAAAGAAAGGAGCGACAAAAATGACAGTAAACGACGTGGAAAAGCAGGTGCTACGGCTTCTTGATGAGGTGGGCGCCGATGATTATTCGGATCGGATGTATAAGCTGATCAATGAAGCACAGCGAGAGATCGCCTGCACTTGGGGGTTTATCCGAAAAGCGGTTAAGTTATCGGTGACGGCCGGAGAGCCGGTGGCGTTGCCGGTGGATTGCTACTCCATTGAGCGGGCGGATAACGATGATTTTGAGCTTGTACCGGTGGAAGTGGACGGAGAGTGGCAGATGGGGATCGTCTTTTCGGAAGGCGGAGATCAATCCTTGATCTATAAAGCCTATCCGGACACCATTGAGGAAAACGATACCAATAAGAAGATCCAACTGGCGCCGGAATACCATACCGCCCTTTGCTGTTATACGGCGGCGCTGACGCAGCAAAGCGATAATAAAAAAATGTATCAGATCTTTATGGAACGGTATAACAACAGCATCGCACAGGTGCAAAATGCCGGGAGAATGAATGGGAAAGCGAGGGTGGTAATCAGTGGCAGGGCTATATAGTGAACCCAATCTTTTGAGAATGGTGGTGGATCGCTTTAAGGGCGTTGACCTTTCCGTTCCGGAGGATCAGATGAAACCATACCGAGCTGCATGGAGTGAGAATATGATCCCAGGCGCCGTGGGTGAAGTGATGAAACGGCCGGGGGTAAAGTATAAGGAAACTATTAAATGTTTGGCAACACCTGACGCAACGGAAGAGGGTGATTTATCTTCTGAACGAATCGTTGAAATGATCGGTGGGCAAGGAATGGTCACCGAGATTATAAAAAATTATCAATTTAGCGGACGCTATACACTTTATGTGAATTTGAATGATAAATTGTGTCCGTTGGCCGTGACTACGGAGAGACCGTTGGTGGTCTCTTGTGGGAAAAAAAATCTTGTTTTTTTGGTAGCAAACAAAGAAGAAGCAATCGTGACGAATAGGATAAGCGGATTTATCAATCATCGTAGCATGACCGGAAACTGGACTTATTCCAAGTTCAAAGCGGCATTGGTGGTGTTGGATGACGGAAAAGTCTCGGCGTATTTGGAGACGGGCGACAAAATATTCCTTAATAGTGCCGGAAAATATGAGTTTAAACGCATTCCGTATGACGATGAATATCTATCGGTGCCGACTATCATAAAAGGTGCTGATCCCGCCGGCGGTGGATCCCCATTTCAGCAAATTAATATTTTATCTCCTTGGGCAACGGAAAGTTTTTGCTGTACTAAAACGGGCAACAACACGTTTTACTTACAAAGCATAGTGGAAAACGTCGGGGCGACGACATCCAGGCTTTCAACAGAAGGAGACTTGGAAGCGATTTTTAAAGTCGAAGTCTTATGTGCCATTGATAAGAATGACGATGGTGCCGGTCACACGCAAACGATAACACGTTGGGTGGAAAGGCCTTGGAAGTGTAATGGTAAAGATCAAGACGGATATCGTACAGGGGCAAATCGCCTGTTTTTATTCCCGGGTGGAAACGGAGAAACGGATTATACGGACGATGACGGAGAAAGCTATAAAGTAAAAATCGGGACCGGGGACAAGTATCTATGGACGGATAGTGGTGGAAATGGAGAAGAAGGAAATTACATCGGTGCCACACCGATAGAAGGGGAAGATAACGTCCGGATCACCCATTGGCGGGCGGATTTCGCCGAAGGATTCCGGAAACTTTGCACTGCTGCCTGTGCCACCGTATTCGGTGTAGGCGGATATAAAGACCGGTTATTTTTGGGCGGGTGTCAGAATAACGCAGATGGGTATCCGGATCGGATCTATTACAGTGAGCTGGAGGATCCGTTCTATATCGGAGATCTGAATTATCTCAAATTAGATGATGGTCGAAAAGTAATGGCTTTGGATGGAACGGCGGATACTTTGGCGGCGTTGACTGATAATGGAGTTTATCTCATCAGTGCTACGGCGCAAAATAATGCTGCGGAGACCGGCTATGTATCGGATGCACTCTTTACGGTGGCCGGGCACGTTCGGGCGCCGGCTCCTCTGAATTACGGAGACACGGAGGTGCTGGGCGGAGAGATCGTCTATCTTTCCAAGGAGGGCGTGATCGCCATTGCCTATAAGGAACATTTCGATGAGCGATTTGCGGAAAGCCGTTCGGCGATGATTAATGCACAGATGCTGAAAGATGGTCCTCAACAGCTTATCAGTATTGGGCGATTTTTAATGATTCGTTGTAAAAACGGAATATGGTGGCTTTTGGATGAAAATCAGCCAAACAGTGAGGGAAACAAGCCATATTCAAGTCATCAGTATGAGGGGTTTCGTCTGTCCGGGATGGATGCTCATTTTGCTTGGTCTGATGGAAAAAAACTGGTGATTTCTCATGGTTCTCAAATCTGTACGTGGGAAAGCGATGCGACAGATCATTATTATGACGATTATACCGGAAAAGAAACGGATCGTACCGCCATCAATGCCTATTGGGAAACCCCTTGGATCTATGGAAATGTTTTTTACAAAAAGAAAATCTTTCGCAGACTGGGGCTTTTGCTGGAGATTGCAGATTGCAATAGCGCTGTAAAGGTGGAGGGCAAGAAAAACGAAAAGGATTGGGAAACTCTTTGGGATTATGACGGAACGCTTTGTACCTTTGATTATGGCAATATCGATTACCGGCTATTTACTTATTTCGGGGTGAAGGGATGTCCGGATATTCAAAGAAAGATCAGAGTCAAGAAGGCGTTGAGGGTGAAATTTAGATTTAGCAACGATTTTAT
This sequence comes from Eubacteriales bacterium, assembly GCA_045544995.1. Taxonomy (GTDB): domain Bacteria; phylum Bacillota; class Clostridia; order Oscillospirales; family QAKW01; genus QAKW01. The sequence goes on from JAZQAE010000180.1 coordinate 24,444, forward strand.
AAACCAGACCTTGATCTTGCGTCAGTTTGGATTGGAATATGAACAGGAGGAGTAAAGATGGCCAGTTATTCCGGCGTGAAAAACGCCTATATCGAAAAGGATAAGAAAATCGACGAAAAGACGGCGGCGGCCGGAAAGGCGTTTGATGCTCAGCGCCAGGACGTTGCCGATCAGGCGTCGAATACCCTACGGCAGATCTATCTGCAAAAAGAGCGAGAGGGCGCTTTACAGAAGCAACAACAAAAGGCGGCCGGGATTACCGGCGGCGCTGCCGAGAGTGCCCAGATCGCTCTACAAGCAAACTATGCCACCAACCGCACAAACACTATGTTGGAACGGGACCGTCAGCTCTCGGATATTAATATTCAGCAGGAGCAGGCACGAAGTCAAGCGGAGATGGAAAAGTCTCAAAATATGGTGGAAATGGAGCAAGGGCAGTTGGCATTTGATCAGGATGCAGAGAGTAGGGCTTTGGATCGTGAACAGTTCCAACTGAGCAAGGATCAATTTGGTTTTAGTAAAAGCCAGTTTGATTATGAAAAACAGCGGGACCGGAAAGCGGATCTCTTTGAGATCGTGAAATCCGGGGTTGTGACACGTGCCATGGCGGAGGAGATGGGAATCAGTTATGATGCTCTGAAGCTTCTGGCAGACCGATATAAGGAGAAATAAAATGGCAGATACTTTGAAACAGGTCCAATTGGACCGCCAAAGAATGATAGAAAACAACCAAAGGGCCACCGAGTCGTCTCGGGCGGCCCTTTCCGCCATTTCGGGGCGGAACGTCTTGAAAACCAAAGAAGAGGTGGAACGGCTCCGCCGGAATGAGGAGATCGCCAAGGCTCAGAATGAGGCGCTCCTGGCGGTTCATCAGTCCGCCGGGAACGTGGCTCTTGAAAAAGCAAAACTCTCCAGAGAACAGCACAGCGAGTCTGTGGCGCTCAGCAGAGAACGCTTGGATCTGAGCCGTGACCGCTTTGCACTTTCTCAGCAAGAATTTGAATATCAAAAAACACGGGATCGAAAGAATGAGATCCTTTCTATGTTAAATAAAGGTGTCTATGAGCCGACCTTTGCCACGGAACTGCAGATGCCGGAGGACGTAGTGCGTCAGGCTGCAGCCAACCGCAAGGCGGAACTGGATTCTGCAAATGCGGCCAAAAAAGCCCAGGCAGACTATGAGACGATTCTGCAAACCAAAGGAGCGGCGACTCCTCAGAAAACAGAGGAACAGAAGAGGGTGGAAAAGGCCATCGATGAGGCAGAGGAAAAAGGCGAAGTGACAGGAACGGCGCAGGAGATCAAAGCCGGGATCCTCTCGGCAGCTAAAAACAGCTTGGCCGGAAGTCCGTTGGCATCGTTTACCAATAATCTGCCGGGGTTCGGCTCAAAACTTACGTTGAATGAGATACGAGAGGTCCGGACACGTCAGCCTTCGGAAGAAACGAAAGAAGCGATCCAAAAAAACGAGGAGGTCTCGGCTTATTACGACCAGACTGTGACGGAACGGATCTATCGAAAAGAGAAAGAAGGAAAGGACCTTTCTCCTTTGGAGAGTGCTTTCAAGACAGAAAACGAAACTTCTACCGCTTACTCTTTGCGGATGAAACGCTTTGAATCGGCGGATAAGATGGAGATGGCCGTTACCGCCGAAGAGGCCAATACTGCTTATAATGAGTATCTTTCGGCCCTGGACAGCAAGAGAGTGGAAGTTATTAATAGAACGGTCGGGATCCAGGATCTCTATCAGGAAAAATTCGATCTGGCCGAAAAATTCACCGCAGAGGAACGGGAAGAGATGGAAGCTCTTTTGCCGGAGCTGCGGGAGCTGAAGACGATGATCTCCTATGAAATTGAAAAGGGCGGTCTCTCTGCAGAGGGAAAAGAGATCCTTCAAACGGAACTGGAGAACATTGAGAATGCCATTGCAGTATTGAACGATGCGGTGGAATACGATGAGCATTATGACGAAAATAAAGCCGCCATGACCGATCAAGAAATGGAAGAGGAGTACGGCAATCTTTCCGTTTCCGATATCGAGGCGTTGATTGCGGAGTATGAGAGAAGAAAGGAAGATACTTCTGATCTTCGTGCTCTCTTGGCTGAAGGGAGAAGAAGCTCTACGGAAGAACGTAGCAGTGCTACGGAACGTCTCCATGCCGCCGAGGCACATAATGCGGATATTGAGAAAGAACTGGCTCCTCTGCGTGCTTATTTGGAACGGAGAAAGGCAGAGGAAGAAAATGTCGAGCAGGACGCTCGGGCTGAAGAGGACCTGGTGGGAGCACCGGGAGAGACCCTTACGGCAAAATTAAAGTTCTTGATGGATGAAATAGAGGGCTCTGATAAACGGAGTAAAGGCGTGGAAGTGAGCCTTCCAAACTCGTTTTGGAAGTGGAGTAAGGAACAGAAGTGCAACTGGTTCAATGAGACCTATGGGACCGATTATACAGCGGATAGTTTCGATGTTAATGAGGCGTTTAATTCGCTGAATCCCAAGAAAATCAACGAAGACGTTTTGATGGATTTGACCGGCTACTTCCATCGACATATCGTCTCTCATAACGAGGGTCTTTTTGCTGACGGCGAATTGGAAAAATATGCAGGCGAAGCCGTAAAGGAATTCGAGGCTAAAGGGTTCCATGCCTTTACCGGCGAACTGACCAAGTATAATGATGGTATCGATGGCATTTACGAGGGCGATTACAGCGATTTCCGGCAGGACATGACCGGATTTATCAAGGGGGATTACGGTTATTTCACGGAAAAGGAAGCGAAGACCATCCTTTCTTTGATGGTGAAGTACGGTACCGACGAGGCCTTTATTCATTATGCTGCAGTTCGGGATGAAGCATTGAAGCGGGAGGCGAAGGAACTTACCGGCTTTGGCCGTGTGGTTCGTGGCGCCACTTCCGGATTGACCCAGTTTCTGACCAATGGCGGAGAGATGCTGGAGAACGCTTTTTCCGGCCAATATTCAAGGATCGCCGGAACGTTGGGTACCGCCTCCCATCAATTAAATATGGAGGGATTTGCGGAGCGTACAGGCATCGGTGACGAGGCGTTGGAAATGCTCTATATGACCGGGTATTCCGTATTTGATATGCTCCCGGCAGTGGCGCTCGGCGCTGTGCCGTATGTAGGCAGTGCGCTTTCTTCGGCGTATACCTTTGCTAAGGTGACGGCGACTACATATAATGAGTCCATTCTTGCCGGGAAACGTGCCGATGAAGCGTTGACCTATTCCATTCTAAGCGCTACCGCAGAAGTGGGATTGGAAAAAATCTTGGGTACCGGCGGTCAGACCTTTGCAAAGACCGGCGCAGGTGGCGCCTGGAAAGAGGCGGTGGAAAATCTTGCGTCCACTAAAGCGATGCAAGTGATTATAAAGACGGCAGGCTCCATGGGGAGCGAAGGCTTTGAGGAATTCCTGCAGGAGTGCCTGAGCCCCTTTATGGAAAAGGTGGCGGCAGATCTCAACGGAATCGAAGATGCCACCCTCAAAGAGATCGACTGGGAAGAAGCTGCCAAGAGCTTCGCCATCGGCGCATTGACCGGCTTTATTTTCGGCGGATTTGAGGGAATTACCTCTGCTCATAACTATGGAATGAAAGAAGGAGACGCCGAAGCGTTATTGGAGAGTGGCAAAGTAGTAAACGTGATCAATGCAGCTGCTGAACTTGGTAATAAACGGGCATTGGTTATCCGGCAAGCCATTCAAAATAACCAAATTATTTATGAGGGACGGGAGGGCTATTTCGCCTATGCATCCCCGGCCGACGTGGTCAATATGATCCAGAGTACAAAGCGGAGATCTTACCGGCAGTCTCTGGAATTGCTTTCGGCGCAGTATGCGGAGCAAAATACGAGCAGGGAAAAACAAAAACGCTTCCGCACCTTATTTAAAAAGATCCTCCAGGGAACCAGTCTTACGTTGCATGAGACGGCAGAGATCATCAACGATACAGAGATGAGCGGGATCCTCTCGAACCTTTTGGGAATGGACGTGGTGAAGATGCTGCCTGATCGGGTTCGTGCTGTGTCGAAATTGGCAGCTTTTTCAAAAGACGGAAAGATCTCCAAAGAAAGGGTGGATCTGTTCCGGGACGCCTTCGGCGAAATTGACGCCGACGCCATCGCAAAGATCACGAAGTATAGCGATATGGCCGCCAAAAAAGGCGCCGGGATCATCTATCAGGATTCTAATGTAGAAACTTCTCTCTCCGAAGCAGAGCAGGAATCGGCGGAAGTGCTGAAGATCCTCTCCACCGAAGTTGGAACCGTGTTCTACGTAACCGATGAATTTGAGACCGGAACCTATTTATCTGCTAATATGATGGCGGTAAAGAAAGGAGACCACTCCGGTGCCGTGGCTCAGACGGTTCTCAAACGGGTGTATTATATCACCAAGCAGATGAACCCGGAGGCCGGCAAGAAGATCAAAGCGGTAGTGTTGGAAGAGTTGCAAAAAAAATACACCGCCGAGGCGTTCTCGGCGGCGGTGGAGCAGATTGCCAAAGAGATGGCGGTAGACGGAAACGACATCTCCATCCTGGCGTCAGAAAATGAATTGTGTGCTCGGGAGTTTCCTACTATGATGTTGGAGGGCGCCTTGGCGGAGAATTTGGCGGATGAGGATCTGATGGCGGTGCAGACGATTCGCAAAAGCCTTTATGCGGTGCAGTCGCATTTGAGTGATCAGGTCTCACTTTCGGCAAGGGAGGCGTTAAAGATTCCAATTAATCAAGCGGAGCTTGAAACAATTGACGATTTTCATTTTTATGAAAGAACAGACGAACCAAATGACTTCAATACGGAAGGAAAAAGCTTGAATGATCAACTAAAAGAGGCTTTTGACAGTGCGCAAGAAAAAGACTGGAGATATGTTTATGTTGGAAGGTTTACGAATGCATTTGCTGAAAATCTCAAGAATTACATAAATATAAAGGAACTTCCAATCGTTATGAACTACAGAGATGCGTATCTTGCTATGGAAAGCAAAGAAAATGGAAAATATAAAGGCGATGGAGTCAATTATCATAATTTAGGCGTAACTGGTTTAGAAAACGCTTTGAATTCATTTGACAAACCGGTTTATATCTTACTTTCAACCAAGGAAAATAAGATTGAGCTTGTTTTAAAGGGAAAGGATTACAAAAATAAGCAACTGTTTTCAATAGTAAGAATAAATACGAGAACCCAAAACGATGGAAAATTTTTGCCTGTCCATGTAGTTACATCGCTATATGGAAATAGAAGTATAAAAAAACGTGTGGATATTGCAAGAGAAGAAGGACGTTTAATATATGAAAAAGAAGAGACAACGCAAGGCATTCCTCAAGTACAATACGAGAGAGATATCAACGTTGACTCTTCTTCTAAGAATAGTATACGCCAAACTGAT
>JAZQAE010000181.1:0-3317 GCA_045544995.1 Eubacteriales bacterium
CAAAACGGCCGCCGTCAAAAGCGGAACCTACCGTGTCAAGGCAGTCTACACCGTCTATAGCGGCAGCAACAGCGAAAGCATCACCGACTATAGCGCCCAAAAGTCCTATTGACCTACAATAGGACAAAACGACAAGAAAGGAGAAAAATAAATGCACCTAAGAAAAAATTTCTTAAAAATAGCAACTGCAAAACGCTTTGTATCTTTTTCTATTGCGATGATTTTAGTAATGCAGTGTTTTTTCACTGCACCAATGCCAAAAACTGATGCTGCTACGATTACGCTTTATCCATCCAGCTATACTTATGTAAAGCCAGCACCCTATTGGACGTGTAGTCCTTGCGATGAATTCGGCACCTCGCAACAAGTAAAGATTCTTGAGCGTGATTATGATTTTTTCTACATTGAGTATACGAGAAATGGCGTGCTTAAAAGAGGATATGCAGCGATAACTCAGTTTAATTCCTCGGATTATACAGGCTTTCATTGGTGTAATCACACTTATTTTACAGCGGGATATAATAAAACTACATCAAGCCAAAACACTTACTATACCAGCACCGGAACGGCAACCTTTGGTACCATTGATTCCGACGAAGGTGAACACGCCAATAAGCCGTTGCTTGTTTTACGCTATGAAAATTCCAGGGCTTTTATCCAGTATGTCACCAATGCAGGAACATCCGGACACGCATTGTATAAACGAGCCTGGGTAGATAGCAGCTGCATCGCTCTTTCTCCGCCCACCAGATTTGAACATCGAAATAAATATACGTTGATTAAAAACCAGTCTACTGGAAAATATTTGGAGGTCTCTTCTACGAGTGCAGGATATTCCTTATTGGAAGGGGCGGCAACCGGAAACGTAAATCAGCAGTGGCAAATTTTAGAATACTATAACTCTCAGGCAGGATACTACTATAAAATCAAAAACGTCATGAGTGGTATGGTATTAGAAGTTGAAAATTTAATTCCGGTTATCAATTATACAATTAAATTGGCCGCAGATACAGAGCCAAATAAAGGACAACATTTTGCTTTTGAAGCCAATTCAAATGGGTCTTATAAGATTTCAACTCGATGCAGTGGTTATTATCTGGTAATGCAACAAACCGGAACCACTGCGACACAGGTAAAGCCAACAACCGCCACAACGCAAAATTGGATCTTTGAACCGATTCACAAGTATTGGAATCAAGGTTATACAGGAACTTCTGTCAACTCTAATAATAAAACCTCTTTTAATTATTATATCGATCAATCAGAAGAAACCGGAATTGCAAATGCCGGTTTAACCATAGCAGTAATCTATAGTGCCGCACAATCTTGGAACGAAACAAATGCTAATATTAGTTTGGCTGAAGTGACTAATCCAAACTCCGCAGACATTATTTTTACAACTTATGATTTCGGAAATTCAAAACTAGGTCAAATGGATCCCTTTTACAATGTTTCCAATGACGCTAATTGGGATGGCTCCTATGTTTATATTAATTCCACCGCAATCGACTGCAGTAACAATGTTAGAAATTTAAGCAGAGCTGATAAGGGAATGGTTCTGTGCCATGAACTCGGTCACGCACTAAAGATAATGCATCCTTATGGCGAAGGACATAGTTCTGCTCAACATGTGGTATACTCTGTAATGAATCAAGGCGTTCCTTCTTGTTATCCAAAGGTTGCTCTTGAACCGTCTCAGTATGATATTAGAACTATTAAAAACAAATGGGGAGGATAAGCGATGAAAAGACTGTTATCTGCATTATTAATTTTATTAATGATCTTTGCAACTGGATGTGACAAAGCAGACGAAAAAAACGAACCCGGCTCCTCTTTCTTCACCGAGAAAACAGATATACCCTTCAAGGATTCTGAAAAAACCTCTGTTCCTGAAACTGTAGTTACCACAGAGATCAAAGTTGGAACCCCTCTTTCGTTTGAGGGCCTAACAGTCCAATCCGGGGGATCTGCAAATTATCTGCCCATCGAACATTTAGAAGACATCCAAGACGATTACACATTAGAACGAACCATTGTTTTTCGTGGTGTTGTGGAGGGATTGCGTACCCCCATCGAAGTATACCATAAGTTTGAAGACACCTATTATCCGGACTATTGCGAAACGAAACTCCGTGTCTTGGAGCCTTATTACGGTGACATCCAAAAGGACGACGTCGTCATCCATAAGGAATGGGTTCGTGTGGTCAAAAATGAGGCTGCCGTTACGTTACAGACCACCGAAGGTTATCCGCCGATCTATGAAGAGAAAGAATACATCTTCATTCTCTTTAAACTGGATGACCTGTCTATTGAAAAACTGCCTCTTTACGGCGGTATCAGTGGGCACTACTACTTCAATGAAGTAGAAAACCATGCCTCTTACAAAAATAAAAATCAAGATGGCACGGCAACGATGCGGGAAAATTTTGGATATGAGATATTAGACTATTATCTCCATCAGCCGGAAACCAAACTGGACCTCCGCAAAGAGGCGTCTAAGTATCTGGAGAACATTCCCGAAAACGCCACTGACCAAGAGATCCTGCAAGCCTTACCCCAAGAGAAAAAGGATCTTTTTGAACGGATGATCGACCAATACGGAACCGTATCGAAAGAATAAACCCAATTAGGCGTAACGAGGAGGGTAAAATGAAATTCAAAAAAGTTCTTTCCATTTTCTTAGTAGTTCTGCTTCTGATGACGGCAACTTCTTGCAAAAAAGAAGTCATTTCCACCGAGACGCACTACTCCGACGTCATCCATACCGACGAAGCCTTCTTCGGAGCGGTGGAGCTCATTGTGCGGGCAACGGTAGAAAACGTTGAAAAGGAATATTTCACCAATCCGGATGGAGAAGATCATCTGAACGCCCATGCCACTGTTTATAACCTCACCCTTTCCGAGGTTTATAAAGGAACCTGGGACAAATCCACGATCGAGGTGAAAATCCTCAACGGCTTAGGGATGTCCCCCGAATTATATCTCTACGGTGAAGACGAAAACTATATCCTGGAGAAAAAAGAGGAACCGTTTCTTTTAGAAATTGGAAAGGAATATATCCTTGGCCTTGCTTTCCGGGATCCCGAAAAATATAACTGCTATAGCGATCCCCGCGGATACGGCATCCAATTCGGAGAAGAATGGACCTTTATGCAAAACGAAAAGGGAAACTTTGAAAACCTAGTCGAGGGAGAGAACCATCGAGAGATGGATATTCCCACCTTAAAAGCCAAACTCGCTGAACTCCAGCAATAATTTAAAAAATACGGAAGTTCAATGAACTTCCGTATTTTTCTTTGCAAATTTCAGAGTAAACG
>JAZQAE010000182.1:0-1835 GCA_045544995.1 Eubacteriales bacterium
TTTCTAGGCATAAAAATTCCTCCTATGGTAGTTTCTTTCATTCTACCATAGGAGGGTATTTTTTTCTATTGTCCGTTTTTAACGGACTTGTTCACTATGCGGGGGGATATTTATTGACCTAAAAGTATAAAAAATAGTCCAATTATATCTTTTTTTTTGGGGAAATGATGCTATAATAAAGTTAAGATTTACCAAGGAGGGTCAAAAATGAAAATCAGAGCGGCAACGTTTAATATTCAGTGCGGCCGTAATCATGCGATGCGTGTGGCAGGCCAAGAACCGGCTATCGATCTGGATCGGGTGGTGGATCATATTGCCGGAATGGACGTGGATTTTTGCTCCATCAATGAGATCAGCGATGGATTTCCCGGTACGGAGTTTGGTCCTCAACCGGCATATCTGGCGCAAAGATTGGGCTGGAACTATGCATTTGGTAAGGCAATTGACGTAAAGAGCAAACATGCGCCGGTTCGCGGCTATGGTATTGCTCTTTTAAGTAAACATCCCATTCGTTCTTTCCGCCGTATTCCGGTGAAAACGACGCAGGAAGAGCGTCAGGAAGGCGTTCGTTATGAGGATCGGATGGTCATGATCGTAGAATTGGAGATCAACGGTAAGATCGTTACCGTCGTGAACACCCATTTTGGCCTCCGTGAAATCGAGATCGAAAAGGCAGTCAATACTGTTTTGGCAGTAAAAGAAGAACTTTCCGGCCCCATCGTATTGACCGGCGACTTTAATATTCAACCGGATCATCCGCAGTTGCAACGGATCAAGGCGGTATTTAAGGATACGGCAGATATTCGTGACGATGCATGCTTGACGTTCCCCAGCCATCAGCCCCGTGTGAAGATCGACTATATTTTCACAGATGAAGAAACCGCGACTTTAGATTTGCGACTTCTGCCAGAAGTAATTGCAGACCATTTGCCGATGATTGCCACTTTGGAGGTAAAATAAAATGAAGATTAAGGTGAGTTCGTTTAATATTCAACACGGTCTGAACCATGCGCAGCGATTGGCCGGCGAGAAGCCGGAGGTTGATCTGGATCGAGTGGCGGATCATATCGCTGAGATGGACGTAGATATCGTAGGGATCCAGGAAATCTATAACTGTCCGCCGGATGGCGCATTCCCCGATCAGCCCGGCTATATTGCCGGAAAATTAGGCTGGCACTGCGCATTTGCCAAAGCCATTGACGTGGTTTGTAAGGACGGCGTGAAACGTCCTTATGGCGTTGCGATTGTTTCGAAATATCCGATTATCAGTATGAATACCTTTCATATTGCCGTTCCCGAGGACGAGCGCATATACGTAGGAAAAAGCTACGAAGAGCGAGTGTTGATGGTTTGCCAGATCGATATTGACGGGAAAGTCATTACCTTTATGAACAGCCACTTTGGCCTGACGCCCGATGCTAAGGAATTGGCTACGAAGACTGTTTTGGCCGAAAAAGCAAAGATTGAAGGTCCTATTATCTTTACCGGAGACCTGAATTTGCGTCCCACGATGGAATGGTATCCAATGTTGGCTGAAGCCTTTACCGATTCAATTACGATGAATACCGATCCGGAATTGGATCCCAACGTTCGTATCGACTACATTTTTGTGGATGGCGGAATTAAACCGCTTTATTATGAAAAGCGGAAAGAGATCATTTCCGACCACCGTGCTATTATGGCTGAATTAGAAATCGAAGAGTAAATAAAAAACAGAGCAACAACATGAAATAGTCAATAGTTTGTAGACACAAAAAAATCAAGCTGCCAGTTCAATCCTGTATTGGACTGGCGGTTTTCTTTTTAGTTTGCGAACAGGTCTTATGTAATTAAAA
>JAZQAE010000183.1:0-18916 GCA_045544995.1 Eubacteriales bacterium
CATTTCTACAATTATCAGCGTATTCAATTAAAAACAAAACTGACACCATTTGAAAAACGATGTCAGTTTGTTGCTTAAAATTTAATTCAACCTACCATAGGGGTATTTTTTGTACTGTCTGCACAACTTGGTGCAGTCCACAAGCATCGGGGAACTTTTTTACTTATTTTTTCTTTTTATCAAAGATCCATCCAAAGAAGAGGATCACCGCAAAGACGATAAGATAAAAGAGAACGGGGAAGGAGAAACTGCCGTTTTCCTTGGCCGCCAGGTAGGGAGTAATGCCGTGGGCATAAATTGCCGCAAAGATCATAAAACAGCAAGCCAGAATGGAAAGGGAAGGCAGGATGAAGCGTTTTACGACGCCCAACTCTTTTTCCTTTTTCATCCACATAATAAACATGGGAATATAGATGGCATAGAGGGTAACGATGGGCAGTTCGGAGGAGTCGAAGTTGAAAAGACCGAACCAACCGCCGTCGGGTGCCAGATTGGCACCGTAGAAATAGACCAGCCATAAGCTACTGGCGAAAAGTCCCCAGATGGCGGAATTTCCGGTCATATTCGTGGCTTTATCCACCTGGCTGAACATTTCTGGATTGGGGCCTTCTCCACGCTCTGCGATGGCATACATGCCACGGGTGACGGCCACCATTAGGCCGTTCAAGGTGCCCAAGCAGGAGATGACGATGCAGATATTGAGGAAGGTTCCGCCGACGGCGCCGAAGATATTATGGAAGGCGGTGGTGGCACCCTCTTCCATCAAGACGGCATTGGAGGCTCCGCCTGCCACGCCGATGTAGTAGAGGACGTAGGCTAAGACCACGATGAAAGAACCGATCACCAAAGCGATGGGCAGGTTCTTTTTGGGGTTCTTCAGTTCTGCATTGATGGAGGTGGCCACGATCCAGCCCTCATAAGCAAAGACGGTGGCAACCACGGCGGCAAAAAGACCGCTTCCCATGGTACCGCCCACCGTCTCGTTCACGGTGGAGGCGAAGTTCTGGGTCAGAGTGCCGTTGAAAAGACCGACAGCCGAACCGATGATGGCCATCAGTCCAATGGGAATGAGTTTAATGACGGTAGAACTGACCTGGAATTTTCCGGCCAGCTTGGGGGATAAGGCGTTCATGGCGTAGGAAGCGATGAGGCAAAATCCTGCAATGACCATGACCCGGGGACCGGTGATGTCCCAACCAAAGAGGACACCGAAGTATCGGGCGGAGACCCAGGCAAGGACGCCGGTCATGGCAGGATAATAGATATTGACCAAAAACCAAGCCAGATAATAGCCGTATTTACTGCCACAGGTGGCTTCTGCATAGTCCACAACCCCGCTGACACGCTCATACTTGGTGGCCATGACGGCGAACTGGGTGGAGCAGATCATCATGATCGCACCGGTGATGAACCAAGCGGCGATGCCGAGGGGCATATTTCCGCCGGTGGCGTTGAGGACGTTTTGCGCCTTAAAAAAGACACCGGAACCGATGACGGTACCCACCACCATACAAATAGCGGTGAACAGTCCGTATTTACGTGTTAACTTTTCCATTATTTCACTCCGTATAAATTATTTATAAGAGGGGTAATTCCTGAACCCATTGCAGGATGGTCTCTATGGGATAGATATCTGCGATCTGGGGAAGACCCAGTTTATAGCCCTGCTCGGCACGCCGATCATGGTGATAATCGCTGCCGCCGGAATAGAGCAGATCGTATTCTTCGCAAAGGGCAAGCAGATGCGCTCTCTGCTCCGGCGTGTGCATCACGTACCAGGCCTCCAAACCGTCCGGTTTGGCAAATTGAATGAGCTCCTCCAAGGCATTGTAAACGTCCTTATCGTAGGCACCGGGATGGGCGATAAAGGACTTTCCGCCCATAGAACGGATAAAGTCGCAGACTTCGTTTGCCGGCGGAGAAAACCAACCGTTATGGAGGAAGAACGGGCTTTTTTTGTTGTAGACTTCTTTCCGGGTAAAGACCCCGGTACCTTTGATGGAATTCGGATCGGTAAATCGAGCCACGTTCTCCGGGTAACGGACGATCTCTTTGAAGATGGCGCCACGTGCGCCGTGACCCTCTCTGAGAAGTTTCCATACCGTCTCTTCATCGAAACGAATGTCCATCTTGCGGTACTGCTTGACCAATTCCTCAAGCTCTAATTCCCATTTTCTTTGCAGAGTAGGGAACTGAGAAAGATATTCTCTGGCATCCTCGGGATGGATGCCGAAGCCTAAGATCTCAATGGCCTGACCTTCGTAGTGGGCGGTGAATTCACAGCCCGGCAGGATCTTGCCGGAAAAGAGGGCACGTACCTCTGGTTTGAGGATCTCGTCGTAACCCAGCATGGTCCAGTGGTCGGTGATGGAGATCAGTTCCAATCCGGCCTCTTCGCACTTTCGCAGTACGTCTGCAGGAGAAACCTTGCCGTCGGATGCGGTGGTGTGCATGTGTAAGTCGATCATTTCGTCATTTCCTCAAAGGCACGCATGATGCCAAGCCGTCCGCTTTCAAAGGTGAGACCGCCTTGCATAAAAGCGGTGTAGGGCGGTTTCATGGGGCCGTCGGCAGACAGTTCAATGGAAGCGCCCATGACGAAGGCACCGGCCGCCATCACAACGGGGGCATCGTAACCGGGCATCTCCCAGGCTTCGGGGGTCACAAAGCTATCCACCGGAGAACCGGACTGGATGCCCTTGCAGAAGCCCAGCAAGCCTTCGGGGGTACCGAGGGAGATGGTCTGGATAATGTCGTAGCGGGGTTCTTCCACCTTGGGAGAGGTAACGCAGTCGATCTGTTCAAACATCGCCGCCGCATAAAGCGCCGTCTTTTTTGCTTGAAGAACCGTATGGGGCGCCAGAAAAAGACCTTGATAGAGCTCCCGAAGGACGTTCAAGGTGCAACCGCTCTCCCGACCGATGCCGGGGGAGGTGAGCCGATAGGCGCAAAGATCAATGAGATCGGTCCGTCCTGCAATATAACCGCCGGTGGGAGCGATGCCGCCGCCGGGATTTTTGATGAGAGAGCCGGCCATCAGATCGACGCCGTAGTAGGTGGGTTCGTGCATCTCGCAGAACTCGCCGTAGCAGTTATCCACCATGACGATGACCTCCGGACGCAGTTCATGGACGAAATGTGCCGCCTTGCCGATCTCCACCGAGGAGAGGGTGGGGCGGTTCTGATAGCCCTTGGATTTCTGCAAAAAGACCATCTTGACCCGAGGCTCTTTGATGGCCTCTTCGATGGCGTCGTAATCCAGTCCGCCGTCCTTGAGATCGACCTGACGGTATTCCACGCCGAAATCTTTGAGGGATCCGTCTCCGTCGTTGCCGGAAAGACCGATGACCTCATCCAAGGTATCGTAGGGCTTTCCTGTGACAGCCAGCATAATGTCGCCGGGGCGCAGGACGCCGAATAAAGCCACGGTCAGGGTGTGGGTGCCGGAGATAAACTGCGGACGGACCAGGCAGTCCTCTGCCTCTAATGCTCTTGCAAAGAGTTTATCCAAGGTATCCCGTCCCCGGTCGCCGTAGCCGTAGCCGGTGGAGCCGGCAAAATGAGTCTCGCTGACCCGTTCTGCCCGAAAGGCTTCCAAAACCCGGTTGGTGGTATAGAACGAAACCTCTTCCGCTTCCCGGACGTAAGGCTGAATACGTTCTAATGCAATGTTGTCTGCTTGTTGAATGTTCATGAGAGTCTCCTTTATAAAAGAAGAGCCACCCTATGGTGGCTCTCAATTAGTTATCCAGATAGAATTTGACCAGCTCACCCAAAAGTTCGTCCCGGTCGATCTTGCGGATCAGGGCACGGGCATTATTATGGTTGGTGATATAGGTGGGGTCCTCGCTGAGGATATAACCGACGATTTGATTAAGGGGATTATATCCCTTTTCTTTCAGGGCATCATAGACCGTGGTCAAGACGTCCTTCATCTCCATCTTTTCGTCTTTTTTGATTTTAAAGGGCATGGTTTCGTCCAGCATGATAAGAACCTCCTGTAGATCAAACTTTATATTAATTATACTATATCTAAAAATAGATTACAAGAAAAAAATGAAAAAACGGCGAGATTTTTCTCGCCGTTTTATATTATGCTCTGAGGGTAGCGCCGAGGGCGACGATGCCGTCGATCATCTTTTTGATCTTGGCGTCGATCTCCTCATCACTCAGGGTGCGGTCAGCCGCACGGAAGGTGAGGTTGAAGGCCACGCTCTTCATTCCTTCGGCGATCTGCTTTCCTTCGTAGATATCGAAGAGGACTACGCTTTCCAGGATGTTGCCGCCCTTTTCACGGATGACCTTTTCCATGGAGCCGACAGTCAGGCTCTTTTCGCATACGAATGCCAGATCCCGTCCGGTAGCCGGGAACTTGGGCAGGGGATGATATTCCTTCTCCGGCTTGGCGGCGGCAAGGATCTTCTCGAAGTAAAGATCGGCGATCCAGACGCCTTCCGGCAGTTCAAACTGCGCCGGGATGAGGGGATGGACTTCACCCATGATACCCAGGACTTCACCCTGATAGGTGATGATGGCAGCCTTGCCCGGATGGAGGACGGGACAGTCCTTCTTGGGGGCAAATTCCACCTCGGTGAGGGGGAGACCTGCGGCCTTCAGCAGTTGCTCCACGGCACCCTTGAGGGTGTAGAAGCTTTCGTTCTTGCCGTAGCAGCCCAGCATGTATTCCACCTGCTCGTAGGGGAGGGTATCGGCACCGGTATAGGTGTAGGTGGTTGCCGGCTCAAAGAGACGGGCTTCCAGATTACGGTTGTTGTAGTTGGTGGCCAAGGTGGAGAGCAGACTGCCCATGGCAGTGGTGCGCATGACGCTGGTATCCTCGCCCAAGGGGTTGGAGATGACCACGGACTTGCGGAAGGGGCTGTCTGCCGGCAGGAGCAGTTTATCATAGACCTTGGGGCTGATAAAGCTGTAGGTGCAGATCTCGCTGTAGCCTGCGGCCAAGGCAGTCTCGTTGAGGGTCTTCTGCAATGCCTGTGCCGGGGTCAGCATCCCCTGGGTGGTGGTCATTTCCACCAAGGTGGTGGGGATATTGTCGTAGCCATAGAGACGGACGATCTCTTCCGCCAGGTCGGCTTCACCCTCCACGTCGTCACGGAAGGAGGGGACGGTCACAGCCCAAGGCTCTTTGGAATCATCCACGCCAAACTCCAAGGCCAAGAGAGAGTCCTTCATAAAGGAAGGGGCGATCTCGGTGCCGAGGAAGGCGTTGATGCGATCCGGTCTTAAGGTGATGGTGCGGGTCTTGCGGGTATCGTTGTTGACGTCCAGTACGCCGGAGACTACCGTACCGCCGGCCAACTGCTCTGCCAGTTCACAAGCCCGATTGAGGGCGCCTTCCACCATCTGAGGATCCAGTCCCTTTTCATAACGGCCGGAAGCATCGGTTCTGAGCCCCAACGCACGGGATGCCTTACGGACGGTGACGCCGTCGAAGTTGGCGGACTCAAAGACGATGGTGGTGGTATCGTTTTCGATCTCGCTGTTGAGACCGCCCATGATACCGGCGATGGCGATGGTGCCTTCGCCGTCGGCGATGGTCAGCATGGTGGAATTCAAGGTCCGCTCCTGCTCGTCCAGCGTGGTGAACTTTTCGTTGTCCTTGGCCATCTTGACCCGGATCTCTTTTCCACGGATGGTGCGGTAATCAAAAGCGTGCATGGGCTGACCGTACTCCAGCATGACGTAGTTGGTAATGTCTACCACGTTGTTGATGGGACGGACGCCTACCGCATAAAGGCGGTTGCGGAGCCACAAGGGAGAGGGGCCGATCTTGACGTTCTTGACCACTCTTGCGCTGTAACGGGGGCAAGCCACCGGCTCTTCCACCGTCACGGAGAGGTAGTTTTCAATTTTATCGGTAGTGTCTTCGGTAAAGACGGGGGTGTGTTTATTAAAGGGACGGCCGTAGGTGGCGGCGGTCTCCCGTGCCAGACCCAGGACGGAGAGGCAATCGGGACGGTTGGGGGTGATCTCAAATTCGATCATGGGATCGTTGAGTCCCAACGCTTCGTCGATGGGGGTGCCGGGCTGATATTCGCCGGGCAGGATCATAATGCCGTCCTCGATGCATTCGGGGAAGTTGCCGAGGGTCAGATTTAACTCACCCAAGGAGCACAGCATCCCGTTGGAGGGCAGACCGCGGAGCTTGCCCTTTTTGATTTTGATGCCGCCGGGCAGGAGACTGCCGTCCAGCGCCGCCGGGACGTAGTCGCCGGGTTTGACGTTCTGGGCGCCGGTGATGATCTGGATGGGCTCTGCTTCGCCCACGTCCACCTGGCAGATCAAGAGGTGGTCGGAATCGGGATGGGGAACCACTTCTAAAAGATGGCCCACCACGACCTTTTGAATGTGATCATTCCAGCAGCTGAAGGTCTCAACCTTGGAGCCACTCATGGTCATATCTTTTGCAATTTGAGCCGGAGATTCGTTCAGTTCCACAAAATCTGCCAGCCAGCCTTTGGTTACGTTCATGGTAGTAAGCTCCTTTCCTTAAAACTGCTCTAAAAATCTGAGATCGTTCTCAAAGAACAACCGCAGGTCATCAATGTTGAACCGACGCATGACGATTCGCTCCAGACCCATGCCGAAGGCGAACCCGCTGTACACTTCCGGATCAATTCCGCAACCGGAGAGAACCTTGGGATGCACCATGCCGGCGCCCAAAATCTCGATCCAGCCTTCGCCCTTGCAAAGACGGCAGCCCTTACCCCCGCAGGAGAAGCAACGGATGTCCATCTCGGCGGAAGGCTCGGTAAAGGAGAAGTGATGGGGACGGAACCGCACCACCGCATCCTCGCCGTAAAGACGCTTGGCGAATAATTCCAAAGTACCCTTCAGGTCACTCATACGGATGCCCTTATCCACCACCAGACCCTCGATCTGATGGAAGAGGGGGGAGTGGGTGGCATCCACCTCATCGGAACGATAAACACGTCCGGGAGCGATGACCTTGATGGGGGGCTGTTGTTTTTCCATGACCCGAACCTGCATGGGGGAGGTCTGGGTTCTCAGCAGGATGTTTTCGGTAATATAGAAGGTATCCTGCGTATCCCGTGCAGGATGGTTCTTGGGCATATTGAGTGCCTCAAAGTTATAGTGATCCAGTTCTACTTCCGGACCGGTGGCGATCTGAAATCCCATGCCGAGGAAGATGTCCTTGATCTCGTCCAGGACCTGGGAGAGGGGATGCTTTTTGCCCAAAGGAGCAGAGATGCCGGGGACGGTGACGTCCAACTGCTCTTCCTGCAGACGGCGCTCCAATTCCGCATTTTCCAAAGCGGTGACCTTTTCTTCCATCGCCTTTTCGATCTCAGCTCTGGCCTCGTTGACCAGGGCACCCATCTTGGGGCGCTCTTCCGGCGCCAAGGCGCCCATGCCCCGCAAAAGGGCGGTCAGTTCACCCTTTTTACCGAGATACCGAACCCGAAGAGCCTCTAACTCTGCGGCGGTATTGCAGTTTTCCAGTTGCGCCCGGGCTTCGGCCCGCAGTGCTTCCAGTTTTTCTTTCATGTTGATTCCTCCAATAAAAAAATCCCCATCCCAAAAAGGGACGAGGACTAAAATGTACCCGTGTTACCACCCAAATTCCAAAGCAAGACCGCTTTGGCACTCGTACGTCTGATAACGGTAGACCGCCGTTGCTTTTTCCTAAAGCACCGCTCCCGGGTTGAAGATAAATCCTGCTCCTCGCTAAGGTGCTTTCAGCCGCTGACACCTTTTCTCTTTCGCCGGTTTGCAAGATCTTTGACGCCCGTTCCATGCGTTTTCAAGTATTTTAACATATTAAATAAATAAAATCAATAGTTTTTTTAAAAGAAACAAATATTGAAAAAAAGAGGAAGCTATGGTAAAATAAAGGATAAAGTAAATGACGAAGGAGTTTTTTGAAAAAGATGGAGAACTTCATTGAATATTGCCTGCCCTATAAAATGACCCCGGCGGATCATTTTAAACGGATGATCTATACCGTGGCGCCCATGGCATTGGGAGTCTTTTTGATTATGTATTTAGGTGCCATCGGCATCTTTCTCTGCGGCGGTCTTTGCTATCTGGCTTATCGTCTGTATCTTTCATTTAATTATGAACTGGAATATACCCTTTTGGAGAGCGAGATCACCTTTACCAGAATTATCAATAAAGAGCGTCGCCGTGAGATGTGTAAGGCAGATATCGCCAAGACCGTCAGCTACGGCCCCATGGAAAAGATGCCGAAGGGGATGAAGATTCGTTCCTTCCTCTCCAATCAAGGGGAAGAGCCCTGCTATTATTGGCTGACCCTGGACGCCAAAGGCGAAAAGGTCTGTATTCTTTTCCAGCCCACCCCTGCGGTACTGGACGTCTTTGCCACCCGTGCACGGGGTAAACTGCAATGAAGTTCGTCACCCCCGACGAAATGAAGAATATGGATCGCCGGACGGTGGAGGAGGGGTATTTCACCTCCCTGCGTCTGATGCAAAATGCCGCCGAAGCCCTCTATCGGGAGGTTACGGCATTGATGGAGCAGAAAGGGTATGAGCGGGTTCTGCTTTTGGCAGGGCCCGGCAATAACGGCGGAGATGCCTATGCCCTGGCCTGCCTTTTGCATCCGCTCTATCATCCGGCGGTGTTACCGGTAGGAGGCGAAAAGCGATCCCCGGACTGCGCCTATTACTATAAAAAATGTAAGGAATTAGGCGTTCCGTTCGTAGAGGCGCCGGGGGAGGAACCCTTGGTGGTAGACGGCATCTTCGGTACCGGATTTCACGGAGAACTGCCGGCGGAGATCCGATCGCTTTTGGAAAAGATCCAAGTCCCCTCGGTGGCCATCGACCTGCCCAGCGGAATGGACGGCATGAGCGGAGTGTGTTCCAAAGGCACCTTGAAGCCGGTTCTGACCGTCACCTTTGCTTATAAAAAGCCCTGCCATCTTTTGGCGGATTGCGGACGGGTGGTGTTGGCAGATATCGGGATCCCAAAGTCCTGTGCCAAGGCGATTTCCCGTTCTGAGTTGACCCCGGTTCTGCCGGATCGGTCGGAATGGGGGCATAAAACCGGCTATGGTACGGTTGGATTACGTGTGGGCGCTCCTCAATATCCGGGTGCGGCCTCTCTGGCGGTTTTGGGTGCCTTGAAAAGCGGTGCCGGTTTGGTATATGCCCATCTGCCGAAGGCTATCCGCTATAGCGTGGCAAGCAAGTTTTACGGCCCTGTCTTCCCGGAGAAAAAAGACTATCAAAATAAGACCTATTCCGCCTTTTTGTTCGGAAGCGGTGTGGGGCGTTCCGGGAGCGTTGCCAAAGAACTGAAAAAGATCTGGGCGATGGACTGTCCTTTGGTACTTGACGGGGACGGTCTGTGGCACCTGAAAAATCAAAAGTTAACCCCCCGTAACGATGTGACGGTGCTGACCCCTCATCTGGGAGAATTCGCCCGTCTGACGGGGCGTTCCATTGAGGAAGTGCGCAGAAAGCGCATCGCACTGGCCGAGGAATACGCAAAAAAACATCATATTATATTAGTACTGAAGGATGCGGCCACCCTGGTGACCGACGGCACTCGAACAGAGATCCTCTCGAAGCCCTCTTCCGCCTTGGCAAAAGGAGGAAGCGGAGATCTTCTGGCAGGGCTTTTAGCCGGAATTCTGGCCGGTGGCACTGATCCCTTTGATTCGGCGAAGACCGCCGTCTATCTGCATAACCGTGCAGGGCATCTGGCCGCTTTGCAGGCGAGTGTGCGCACCCTGCAACCGGAGGAGATCGCAACCTTTATCAATCATGCTTGGATGGAGCTGGAACATGGAAACCTTTAAAAGAACTTGGGCGGAGATCGACCTTTCCGCCATCCAAAAGAATTATGAAGCCGTTCGCCGTCAGGTGGGGGGCGGGGTGCAGATCATGGCCATCGTCAAGGCCGACGCTTATGGGCATGGCGTGGAGCAGGTAGCCCCTTATCTTGACGGCCTGGGCGCAGATCAATTTGGAGTCTCCTGCCTTCAGGAGGCGGTGGAATTGCGCCGGTTGGGGATCAAAAAGCCCATTTTGATCTTAGGATTTACCCCTGCAGAGCATTTTTTCACGCTGGCGGAGCACGACCTTGCTCAGACGGTGTTCTGCCGTCAGGATGTGGAAAAACTCAGTCAGATCGGAGAGCAGAACGGACGGCGGATCAAGATCCACGTGGCATTGGATACGGGGATGGGACGGATCGGCTTTGATGCCTTTGATGCCGAAAAAACGGCGGATGAGGTGGCAAGCGTGGCGTCCCTGCCGGGGGTGGAACTGGAAGGATTGTTTACCCACTTCTCCGTGGCAGATACCGACGGGGAGGAAGCCTATACCGAGGCGCAGTTTGAACGTTTTATGGCGGTACGGCAACGGCTTTTGCAAAGAGGGCTGGCTCCTCTTTGCCACGCCGCCAACAGTGCCGGTACCTTTTTGAAAAAAGACTACCATCTTGATATGGTACGGGCCGGGATCGTCCTTTATGGACTGGAGCCGGGCGGACGGGAGAATCCTTTCTCCCCGGTGATGACGGTCAAGACCCTGATCTCCTTTGTGAAAGATCTGCCCGCAGGCAGAAGTATCAGCTATGGACGCCGTTATACCACCTCAAAAACTGTAAAGGTCGCAACCTTGTCGGCTGGATATGCCGACGGTTATCCAAGGACTCTTTCCGGCAAGGGCAAAGTGCTGATAAACGGCTTCATGGCGCCGATTATCGGCAATATTTGTATGGATCAGATGATGGTGGACGTCACCGGAATTCCTTGCGAAGCAGGAGATGAAGCGGTGCTGATGGGGGATGCCGTGGACGTCAATCAACTGGCAGAGCAGATCGGAACCATTCATTATGAATTGGTGTGTGGCGTAAGCAAACGGGTTCCCCGGGTGGTGAAAAAGATATGAATATTGTGCATTTGAAATATGCGGTGGAGATCGCGAAGACCCAATCCATCAGCAAGGCGGCAGAGAACTTATATATGGGTCAGCCCAACCTCAGCCGAGCTATCCGTGAGTTGGAGGAAAGCCTGGGGATCGTGATCTTTAACCGTACCACCAAGGGCATTTCCATCACCCCGGACGGGGAGGAGTTTCTCCAGTATGCCAAGCGGATCATTTCTCAGGTCGATGAGATGCAGGAACTCTATCAAAACGGCCGGATCCATCGGAAACGGTTTTCTGTCTCCGGTCCCCGTGCCAGTTATATCGCCACCGCTTTTGCGGAGTTTGCTTCCGGCCTCGGCACCGATGAGCCGGCAGATATTTATTATAAAGAAACCAACTCCATGAGGACCATCACCAACGTGGTCAAAGAGGAGTTTAACTTGGGGATCGTGCGGTATCAAGAAAGTTTTGAGCAGTATTTCAAAAACCAGTTCACCGAAAAGAAATTAGTCAGTGAGACGCTGGCGGAATTTTCCTATTTTTTGCTGATGAACAAAAATCATCCCCTGGCGCATCGGGAGGACATCCGTCCGGAGGAATTGGAACCGTACTTTGAGATCTGCCATGCGGATCCGTACGTACCGAATCTGCCATTCATCGACGTGAAAAAAGCGGAACTTTCAGAGTATGTGGACAAGCGGATCTACGTCTATGACCGAGCCAGTCAGTTTATGCTCCTCAATCGGATGCCGGACGCCTTTATGTGGGTCTCTTCTGTGGGGGAACAGACCTTAAAAAATTTCAATTTGGTGAAAAAAGAGAGCAATGCCAATCAAAAGGTCTATAAAGACGTATTGATCTACCGCAAGGATTATAAATTTTCAGCCTTGGACCATCTCTTTATCGAGCAGTTGGATCGGGCAAAACGAAATTATTTAAAAGTTAAATAAAGATGCAAGGGTCGTAATAAGCGGTTTGCCTTATTACGGCCCTTTTTGCTATGTGCGTAAAAGCATAAGTTTATGCTTTTTTTACATTTGCTTAATTTTTTTATTTCTATTATAATTTTTGACATCATGTTTTTGAAAGGTGAATGAGCCATGAATATGACTTTGACAGTGTTTCGCAGACTGTCGATGTACTTATATTATCTCAAGCAACTGCCGAAAGAAGTGACCCGTATTTCCGCCACCGCCATCGCCCATGATCTGGGACTGGGGGAGGTATTGGTACGAAAGGAACTCTCTCATGCCAGCGGTTCCGTCGGCCGACCGAAGACCGGCTATATCGTCTCTCAGTTGATCTGTAATCTGGAGAACTTTTTGGGCTATAACACCCTTTACCGTGCCATCGTGGTCGGCGCCGGTGAACTGGGACATGCCTTAATGAAGCAGGAAGGTTTTTCGGATTTTGGATTATATATTGCCGCAGGGTTTGATACCAACGATGCGGTGATCGGTACGCAGGCTGCCGGACGTCCCATTTTGTCGCTGGCGGATCTGGAGCGTTTTTGCGCACAGCAGCCGGTGGAATTGGGGATCATCACCGTTCCCAAAGAGGCGGCGCAGGATGTTTGTGACCGACTGGTCTCCTGTGGCATTCGTTCGATCTGGAGCTTTGCTCCGATCCCTTTGAAAACCCCCGATGGTGTAAAGGTGCATTATGAAAACCTTTCCGCCTCCTTAGCCTTATTGACCAACCATTTAAGAGAGACAGAAAAAGACTGATTTTTTCGGAATACTCCTTGACAAATCTTGTCAGGGAGTATTATAATATCTTTATTATTTTATAAGAAAGGGTAGCAGAAATGACGAAGAACTATTTTCGATTTTATTATAGCAGTACGGACTTTCTGCCTACCGACCGTCGATAAACGGAAGAAACAGAAAGCCCGCAATTCCTTATGCCGTTGTGTAGAGGAAGGCGGGTTTTATTTATTATCTCGTGTTTAGGAGTGGGTTTTCATGGATATTGCACCCAAAATGTTGGAACTGGGTCAAAAAAGTTCGGTGATCCGGGAGATCTTTGAATACAGTAAACGGCGGAAGGCCGAGATCGGGGCGGAGAACGTTTTTGATTTCAGTATCGGCAATCCCAG
The DNA here is from genome assembly GCA_045544995.1 of Eubacteriales bacterium. GTDB lineage: Bacteria > Bacillota > Clostridia > Oscillospirales > QAKW01 > QAKW01. The sequence continues at coordinate 12,982 of JAZQAE010000183.1, forward strand.
CGTTCCGGCACCTGCCGAGGTGACGGAGACCATGCGCCGGCTTTTGACCGAGGGAGATCCGGTGCTGTTGCACGGCTATACGGCTGCCGCCGGCGATCCCGCCGTCCGTCAGAAGATCGCCGATGGGATCAACCGGGAGTTTCATGCCGGTGTCCGTGGCGAACTGATCTATATGACCTGCGGTGCCGCCGCCTCTTTGACCATCTCTCTTCATGCGGTGGTTCAGCCGGGGGACGAAGTGGCGGTCCTCGCTCCTTATTTTCCGGAATATCGGGTGTTTGCAGAAAAAGCCGGTGCGATCCTGCGGGAAGTTCCTTGCGCCCCCGAAACCTTTACGTTGGACTTTACCGCCTTGGAGAAGGCGTTGAACGCTAAGACGAAGGCGATCATCATTAATTCTCCCAATAACCCCACCGGTGTGATTATTCCTGCGGAGGATCTCTGCCGTCTCGGTGCCCTCTTGCGGAAAAAAGAGGCGGAATTCGGTCACGTGATCTACCTCATTGCCGATGAGCCCTACCGTAAATTAGTCTGGAACGGGGGTACGGTTCCCTTTGTTCCGTTCTTTTATGAAAATACGTTGGTGTGCTATTCCTTCAGCAAGGCGGTCTCCCTGCCCGGGGAGCGGATCGGCTATATTTTGGTTCCGCCTGCCATGAAAAATGCCCGGGAGGTTTATGCCGCCATCTGCGGTGCCGGACGGGCGTTGGGTTTTGTCTGCGCCCCCAGTTTATTGCAGTTTACCGTGGCGGAATGTGTGGATGCGGTATCTGATTTTGGTATCTACCGCAGAAATCGGGAACTTTTGATGGGAGAGCTCCGTCGGATCGGTTATGAATTCGTCGCTCCGGACGGCGCCTTTTATCTCTTCTTAAAAGCCTTGGAGCCGGATGCCAACGCCTTTTATGAACGGGCGAAAAAGCAAGAGCTCCTACTGGTGCCCAGCGATTCTTTCGGCTGTCCCGGCTACGTGCGGATCGCCTATTGCGTCACCACCGAGCAGATCGAACGAGCCATTCCGGCCTTTGAAAAATTATATGAGGATTATCAAAAATGAGTAAATTAGATGAAGCAAGAAAGCAAATAAACGACATCGACCAGCAGATGGCGAACCTCTTTGCCGCCCGGATGAAAGCGGTGGGAACCATCGCCGCCTATAAAAAGGAGCATGGTCTGCCCATTCTGGACACCGCCCGGGAAGAAGAGGTCATCCGCAAGAATGCGGCCTATATGCCGGACGAGACCCTGAAGTCCTATTACGTCAATTATCTGAAATACAATATGACCCTCTCCCGCAACTACCAGCATCGGTTGCTGGAGGGGATGAGAGTGTCTTATAGCGGTGTACCCGGCGCCTTTGCCGATATTGCCGCCCAGAAGATCTTTCCCGACGGCTCCGCCGTTCCGTATAAAGATTTCAAGGCCGCTTATGAAGCAGTCGTCAACGGCGAGTGTGACTGTGCCGTTCTGCCCATCGAAAATAGTTATCAGGGGGACGTCTCTCAGGTAATGGATCTGAGCTTCTTCGGCTCCTTGTTCATCAACGGGATCTATGATATGGAGATCGTCCAGAATTTAGTAGGGTTGGAGGGGGCTTCCGTTCGGGACGTTCGGGAGGTATTGAGCCATCCTCAGGCCTTGGGACAATGCGCCGAGTATATCCGGGATCATGATTTTATCACCCATGAGTGTACCAATACCGCCGTGGCCGCCAAAAAGGTGGCAGAGGACGGCAGAATAGATCAGGCGGCCATCGCCAGCGCAGAGACGGCAGCCCTTTACGGCTTAAAGGTACTGGATAAGAGTATCAATGCCAGCAGTATCAATACCACCCGTTTTGCGGTCTTTTCCCGGTTCGCAAGCCGGAATCCCCAGCGGGATAACTACTTTGTTATGAACTTCACCGTAAAGAATGAAGCCGGCGGTCTTGGCAAGGCCATCTCCGCCATCGGTGATGCCGGCTTTAACCTGCGTGCCCTCAAGAGCCGTCCCAGTAAGGATCTGATCTGGGAGTATTATTTCTTTGCCGAGGGCGAAGGCAATATCAATAGCGAAAAAGGGGAGCAGATGCTCGCCGAACTGAAAAAGCATTGCAGCAGCCTGAAAGTGGTAGGCTCATTTGATAAAGAACAGAAATTGGAGCGGTAAATCGTTATGATCATTCCCATGAATTTAGGAGCAGAAAGCTACGATATCGTGGTGGAACGAGGCGCACTTGCCAAAGCGGGTACGATCTTTGATCTTCAGCGTAAGGTACTGATCGTCACCGATAGCGGGGTCCCGGCAGACTATGCCAAAACAGTAGCGGCCGGTTGCAAGACACCGTTTATCGAGGTCTTTCCCCAAGGAGAAGCCCAAAAGAATATGGAGACCTACCAAGGGATCTTATCCCGTCTGGTAAAAGAAGGGTTCAGCCGTACCGATTGCGTAGTGGCGGTCGGCGGCGGGGTGACCGGCGATATGGCCGGCTTTGCGGCGGCTTCCTATATGCGCGGTATTGATTTTTACAATATTCCCACCACCCTTCTCTCGCAGGTGGATTCCTCCATCGGCGGAAAGGTCGCCATTGATTTTATGGGCTATAAAAATATTGTAGGCGCCTTCTATCAGCCCAAAGGCGTTCTCATCGACCCGGATGTGCTGAAGACCCTGCCGGCTCGTCAGATCGCCAACGGCTTGGCGGAAGCCATCAAGATGGCGGCCACCAACGATAAAGACCTCTTCGCCTTTATCGAAGAACACGACCCTCTGACCCATCTGGATGAGATCATCGAGGGGTCTCTTCGGATCAAAAAATCGGTGGTGGAGCAGGATACCAAGGAGCAGGGACTGCGTCGGGTATTGAACTTCGGTCATACCGCCGGCCACGCCATCGAGACCGTCTCCGGCCTTTCCGGTCTCTATCACGGGGAGTGCGTCGCCTTGGGAATGCTCATTATGGCCGATCCCGAACCCAGAGCACGGCTGAAAGCGGTACTGGAACGGGCAGGATTGCCCACGGTATATCAATTCGATAAGCAAAAAGTCATTGAGGCCATGTCGATGGATAAAAAGGTCGCCGGCGGTTTCATTACGGTGGTAGACCTTCCGGAAATCGGTCGGTTTGAACTCAATAAGATCTCGTTGGAAACGTTAAAAAAGCGCATGGAAGAGGTGCTTTAAGATGAAAAATACATTTGGAACCCAACTTACCGTCACCCTTTATGGGGAGAGCCACGGTAAGAGTATAGGCGTGGTATTGGACGGCCTCGCTCCCGGTATTCGGGTAGAGGAGGATGCCATCCGTTTTCAACTGTCCCGTCGCCGTCCGGCCGGAAAAATCTCCACCGCACGGCAGGAACAGGATGAATTCACCATTGAAAGCGGTGTTTTTGAGGGCTATACCACCGGTACCCCGCTCTGCATCCGGATTCCCAATACTTCCCAACATTCCAAGGATTATTCCGCCACCCGCAGTAAAGCCCGTCCCGGTCATGCGGACTATACGGCTTATTGCAAGTACCATGGTTTTGAAGACTATCGGGGCGGCGGTCATTTCAGCGGCCGTGTTACCGCCGGATTGGTGGCGGCAGGAGGAATTCTCCTGCCCGCATTGGAGCAAAAGGGAATTTATATTACTACTCATATTGCCCGTCTCGCCGGGATCAACGACCGGAGCTTTGAGGACTATACCGCCGATCGCAAGGCGCTCTACGGCAAGAACTTTCCGGTACTCTCGGAAGAGGCCGGTGAAAAGATGCGCTCTGCCATCGAGGCGGCGGCCTCCGAAGGGGATAGTGTGGGCGGAATTTTAGAAACGGTTATCACGGGACTGCCTGCCGGTCTTGGGGAGCCGTGGTTTGATACGGTGGAGGGCTTGCTCTCCCACGGACTGTTCAGTATCCCTGCTGTAAAAGGAGTCTCCTTTGGAGAGGGCTTTGCCCTGGCGGATCAAAAGGGAAGTGAAGCCAACGACCCCTTCCGTTATGCAGACGGACAAGTCATCACCACCAAAAATGCCAACGGCGGAGTGAATGGCGGGATCACCAACGGCATGCCCATCGTGATCCGCACGGTCATTAAACCCACCCCCTCCATCTTTAAGAACCAGGAGACGGTGGACTTTATGAACGGGGAAAACACCGACCTGCAATTGGCAGGCCGTCACGACCCTTGCATCGTCCATCGGGCGGCATCGGTGGCAGACAGCGTCTGCGCCCACGTGATCGCCGATCTTTTGACCGGTCGTTTCGGCACGGATTATCTGGGAGAAAAAGCATGAAATACGGTTGTATCGGCGAAAAACTCGGTCATAGCTTCTCCCGGGAGATCCATCATCGGCTGGCGGACTATCCCTATGAACTGAAAGAATTGACCCCCGATGAAGTAGGCGCATTTATGGAACGGAAGGAATTTTCCGCCATCAACGTGACCATCCCCTATAAGCAGACGGTGATCCCGTACCTGGCGGAGATCAGTCCCCAGGCCAAGTCCATCGGGGCGGTCAATACCGTCGTTAACCGGGACGGAAGGCTCTACGGCTATAATACCGACTTTTTTGGAATGCGGGCCTTGATTCTCCGTGCCGGAATAGAACTCAAAGGAAAAAAGGTGCTGATCTTAGGAAGTGGCGGCACCTCCCGTACCGCCCGTGCGGTGGCGGAGGATCTTTCCGCCGGAGAGATTTTAACGGTCTCCCGTTCCGGCAGAGAGGGGATCACTTATGAAGAAGCCCGTAACCGGCACCACGATGCGAAGATAATCATCAATACCACCCCCGTGGGGATGTATCCCCAACTGCAGGGCGCCCCGGTCGATCTTCAGGACTATCCCTGCCTTGAAGGGGTGGTGGATGCAGTCTATAATCCTCTTGCTACCGAACTGGTGCTTGAGGCGCGCAAACGGGGCGTTAAAGCCGTCTCCGGTCTCTATATGCTGGTGGCGCAGGCGGCTTATGCGGTGGAATTCTTTTTAGATACAAAGATTCCGGAAGAAAAAATCGAAGCGGTCTATCAAGCCATCCGCAGTTCCAAGGAGAATCTCGTTCTCACCGGGATGCCCGGCTCCGGCAAGACCACCGTCGGCCGTCTTTTGGCAGAGCGCTTAGGGAAAACCTTTTTGGATACCGACGTCCTGTTGACAGAAAAGACCGGCAGAACCCCTGCGGACTGGATCCGCCGGGAGGGGGAGACGGCCTTTCGGGATGCGGAATCCGCCGTGATCCGTGAAATTGCCGTCCAAAACGGATGCGTCATCGCCACCGGAGGCGGTGCCATTCTTCGGGAGGAGAATATCAAAGAATTAAAACGCAACGGACGGCTCTATTTCCTGGATCGCCCCTTGGCGGAGATCCTGCCGACAGAAGACCGCCCCTTATCATCGGATCGTACCCAATTGGAAACACGTTACCGGGAGCGTTATCCCCGTTATCAGTCTACCGCCGACCGGATCATTTCTCCGGCTTCCGAGGTGGAAAAAGTTTGTAAGGAGATTATTGAGGACAGTACCCATGAAAATACTTGTGATTAATGGTCCCAATCTGAATATGCTGGGCATCCGGGAACCGGGCATCTACGGCCGGGAGACCTATGAGACCCTTTTGGAGAAGATTCGTGCTTATTGCACGGAAAAAGGGGTGGAGGTATCCTTTTATCAGTCCAACCATGAAGGCGACTTGGTGGATGCCATTCAGGGCGCCTACGGCAAAATGGACGGCATCGTCATCAATCCCGGCGCCTATACCCATACCAGTATCGCTATTCTGGATGCCGCCAAAGCGGTGGGACTTCCCATGGTGGAGGTGCATATCTCCGATGTGAGTAAACGGGAGGATTTCCGCCAGATCAGTTATATCCGTGCCGCCTGTATCAAGACGATTGCAGGACACGGCACCGATGGGTATCTGGAAGCGGTGGATTGTCTTTTGGAGGACGCTCATGCAGGTTGAAATTAAGCC
>JAZQAE010000184.1:0-12251 GCA_045544995.1 Eubacteriales bacterium
TTTGACCTCCAAGCGAGAAGATTTCGAGAGATTTTTGTTCAATTTAGGTGAAGCAAGGCTGTCGCCTTGCAAGAATAAATTGGGCGAAAAGCACCGAAATATGCCGCTTTGAGGCGGGTTCGGATTATTTGCTCCACCCTAGGGTGACAAGAGTCGAGCTCGTCACGCCTGACAAATAATAATTTTATATTTTTTCTTGCCTCTCTAAAAAATTCTTGATTTGTCAGGTCAAAGAGTTTCTCTTTGCCGACTTTTTTCGAAAGGTGAAGCGTGATATTTGCAGTAAGGCTGTCGCCTTACAAAAATGAACGCGAGCAAGGCGGGAAAAGTCGGCAAGAGAAACCGTAACAGGTTCGATTCTTGTCGCCCTATATTTTAAGTTGCTCTGCAATTTCGTTGACGTTGATGGTCAGCAGTTTGGAAATACCCTGCTCCGGCATGGTAACACCGTAGAGGACGTCTGCCTCTTCCATGGTACCACGGCGGTGGGTAATACAAACGAACTGCGTCTTTTCGCAATAATGCCGTAAGTAACTGGCGAACCGGGTAACGTTCACGTCATCCAGCGCCGCCTCGATCTCGTCCACCACGCAGAAGGGCGTCGGCCGGACTTTCAGGATCGCAAAGTACAAGCAAATAGCGGTAAAGGCACGTTCACCGCCGGAAAGAGAGACCAAATTCTTGATGATCTTTCCGGGAGGTGCCGCCTTGACGTCGATATCACAATTCAAGATGTCTTCCGGATCACTCAGCACCAGTTTGGCAGTACCGCCGCCGAACAGTTCCGAGAAGATCTTTTGGAATTCGCTGTTCAGAAGAGCAAATTTCTCGCTGAAAATCTCCTTCATCTGGCTCAGAAGTTCACGGATGATCTTTTCCAGTTCCGCTTTGGACTGGATGAGATCCTGAACCTGACCGTTCATAAAGTCGTAGCGTTCCTTGACGGTATTATATTCCTCAATGGATTCTACGTTCACGCTGCCGAGGGCTTTGATACTGCCCTTGAGGGCGTGGACCCGTTTTTTAGCCTCTGCCCGGTTTTCCAAGGGTTTCGCCTCTTCCTTGGCTTCCGAGACGGTCAACTCATACATATCCAACAGCTGCGCAATAATCCGGTCGGACTGATCGGAGATGCCGGCCAGTTTATTATCCAGACGGGAGACTTCCTCAATCAGCCGTTCCTTAGCGCTGCTCTTTTCTTTCTGCTCCGCACGGTAGAGGGTCTGACGACGCTCCTGCTCCTGACGCTGAGCAGTCAGAGCCTTGGTGCGCTCTTCCCCTGCCGTCTGCTGATCCTTGAGGTCTTTGGCCTGCTGATCCATCTGCAAGGCAGCGGCAGTCGCATCTTCGATCCGCTGACGGGATGCGGAGATCTGTTCATTCTTTTCTTCTGCCTCCCTGCCGATGAGGTTCAGCTGATTTTCCAACTGACCGATCAAAGACCGGATACCCTCGATCTCCTTAAAGAGGCTCATTTTATCCATTTCATAGGAGGCGGATTGCGCCTTTAAGCCCTCCATCCGTTCCCGATCTTCGGTGCTGAGACCCTGCAAGGAAGTCAACTCCTCCTGCAAAGCGGCGGCGGCCGTTTCCAGCCCTGTGATCTCTGCCGTCAGAGCGTTGCAACGCTCTTCGGAAGATTTTACCGCCATCCGTACCGTCTCGGTCTCCCGATCGTAGCCGTTCATTAATTCCTGATAGGAAGCCAAAACCACTTCCTTACTCTCCGCAAGGCCGGCAATCCGGGTCAATTCTTCATCCAAAAGGTGAATTGCCTCTTCCGAAGCAGAAAGACGGGCATCCAAAGTATTCTTTTCCCGCGTGGCAGAATCCAGTTTCTTTTCCAACTCTTCGTGGGTCTTGATCTTTTCGGCAAGTTCCTTTTCGATCTTTTCCAGTTCAATTCCACGGGAGAGCAGTCCGCCGCTCTTGGCGGCACTACCACCGGTCATGGAACCGCCGGCGTTGATGACCTGACCGTCTAAAGTGACGATCTTATAACGGTTTTGAATGTTCTTCGCCAAAGCCATGGCATGGTCGATGGTCTCGCAAACCAGTGTCCGACCCAGTAAGAATTCAATCGCCTTGCGGTTAGCAGGATCCGTCTCCACCAGCTCGTCTGCGATCCCCACAAACCCTGCCGTCTTGGAATAATCCTCTTTGATGGGCTTCGGGGTGATGCTGTTTAAAGGCAGGAAGGTTGCCCGTCCGCCCTTTTGCCGTTTCAGCCAGAGCATCGCATTCTTGGCGGAGACGTTATCCTTGGTAACAATATTCTGAATTCCGGCGCCGAGAGCAGTCTCCACGGCCACCAGATATTCTTCTTCTACTTTGATCAACTGAGAGACGGGGCCCACGATTCCTTGCAGGATTCCACGACGGCTCTGCTCCAGCACCGCCTTGACGGCACCGCCAAAGCCTTCCAGGTGCTTTTCCATCTCTTCGAGGATCCGGCTTCTCTGCTCCAGAGCATTGCGTTCAGCGGCGCATTTTTGCTCGGCTTCTAAGGCTTCGCGGTAGACCCGATCCTTGATCTCCAGCATTTTACGAAGACCGGCAGAGGAATTTTGCTCACTTTCTTTTTCCTCTTCCTTTTCTTTCTTCTGGAGATTCAGCTGAGAGAGTTCCTCCTCCACGGCCACGGTCTGCTCCTGCTGAGCGGCACGGGCTTCCGCCAGATCGGCGATGCGCTTCTGATAGGACTCAATTCCGGAGCGAACGGAGATCATCTCCATCTGCAGACGGTTACGCTCGGTGCTGTTCTCTTGCAGCTGCGCCTGAAGTGCACCGGTCTTGCGCTGTTGATCCTCGCTCTTGGCGGTGATCTCTTTGATCTCCTCGATAATGGCATTGACCCGCTCATCCAAAGCCGTGATCTCTGCCGTCTTACGTTCAATATCCTGATTCAATTGCAGAATCTGCCCCTCGGTCTCTTCTCTACGGGAGCCTACCGTGGTCAGTTCCTGCTCCAGACGGGCAATTACGCCCTCTTCAAATTCCGCCTGGCTTTCCAGCACGGCTTTTTGAGAGGAGATAGCGCCCAACTGCTCTTCCCAAGCAGTCTGTTGCTGACGGATGGTATCGATCTCGGTGGTGATCTGAATATTCTCTTCAAAGAGTTGATTGATCTCCTGCTCGATGTTATCCACCTCGACGCTCAAGCCGTCCAACTGACCCTTGGCAATGGCGTGTTGTTCGTCGATCTTTCGGGCGTTCTCTTTGATCTCCTCCAGTTCTTCCAACCAAAGGGCGATCTCCAGGTCCTTTTTCTCCTCATACATTGCCAGGTACTTCCGCGCCTTTTCTGCCTGACGCTCCAAGCCCGGCAGACGCTCTTCCAGTTCCCCCACAATGTCGCCCAAGCGAACCAAATTTTCCTCGGTGGCATTCAGTTTCCGCTCCGCTTCGTTCTTGCGGTAACGGAATTTAGAAATACCGGCCACCTCTTCCAGCATGGAACGGCGTTCCTCACTCTTACCCAAAAGGATCTGGTCGATGGTGCCCTGACCGATGATGGAATAACCGTCCCGACCGATACCGGTATCCATGAACAGTTCATGGATATCCCGAAGACGGGCAGGAGATTTATTGATGAAGTATTCACTCTCTCCGCTCCGATAATACCGACGGGTGATCATCACTTCGTTATAGTCCACGTTTAAAGCGTGGTCACTATTATCAATCGTCAGGCTGACCTCTGCAAAACCCTGGGGTTTCCGCTTGGCAGTACCGGAGAAGATGACGTCCTCCATCTTGGTACTTCTCAGGCTTTTATTGGATTGCTCACCCAATACCCAACGGATGGCGTCCGAAACGTTACTCTTACCGGAGCCGTTGGGGCCGACGATGGCGGTGATGCCGTGGTCAAAGCCGATATTGATCTTATCGGGGAATGATTTAAATCCCTGTATGTCCAAACATTTTAAACGCAAAATGCCACATCCTTACACTTAATTTAACAATAAATTATATTATAGCAAAAGATATATTAAAAAGCAAATTATTTTTCAAGATAAGCGGTCAGGAGAGAGACCGTCGCCTCCACGTCCCTCTTATCTGCCATTTCTACAGTTGAATGACAGTACCGCACGGGAATACTCAATCCGCCGACCCGAACACCTTTGCCTAAAAGCTGAACGCTGCCGATGTCGGTTCCGCCCACCGAAAGAACGTCTCTCTGAATGGTAATTCCTTTGCGAGAGGCCAGGTTCTCCAGATCCTCCACAATCTCTTTATTACAGATAGCGGAACGATCCCTTAATTTAATGGCAGTCCCCTTACCGAGGACGGCGGTACTTTCTTCGGCGTTGGGATAATCCCCGCTCAGCGTCACGTCCACCGCAATCGCCACGTCAGGATCGATCTCAAAGCCGGAGACCTTGGCTCCTCTGAGTCCCACCTCCTCTTGGACGGTAAAGACCGCATACACTTCACAGGTAGGCGCTTTCAATCTGCGGAGGGTCTCCATCAGGCAGTAGCAACCCACCCGATCGTCCAAGGCTTTGGAAACGATCTTATTGCCGGTCTCAAAGGTCTCGCCCACGAAAGAGGCGGTCATGCCGATCTGAATTCGGCGGAGGGTCTCCTCCCGATTTTCACTACCCAGATCCACAAAGCAATCTGCCACGGTGAGTTTTTCTTTCTTTTCATCGCCGGTCATAAAAACGCCCATTTCGCCGTTTTCAAACCGAACGGGACGGCCCAACACCATCTTGGCGTCTACGCCGCCCACCGGGGAGACACGAACGAAGCCCTTTTCGTCCACAAAGCTGGCCACCAAGCCGATCTCGTCCAGATGGGCCATCAGCATCACCTTGGGGCCCTCCCCTTTCCGGACGGCCACCAAATTCCCGAGGGTATCCTCATACACTTTATCCACGTAGGGCAGGATCTGCCCTTTGATATAGTCTGCTACGGCAGTCTCATTGCCGGAAACGCCGGTAAGACCTACTAAAGTATGCATTTCATTGATCATCGTTATCACCTCAAAGCAACTGATTCAAAATCGCCTGAGTCAGGCGGAGGGTATTTTCAATATCGTCCAGGGAAGCCACACTGACCGGGGTGTGAATATACCGGCAAGGAACCGAAATTGCTAAAACTTTACACCCGTTCCAACTGCGCTGATAAGTTCCGCTTTCGTTTCCGCCGGCCACCGCTTCCTTGGTCTGGACGGCGATCCCGGCCTCTTTGGCAGAGCGCATGGCAAGGGCGTAAAACTCCCGGTCATAGATCGCAGAGCCATCCATGAAGGAAAGAACCGGACCGTCGCCCACACGGCAGACGGAGGTTTTATTGCCGTCGGTATGAATGTCGCCGGCGGTGGTGCCCTCCAGCACGATGGTGTACTGAGGTCGGATTCCATAGGATGCCGTCATGGCGCCCAGACATCCCACCTCTTCCATCACCGTAAAGGCGCAGTAGAGATCGAAGGGCAGGTCTTTTTTCATCAGTTCCATCAGCACGTAGCATCCGGCACGGTCGTCCAGCGCCTTCGCCCGAACAAGACCTTCGCCAAATTCCTGATAATCACTGTCGAACCCCACCATATCGCCGATCTGCACCAAGGCTTCGGCATCCTCTTTGCTGTTTGCGCCGATGTCGATACAAAGATCTTCAATGGCAGGGGCCTTTTCTTCTCCTTTGGTCAGGTGGGGGGCTAATACGCCGATGACGCCGTGATACTTCCGCTTGCCGATGACCACGTGCATTCCCGGCAGAATACGGGGGTCCAAACCGCCCACCGCATCAAATTTCAGATAACCGTCACTGTCAATATGGGTCACCATCAATCCCACCTCATCCATATGGGCTGACAGCAGGACGGTAAAGGGGGCTTCCGATGCCCCTTTCTTAAAAGCGATCAGGTTTCCCATCCGATCTGTTTCGATCCGATCGCAATGATCCTTAATTTCGTTGTAAATAGCCTGACGGACGTCCCCCTCACTGCCGGAGGCACCGAAAAGGGAGGTCAGATAACTCAATTGTTTATTCATGCTTGATCCCTCCCAAAAGAACGTACCGACTGATCAGGCGGGAGACGGCCTGCAGATCCTTCAGATCCGCCACCTCACACCCGCTATGCATATAGCGCAACGGAATGGAGACCAGTCCGGTGGGAACACCGCCACGGCTGACGGCAATATGATCGCTATTCGTCCCCGTCCGTCCGGAAACAGCCTCCCGGGCAAAGGGCAGTTCATGCTTTTCTGCCAGAGAAAAGAGGCAGTCCGTTACTTCTGAGTTGAGAATGGGCGCAATACCGATCACCGCACCGGAGCCCAAAGGAAAGGCTTTATCTTTCGGAGTTCCGCCGGAAGCGCCGTGGGTCACGTCCACCACCAAGGCTTCGTCCGGTTCCAATTCCCATGCCGCATGACGGACACCGAACCCGCTGAATTCCTCCCCGGCAGAAAAAACGGTATAAAGATCCACCGGCAGGGGCATTTTCTGCAGCCGTGCCAAAACGTCCAAAAGGACTGCCACACCGGCACGGTTATCCAACGCCTTGCCGGTCACCCGGTCGTTCATCAGATCAAAACAGCCCTGACGCAACACGATGGGGTCCCCCACCTTGACCAATTCACGGGCCCGTTCGGCGGAATAGCCGATATCAATCACCATCTTTTTCATCGGCAACGCCGTCTTTTGCTCTTCCTCGGTCAAAAGATGCGGAGGCAGGGTCGCCACCACGCCGGGCAGAGGACGTACGCCCTTGACGGTCACCGTGGCCGCCGGCAGACTAATGGGAGAAAAGCCGGCCAGATTGGTAAAATGAATAAAGCCGTGATCGTCGATTTTGGTAACCATCAGACCGATCTCGTCCAGGTGGGCATCCAAGAGCAGTTTCTTGGCGCCGGGGATGGCGGATTTCCGAAAGCCGATCAGGTTTCCGGCACGGTCACTGTAACATTCATCCACCAAGGGCGTCAAAAGATCCCGTGCGTTGACGGAACCGCCCTCAAAGCCGGAGGGCAGATGCTCACCGCAGAGTTCAAACAAATAGTTTTGAAGATTTTTCATACTAATTCCTTCACAACCGAGACGAAGAAATCGCCCCGTTCCTCAAAATTCTTAAACTGGTCGAAGCTGGCGGAGGCGGGAGATAGCAAGACGATCTCTCCGTCCTTTGCCTCTCGGTAAGCCGTTTCGATGGCCGATCTCAGATCGGCATAGATCTCCATGGGAAAGTCCGGCTTTACCGCACGGACCGCATCCCGGATCTTGGGAGCGGTGGTACCGCAGAGATAGAGTTTCTCTACCCGGTTCGGGATCACCGTTCCCAGTTCGTCATAGGATAAGTTTTTATCGTAACCGCCGGCAATAAGCCGAACCTTACGGTCAAAGCTATGCAAGGTGGCGATGGTACGGGTGGGAGAAGATCCGATGGAATCGTTATAGAACTTGACGCCCTTCACTTCCCGGATAAACTCCATCCGATGACGGACGCCGCCGAATTGCTCCGCCACTTCATAAATGATCTCGTCGCTCACCAGATCCCGTACTGCCAGAACGGCGGCCATAAAGTTTTCCACATTATGATCCCCACGCAGTAAGAGACGGGAACGATCCAGCAATTTCTTGCCGTCAAGATAGATTGCGCCGTCCCGATAGGCGGCATCCGCTTCCTTCTTGGCAGAGAACATCCGCACCTGACCGGGTGCGTCTTTGGCAAAACCGGCGGTGATCTCGTTGTCGGCATTGAGGATCAAAAGACCCTCCCCATCCTGATAGCGGAAGATATTCGTCTTGGCTTCGGTATACTCCGCCATATCCTTATGGACGTCCAGATGGTTAGGAGAAAGATTGGTCACCACGCTGATATGGGCGCTTTTCTGCAAGGTGTGCAGTTGGAAGCTGGACAGTTCCGCTACCACCAGATCCTCCGCCGTCATTTCCTTGAGACGGCAGAACAGCGGAAAGCCGATATTACCGCCCAAATGAACTTTACGTCCGGTGCGACGGAGCATTTCATAAATTAAGCTGGTGGTGGTCGTCTTGCCGTCGCTGCCGGTCACGGCTACGATCTTGCAAGGGCAATATTCAAAAAACAGTTCCATCTCACTGGTGATGACGCTCCCCTTTTTCCGGGCCGCCATCAAAGCCGGATGGTCAAACCGCATTCCCGGCGTCTTGATGATCAGATCCCCCGCCAGATGCTCCATATAGTCGGGACCGCAGTACATCTGCACCCCCAATTTCCGTAACGTCTCTCCGGGGTCCCCCAACTGATCCAGTTCTCTCTTATCAAAAGCCAGAACCTGAGCCCCCAGCTCCGCCAGCATGGTTATAATGGGCGTATTGGAGATGCCGATCCCCACGACGCCGACGGTCTTTCCTTTTATATCTCGGATAAAACGATCAAAATGTTCCATTTTCCCGCTCCTTTTATTGATAGCATATAAAAATATTATATAATTATTTATTTTATTTAGCAATAACTTTATTTACTTTTTTAAAAAATTGTGGTATACTACCGATGCAGTGGGCTGAACAGTCGCCGTCCCTCGGGGCGGAGGAAAGTCCGAGCATCACGGGTCAGGATAGTGGGTAACGCCCACCGGAGGCGACTCCAGGGAGAGTGCAACAGAAATATACCGCCGTATTTTACGGTAAGGATGGAAAGGCGAGGTAAGAGCTCACCACGCCCTATGGTGACATAGGGGGTCTGTAAACCCTATCCGATGCAACACCGACAGAAGCGAGGGTGACCCGCCCGTTTGAACTTCGAAAGCGTGGCTTGAGGCGTTTGGCAACAGGCGTCCCAGATAGATGACTGTTCTCGACAGAACTCGGCTTACAGGCTCACTCATGCGGCACACCCTATGGTGTGCCGCAGTTTTATTCGCCTTTGGCGAGTTTTATTGCTTCGCAGTTTTATTCAGCTTATCGCTGAGTTCTATTTGCTTCGCAAGTTTAAGGCGAATAAAATATCACGATTGCCGTATGGCAATCATATCACTCCGGCTTGACAGAATATCACTAAAAAATCGGAGATCCTCTTTTAACAGGATCTCCGATCTTTTATGTTATTTTAGACCCGCTCTGCGATCTCCAATACCATTCTTTCCGTCTTGTCCCAGCCGAGGCAGGGGTCGGTGATGGATTTACCGTAACAAAATTCGCCGATCTTCCGGGCGCCGTCTTCGATATAGCTTTCGATCATCAGGCCCTTGACCAGTTTCTTAATATCCTTATTCTGGGAACCGCTATACAGCACGTCCTGCGCAATACGGATCTGCTGGAGATACTGCTTGCCGGAATTGGCATGGTTGGTATCTACGATCACCGCCGGATTGGCAAGACCGCTCTTGGCATAGAGTTCATGGAGCTTCAGAAGATCTTCGTAATGATAATTAGGCAGAGAGCGGCCGCTACTGTCGATATAACCGCGCAGAATGGCATGGGTCAAGGGATTGCCCTTACTCTCTACTTCCCAACCGCGGTAAAGGAAGGTATGGGAATGCTGACCGGCGGTAATGGAATTCATCATCACAGAAAGATCGCCGCCGGTGGGATTTTTCATCCCTACGGGGATCTCCAGGCCGCTGGCGGTCAGCCGATGCTGTTGATCCTCCACCGAGCGTGCGCCCACCGCCACGTAAGACAGCAGATCCGAAAGATAACGGTGATTTTCCGGATAGAGCATCTCGTCGGCGCAGGTAAACTGATAGTCTGCCAGGGCGTGCATATGTACGTCACGGATCGCCAGGATGCCCTTCAACATATCCGGGCTCTCATTGGGGTCCGGCTGATGGAGCATTCCTTTATAGCCGTCTCCGGTGGTGCGGGGTTTATTGGTATAGATCCGGGGGACGATCATGATCTTATCCCGAACCTTATCCTCCAAAAGGCGCAGACGGCCGATATAGTCCAGCACCGAGTCCTTGAAATCCGCAGAGCAAGGGCCGATAATCAATAAAAAACGGTCACTCTCTCCGGTAAAGATCTTGCGGAGTTCTTCATCTCTCTTTTCTTTGACCGCCAACATCTTGGGCGTCACCGGATACTGCTCTTTCACCAGCTTCGGAATGGGCAGTTTCCGTTTGAAATCCATATTCATCATCGTGGTTCACCTCACCGATCAAAAAGTTTTCGCCGCTCTGTGGACAGGCGCATCATGGAACGCATATCCTCCACGTTGTCTGTCTCCAAATCATTTCGTAATTGCTGAAATTTTTCTATAAAAAGATCCATCTGTGCCAAAAGATCCGCCTTGTTCATCAAAAAGAGTTCGCTCCACATGGCATCGTTGATCTTGGCGATTCGGGTCAGATCCCGGAAGGAGTCACCGGTATACTTCACCAGATGCTCGTTATCGTGGCAACACATCAGGGTCACTGCAATACAGTGGGTCAACTGCGAAAGATAGGCGATCATCTCGTCATGCTCCTCCGGCGTGAGTCGGGAGACGGTCTGAAAGCCCAATTCCCGTCCCAATTCCTCGCAAAACAGGATGGCTTCTTCCGTATTCTTTTCCGTGGGGACGACGATATAGTTGGCATTCTCGAAGATGCGGTCATCGCTGTTCTCCACGCCGTAGACCTCTTTACCGGCCATGGGATGGGCGGCAATAAATTCCACGTCCTCCCGAAGCATTGCCTGAATTTCATAGACTACGCTCCCCTTCACGCCGGTAACGTCCGTCAGAATGGTGCCGGGGCGGAAGAGCTTTTGATTTTCCCGGATCCACTCGATAAAAACATGGGGATACAAGGCAAAAATCACCAACTCTGCCCGTTCAATCATCCGGGGATCTACTTGGGTAGACCCGGCGTCGATCAAGCCGTTTGCCAAGGCATAATCCACCGAGGACTGCTCCTTGGTGATCGCTTCCACGTGGTAGCCTTTCTTTTTCAAGGCGCGGGCGTAGCTACCGCCCAAAAGGCCGAGACCGACGATCAAAATATTGGTATTTGCATTTTTATTCAGCTTCATTTTTTATGACCTCAATTCCCAATGCGGAAAGTTTTTCAAAAAAATCAGGAAGGCTCTTGGCCACCGCCTCGGCACCTCGGATGATTCCGCCCACCCGGGCAGATACCACCGACAATGCCATGACGATGCGGTGATCGTTATGGCCGTCAAAGGGTTGCCGGGGCGCACGTAACTGTCCGCCGGGAACGACGATGCAGTCCTCCCCGACCTCCATTTTTACGCCGCATTTCAACAGTTCCTCTGCCATGGCCGTCCCTCGGTCGCTTTCCTTGATCTTCAGCCGTGCCGTCTCGGTAAATACGGCGCCCTGCTCCATGGCCGCCACCGCAAAAAGGATGGGACCCAGATCCGGGCAGTCTGCCAGGGACAAGGTGGGGGTTCCCTTTTTCAATTCTTCAAAATAGCGTTGATAGACCCGGTCCCCCTGCAGAGAGTCCGGTGCAAGACCCGTAAGTGCCACGGCGCCTCCTTGCATGTTCAGCGCTTCAAAGAAGGCGGCATTGGAATAGTCTCCCTCTACCGCAAGATCCTGCGGAACACCGCTGCCGCCGATAACGTACAACGCATCCTCGGCGCTCCAACCGGCCTCAAAGCCAAAGGCTTTCAAAGCGGAGAGGGTCAAATCAATATAAGACCGGCTTTCGACCTTACCGGTCAAGCGCAGGGTGCTTTTTCCCTCCAAGGTGACGAGAGCAAACAGCAGACCCGTCACAAACTGACTGCTGACGCTTCCGTCTACGGCGTAATCTCCCGGCGCCAAGGCACCGGAAACGCAGATTTCGCCCTCTTTTTGTGTAAAGGAAAATCCCTTTTCAGCGCACAGATCTTTATAAACGTGCAAGGGACGTTCCAGCAACCGAGCACTTCCCCGCAAAACCGCCGGCGTGCCGGTCAACAGGCACAACGGCAGGAAAAACCGCAGTGTACTGCCGCTTTCCCGGCATTGCAACGGTGCTTTGGGCGCATGAAGTCCGCCCTCCACAAGGACGGAATCGCCCTTTACTTCTACCGCAACGCCCAACGAACGAAGGCAATCCATCGTGGCTAAAATGTCCTGAGAGAAATCGATCCCCCGGACGGTACTGCTCCCCTTTGCCAAGGCGGCGGCGATGAGATACCGATGCGCCATACTCTTGGAAGGCGGAGCCAAAACCGTTCCACGGGCGATTCCCGGCTTAATTTCAACCTGCATGAGCGTCCTCCAAAAGACAATCCACCGCTTCCAGATACCCATCGGTGCCGTGTCCTGCAATCGTCTTGATACAGGCGGCACGGATATAACTGATCTGGCGGAAATCCTCCCGTTTACTCAC
>JAZQAE010000185.1:0-2148 GCA_045544995.1 Eubacteriales bacterium
TGCTCGATCTCATGTTCCGTGCAAAGATGCTCCAGCCACTCCGCACCACGGCGGCCGGTGGCCACGATGGTATGCTCCGCCCAAAATTCTTCCGTGATCTTGCCGTCGCTGATATAACCGCCCTTGCAAACACCCTCTTCAATGATCAGGTTGGTGCACTCCCGGTTAAAGAACATCTCCACGCCATGCTCTAAAAGATACTGCTCGATGGCATAGTAAATATCCTGCGCCTTTTCCGTACCCAAATGACGGATGGGGCAATCCACCAGTTTCAGACCGGCCTGGATGGCACGCTTACGGATCTCCTTGACCGCCTCGGGATTGCTGACACCCTCCACGTGGGTATCAGCACCGAAATCCAGATAAATGCTATCGGTATAGTCAATGGTCTCCTGTGCTAATTCTTCGCCGATCAGATCCGGCAGATCCCCGCCCACGTCGGAACTTAAGGAAAGCTTGCCGTCAGAAAAGGCACCGGCGCCGGAAAAACCGGTGGTGATATGGCAATAAGGCTTGCAGTTGACACACTGCTTGGTCTTATGCTTCGGGCAACGGCGTTTCTCCACCGGGAGCCCTTTTTCGACGATTACGATCTTTTTTTCACTGCCCTTGCGGATCATCTCCAGCGCAGTGAAGATACCGGCAGGACCGGCACCGATAATTAAAACGTCACAGTTCATATTATTTTCCTCCAAACAAATACCGTTGTTTTTGAGCCTAGAATATTATAGCGAAAACAACGGCATTTGCAAGTGTAAATTTGTTAATTTTATCTTTCTTCTCTGAAATACGGCAAGCCCAGGCTCTCCGGCGGCTGATGCTCTCTCTTCTTACGCATACTGGTGATGACCAATACCACGATCGTCACTACATAAGGAAGCATCATTACAAAGTACTGCACCATTCTGTTTTCTCCGTATTGAATATACGCCGGTAAAACATAAAGCGCACCAAAGAGGAGCGACCCCCACAATGCCGTATTAGGCCGCCACAGAGCAAAAATAACCAGTGCAATTGCCAACCAACCACGATCGCCGAAGCTACCGCTGCTCCAGGTGCCGAAGGCATAGTCCATAATATAATAAAGACCGCCCAATCCTGCAATGGCTCCGCCTACCACCGTTGCCACATATTTATAACGGGTCACATTGATGCCGGCGGCATCGGCAGTGGCAGGGTTTTCGCCCACGGCACGAAGATTAAGCCCTATTCTCGTCCGTTTGAGGACGAAGGCGGAAATAAAAGCTACCACGATCGCCAGATAAACCAAAAATCCGTACGAGAAGAAAACTTCTCCGATGGGTCCCCATTTTTGAGCAAACGGCAACGTGGTGCGATAAAGCATACTGGTCTGCCGAATAGAAAGCGAGCCGCCCTCACCAAACAGCCGTGCAAGCGAACCGCCGAAGAAATCGCCGATGCCCACGCCGAAAGTGGTCAAGGCCAAACCGGTCACGTTCTGGTTTGCCCGTAAAGTTATGGTTAAAAAGCTATAGATCAGCGCTAAAAAACCGGCGCCCAACAAAGCGGCTACAAAGGGGATCAAAATTCCGAGAACCGGATTGAGGGGAGCGCCGCCCATGGCCTTTTCATAAAAGAAAGCACCAATTACACCGGAAACACCGCCCATGTACATAATTCCCGGAATACCCAAGTTCAGATTACCGGACTTCTCCGTCAAGATCTCACCGGTCGAGCCGAAAATCAGCGGTGTGCCCTGCTTAATAGCAACGACAATGAATCCGCAAAGAAATGCTAAAAATTCCTTCATTTTTCCAGCCCCTTTCTGCTCCGACGGAACTTGATCTGATATTCAATGAAAAATTCACAACCAATAATAAAGAAGAGGATGATCCCCGTCACAATATCTGCCAGACTGGAATCCAGCCGGAAGGAGGTCGCAATGGTTGTGGCACCCTGTTGCAGGAAGATGATCAACGCAGAGGTTGCAATCATGGTGATGGGATTGAACTTCGCCATCCAGGAGACCATCATCGCAGTAAAGCCCTGACCGCCCACCGTATTAGGGCCGATGGTATGGCCGGTACCGCTGACCAAGAGAAAACCGGCAATACCGCAGACAGCACCGGAGACCAGCATGGTTCGGACAATAACCTTTTTGACGTTGATCCCGATATACCGTGCCGT
>JAZQAE010000186.1:0-1696 GCA_045544995.1 Eubacteriales bacterium
TAACAAAAGAAAACTTTTTTTCATAAAAATGCCTCTATTTCGTTGGTTTTATGAAAAAAGTATAGCATAGCTGCGAATTTTTGTAAATCTTTTAATTGTAAATAATGTATGAGCGTGATATAATATCCGCATGAAGAAAAACGAACGCTACATTGTGAAAATTGAAGATTATACCGACGAAGGATTCGGTGTTGCCCGGGTAGATGGCTACGTGCTGTTTGTGCCGGGAACGGTGGCCGGCGAAGAGGCGGAGATCTTAGTGGTAAAAGTGGGAAAAAGCTTTGGCTATGGAAAACTTCTACGGTTGATCGAAGCGTCTCCTCATCGGGTGGAGCCGGAGTGCCTCTTGGGAAGCCGGTGCGGTGGTTGTGCCTTCTGGCACCTGTCTTATGAGGAGGAGTTACGGCTGAAATCCGCAAGAGTCGGGGCGCAGTTGCGTCGGATCGGCGGCGTGGACTTGGAACTTTCTCCGCCCATCGGTGCGCCGGAGCAGACCGGTTACCGCAATAAGGCGCAGTTCCCCATCCGGCAGATCAAGGACAAGCCTCAGGGCGGATTTTACGCCGCCGGCAGTCATGGGGTGGTCAGCGGCGCTCCCTGCGCCATCCAGCCGAAAGTTTTCAATGAGATTTTGGAATGGACGCTTTGCTTCATGGAAAAGTATGGCATCTCTGCCTATGAGGAGCAAGGCTATACCGGGTTGGTACGGCATTTGTATCTGCGTCGGGGAGAGGCCACCGGAGAGGTTTTGGTCTGTTTGGTGGTCAACCAAAAGAACTTTTCTCTAAAAAAACAATTTGCTGAAGAGTTGATCGCCGCCTTCCCCGAAGTCAAAACCGTTGCTGTCAATTATAATGACCGCAATACCAACGTGGTTTTAGGCAAACGGACAGAGATCGTATCGGGACCCGGATTTATTGAAGATATATTGCTGGGCAAGCGTTACCGCATTGCTCCCCAATCCTTTTACCAAGTTAACCGCCGTCAGACGGAAAGGCTTTACCAAAAGGCGATCGACTTAGCGGAATTGACCGGTACGGAACGGGTATTGGATCTCTATTGTGGGATCGGAACCATCGGGCTGTCTTTAGCAGACCGGTGCCGGGAATTGGTGGGGGTGGAAATCATCCCAGAAGCCATTGAAAATGCCAAGGAAAATGCCCGGCTGAACGGAATTAAAAATGCAGAGTTTTTCTGCGCCGACGCCAAGGAGGCGGCTGCCCGTTTTGCGTCTGAGGGCAGAACCTTCGATGTGATCATTGTGGACCCGCCCCGAAAAGGGTGCGATCCGGCCACTTTGGAGGCGATTCGGCAGATGGCACCGCAAAAATTGGTTTACGTTTCCTGCAATGCGGCGACGCTTGCCAGGGATCTGAAAATTTTAGAAGGAGACGGCTTCAAAACCGTCAGCGCCACCCCAGTGGATCTCTTTCCGAGGACTCATCACTGTGAATGTGTGGCACTTTTGAAAGGAGAAAAACGATGAAAAAGGTAGTATTGTTGGGCGATTCGATCCGGATGGGGTACGATAAGTACGTCAAGGCTGCGCTGGAGAGCGTGGCAGAGGTCTATTATCCTCCCGTCAACTGCAAATTTACGCAGAACGTTCTGCGGATGGCTAAGGCCTGGAAGGTAGACGGCGGTTGGCCGGATGATATTGATCTGGTGCATTGGAACGTGGGTCTTTGGGATCTTT